>CAIPBM010000194.1 GCA_903863295.1 uncultured Verrucomicrobiota bacterium | reverse complement strand
CAGGTAGCGGTCAAGATGGTTGACCGCTTCATATTTAATCGCACCTGCTGCTTCGCGGGCGGCACCCCAGTCCTGGTACTTGGCCTTATTTTCATCGCGCTTGGTCTCGTAGCTTTTCAGCGCTTTCTGGATCAACCCGCGGTGGCGGAGATCAGCGGTGAGCTTCCGGGCGGCAATCTGAAATTGTTGGCGGTAGGCGATCATGAGGTTTGGGCGAGAACTTCGGCGAGATGAAGACTGCGGATCGGGCGCTTCTGCTGATCGAGCATGCCCTGAATTTGCATCAGGCAACTCGAATCATTCGAGACCACGTAGTCGGCCTTGGTTTCCACGATGGAACCGCATTTCACTTCGTCCATCGCCGTGGAAATGGAGGGAAATTTCACGGCAAAGAGACCGCCGAACCCGCAGCAGGTTTCGGCCTCCCCCATCTCGACCAATTCCAGTCCTTTGACATTGGACAGGAGCAAGCGCGGTTCCTTTTTGATGCCGAGTTCACGCAGACCGTGACAACCATCGTGGAAGGTCACCTTGCCTTCAAAGCGGGCACCGACATCGGTCACGCCGAGTTGATTGACGAGAAAATCGGAGAACTCGAAGGTCTTCGTCGCAAGATTTTTCGCCTGCTCGAGTTGAGGTGTGTTCGCGAAGAGTTCCGGATAAAAAACCTTCATCATCGCGCCGCACGAACCTGAAGCGGAGACCACCACTTCCGCATCGCGAAAGGTCTCCAGGCTTTTTTCCGCGACGGACCGGGATTCGTCCCAGTAGCCCGCGTTAAAAGCCGGCTGACCGCAGCAGGTCTGGTTTTCCGGGTAGTCCACCTCATGGCCGAGCCGCTCCAAAATCTTCACCATGCTGATGCCAACCTGGGGGTAAAACAGGTTGACGAAGCAGGGAATGAACAGAGAGATTTTCATCAGGCTAGCGCAGGAAGGCCTCGTGCAGACCGCCGTCAACGGTGATGACCTGGCCAGTCGTCTTGCTGAGACGCGCGGTCAACAGCAGGAAGATTGCTTCGGCCTGGTCAGCCGGGGTGATGGGCGATTTGGTCAGGGTACGGTTTGCGTAGAATTGAGCCAGCTTGGAAGTGAGCGAGTTGGTGTCCTCGTCCTCCGAGTAGGGGATCTCATACTTGGCCAGCGAGGCGATGACGCGGTCGCGCGGGAACATCGCACTGCCCTGCACTACGGTGGCGGGGGCGACGCCGTTGACGCGGGTCAACGGGGAGAGCTCCACGGCCAGTTCGCGGACAAGATGATTCGCCGCCGCCTTGCTCGTGTCATAAGCGAGGCTGCCCTTCTTCGCGACTACTGCATTCGCGCTGGTGGTGAGGACGAGGTTCGTCCGGAGTCCCTGGTGTTTCCAGAGCTTGTGCGCCTCATCGGCGACGAGATAACCCCCGGTCACATTAATGGCGAAGGTGAGCGCCCACTTGTCGTCGGCGATGTGGCCGGTGGTATCGGGCGGAACAAAAATTCCGGCCGTGAGCGCGATGGCATCGAGGCCGCCATAGGCGAGGACGATGTTATCGAGCAGCGTGCGGATGCTTTCGCGCTTGGTGATGTCCGCGGCGAGCCCGATGGCGGGGCCGCAGTTGGACAATCCGGTACCTGCGACGCCGATGCCTAGGCCATACTTGTCGGTGATCTCCTTCGCCGTCGCTTCCGCTGCGCCGGCGTTCAAATCGATGCTGACAATGTGGGCGCCTTCCTTGACCAGGCGATGGGCCACTTCCTTGCCGATGCCGCTACCTGCGCCGATCACGGCGATGACCTGCCGCGCCAGTTCCTTTTCGGCGGGCATGCGCTGGAGCTTGGCTTCCTCCAGCAGCCAGTATTCGATGTCGAAAGCTTCCTGGATCGGAAGCGCGATATATTCATCAATGGCTTCCGCTCCGCGCATGACTTCGACGGCGCAGTTGTAGAATTCCGCCGTGACGCGCGATTCGCTCTTGTCCTTGCCCCAGGCGATCATGCCGAGGCCGGGGATGAGGATCACGGTTGGATTAGGATTCCGCATCGCGGGTGAGTTGGCGTGCTTGCACTTTTGGTAATAGGCGGCGTAATCCTCGCGATACTGCACCAGTCCCGCCTCCAGCTTCTCCTTCAGCGCGGAAAGATGCTCCTTCTGCGGATTCCAGTCGACATAGAGCGGCTTGATCTTGGTGCGGAGGAAGTGATCGGGACAGGAGGTGCCCAGCTCGGCGAGGCGCGGGGCATCGACGCTGTTAACGAAACGGAGAATGGTTTCGTCGTCCTGAATCGTGCCAATCCATCGCTGGGCCTGGCTGATCCGGCCACGGAGCCAGGGAAGGATGTGAACAAAGAGCTCCTGACGTTTTTCCGGGGCAAGTGACGTGAACTTGGCACCGCCAAAGGTCTTTTCACCCTTGTCGTGCGCGGCGATGTATTGGGCGGCTTTTTCGATAAGCTCCAGGGACAGGTCGTAGCAGGCTTTGTCGTCGTTGGCCCAGTTGATCAAGCCGTGCTGTCCCATGATGGCTCCACGGGCCTTGGGATGTTGGCGGCAAACTTCCTGCAGCTTCAGACCGAGATCGAATCCGGGGCGCTGCCATTCGGTCCAGATGACGTCGTCGCCATAGATTTTCTTGGTCAGCTCCTTGCTATTTTTCGAGGCCGCGACGGAAATCGCCGCGTTGGGATGGGTGTGGTCGACATGCTTGTAGTGCACGAAGGAGTGAAGCGGCGTATCGATGGACGTGGGGCGCGGATTCAAGTTGAACGTGCAATGCGCGTAGGCGCCCACCATCTCATCCTCGATCGCGCTTTTCACGCCGCGCTTCGGGGCCTTCGCATAATTTTTTTGGAGGGAGAGCAATTTCTCCTGGTAGAGCGAGGAGAAGTTTTCCTTCTTCGACGTACGCAGATCGCCGCCCGAACCCTTGACCCAGAGCACCTCCGTGGTCTCGCCGGAAAGAGGATCGGTTTCAGTCAGCTTGGCGGAGGTGTTACCGCCGCCGGTATTGGTTATGCGCTGGTCGGAGCCGAGCAGGTTGGAGCGATAGACGAGGCGGGCGACCGGATCGAGTTTCGCCGCGACAGTTTCGTCCCAAAGGTAGTTGACGTAGTGGTGCTTGGATTTTTCGCTCATGATTTTAGTTCGTTGAATTTTTGCAGGGCTTGTTTCCACTCAGCCTGATGCTGGGGTTGATAGGCTTTTCCAGGAAAGGAATCGGCCACGACCTGGCGCAGCTCGGAGGCCGACTTGAGATGTCCGAGGGCCAGGGCCTGGACAAGGATATTGCCGATGGCGGTCGCCTCGACGGGTCCGGCCACAACGGGAATCTGGGTGGCATTGGCCGCGAGTTGGTTGAGTAGGTCGCTTTTGCTTCCACCGCCGACAATGTGAAGCCGT
>CAIPBM010000193.1 GCA_903863295.1 uncultured Verrucomicrobiota bacterium | reverse complement strand
TCCGCAAGGGCGTTCCCAAGTGCAACTTGGGAACGAGAAAAAAAGGCAGGACGGTCATCGACCGCCGCTGCAGGGGAATGAAATCCTGCAAAAAAGCATCGGCATCGCTTGCAGGAATGCTTAGGATGTTGGCATGTCTGCCTCCGTCGAAACCGAGCACAAGCGTATCCTGATCGATGATTATTTTGACATCATCGTCCAAACCAAAGCGTCCGATCTGCACATGCAGGAGGGGCAACCGCCCAAGATGCGCCTTCACGGCGACATGACCAAAATCCGCGATGAGGTCCTGACCCACGCGGAGATGGAGCAGATGCTGAGCGAGGTGGCCGGGCCGAAGAGGTGGGAGAATTTTCTCAAAAAGGGCGATGCCGATATGGCCTATGAGCTGAGCGGCGAAGCCCGTTTCCGGTGTAATCTTCACCGGCAGTTACATGGTCTTGGCGGCATCTTCCGTTTGATTCCGAACAAGATTGCCACGATTGAGGAGCTCAATGTGCCGCAGGTCATCAAGCGCTTCGCCAACATTCGCGGCGGACTGGTCCTGGTCACCGGCCCGACCGGTTCCGGCAAATCGACGACGCTGGCCGCACTGATCGATTACATCAACAGCAGCTACGCACGCCATATCATCACGATCGAGGAACCGATCGAATTCGTGCACAACAACAAGCTCAGCATCATCACCCAGCGCGAAGTGGGCGAAGATACGCTGAGCTTCGCGGACGGTCTGCGCAACGCGATGCGCGAAGATGCCGACGTGGTGCTCGTCGGGGAAATGCGCGACCTGGAAACGATCGCTCTGGCCCTGACGGCGGCGGAAACGGGCATGCTCGTTTTCGGCACGCTCCACACGAACAATGCGCGCAAGACGGTCGACCGTATGATCGACGTTTTCCCGAGCAACCAGCAGCCGCAGGTGCGCACGATGCTTTCGGCGTCGCTGCGGGGCATCGTCGCACAGTTGCTGATGAAGAAGGTCGGGGGCGGTCGCGTGGCGGTGAACGAAATTCTCATCGCGAACAATGCGGTCTCCTCCATCATCCGCGAGGGCTCGGTGGAAAAGCTGACCGACGTGTTGATCAGCGGTAAATCCGAGGGGATGCAGTTCATGGATGACGCGATCAATAATCTGCTCCAGCGAGAAATTGTCTCGCCTCAGGAGGCTTACATGAAGGCGATCGACAAGAGCCGGTTTGCTCCGTTGCTGGAGGGAACGCCGATGGGAGAAATTGCTAAGGGTGGAAAGGGTGGGCCGAAGGGGCCGCCTTCTTTGGGGAAGAAGTAACGCTTGGATAATCGGTTGGGCTGAATTAAAACAGGGTTTTCCGAGCGGAATAGTTAGAGATCCGTTCGACTTCGCTGCGCTTCGCTCAGGATGACGGATTTTTTAGGAGTCGCTTACGCGACGGACTGCACCGTTGCGCGGCGCGCGACGGCTACCTCTGAGATTCGCAGGAGCGCCAGAGATCGACCCATTCGGCGGGGGTGAGGTGCTCCGCGCGACGACCATCGGTCGTGGGGAGAAGATTGGAGAGCTTTTTGCGCCGCTGGGAAAAGCCACGCTGGACGACGGCGGCGAAGCTTTCCCGCTCCTCGGGTGCCACAAGCGGTTGCAGGCGTGGGATGAGTTGAACCGCGACCGATTCGACTTCCGGCGGCGGATAAAAAACGGAGCCGGGCAGAGTCCGCACCAGCTTCACGTCCCAGCCGGTCTGGATCAAAACCGAAAGCGCGCCGTAGGTCTTGTTGCCGCAATGACTGACCAGACGCAGGCCCACTTCCCGTTGCATGAGGAAGAAAAGTCGCGCCGGATTTCCGGGCAGGCGCAGGCATTCCATGAGCAGCGGAGTGGAGATGTAGTAGGGAAGATTTCCACAAATCACGGCGGGGGCCAGGCCAAGTTGCGGGAGCAGGTCGAGTGCATCCCCTTCCCGCAATTCCAGTTGTCCGCCGGTGATTTCCGCGGCGAATCTTTCCCGGAGAAAGATGGACAAGCCGCGATCTTTTTCCAGGGCGACGAGCTTGACCCGGGCTTCCAACAGAAATTCGGTGAGAGCGCCCAGGCCGGGGCCGATCTCGACAACAGTCGCACCGGCAGCAGTTCCTTCAATGGCCTGCAGGGCGAGCCATTTGGCGAGGTTTTGATCGTGAAGAAAATTCTGGCCGAGTTGCTTGAGCGGGCGCAGACCACGGGAATCGAGCGCGGCGCGAATTTCGGTCAGGGTCATGAGCTTAGCTCGTAATGAAATTACGCGAGAAGACAGGTTACAAAATCAAAACTGCTCCCGGACGATGTCGAAAACGTCGGTGTTGTTGATGAACCCGCGCAATTGGCTGGAGCCTTCCCCGCGCGAAGCGAGCCAGGCGGGCTCGGCGGTAATCGGGGCATGGGTTTGAAAGCGCAGCGCGGGCTGCGGCTGTTGCAACCCCGGAGCTCCCGCGCTGAACGTGCCATCGGCATAGGCCTGACGGAGCCAGTCGGCCTGGGCCTTGGTAACGGTCGGACCTCCGGGGCCAGCCAGCCAGGCCGGCGGTGCGGGCGGCGCCATGGGAATGATGAGCGCCTTGACCGGTTCACCTTTGGCATCGACGGTGGGAGTCGCGGCCACGAGATCACCAGCGGTCGTAGGCGGGAGTGGGCCGATCGCGCCAAGGCTGTAGCTATTGGTCACGATGATGAGTGCATCGGGCCCGGCGTATTCGACGGCGGATTGAATGGCCTCATCGACCTCGGCCACTTCATTCACCGCAAGCTTGCCAAGATTCTGCTCCGCCGCGCGGGCAACAAGGCCGTGCTGCACGACAAGGAAATAGCCGTTGTAGTTATAGTTGAGGCAGGAAATGGCCACGCGGGTCATTTCACCGAGGGACGGTTGGCGTCGGTTGGCAGGCTGGAGCGATGAGAAATCAAAATCCTCCGGAGCGAAGAGCCCGAAAAGATGGCGCGTGCCCAAGGTGGGCCAGGTGGAGACTTTGTTGAGATCGTCCCGGCTGCGAATCACGGTGTAGTCGCGCTTCTTGGCCACGTCGATCAGGTTCATTCCGTCGCGACGGCCCATTTCATTCGTGGCATTGGCCGGGAGAAAATAAGACTCACCCCCGCCGAGGATGATATCGATCTTCGAGTAGACCAACTCGAAGGCATTGCGATAAGGATCGGGCGTGCCTTTGGTGGAGGAATAAAAGGCGACGGGCGTGGGGGCCACGAATGAGCTGGTGGTGACAAGACCGGTGGCGCGCTGGGATTGCTCGGCGGCGTAGATGAGCGATTGGAGCGGCTCGCTGCCGTGATTCGCCGCGACGAAGCCGTTCTCGACCCGTTGTCCGCAGGCCAGGGCGGTGGCGTCGGCACCTGCGTCGGGCACGGGCTGGCCGGGCTGCTGAAGGCTGAGGAGGGCGACGTTCCAGAAGGAATCGAGGTTGAGCATCTGGTCGCGATTGGCGGCCTCGCGACGGGCGTCGCCGATGGTGGGATCGTCCGGAATGCTGCTGCCGAGGGGACGCGGGCCGAGTTGCTGACGTGCGACGTTGAGGGTGTTCAAGTCAAGGCCATCCACGACAAAGAGGATGACCGAATGCTGATGTTTGCGCACGAAGGTGTTCACGTACAAGTAGGCAAAGCCTGCAAATAACGTGAGGACAAAGAGAACCGTCAGGACGATGCGCCATTTCATCGGTAAGGAGTAAACGGGAAATGTGGCTTTAAGAAAAGGGGGAAGTGAACAAAGCGGCCCAAACAGAGCCTTCGACACGGCCTGCGCGATAGCGCAAGCAAGCCTCCTCATTTTGCCGAGCGCCTTTAGGCGCAGCCTCCGGGATGACAAAACTCTAAAAGTGAGACCTTTGCAGAAGTCTTAAGTTGTTCAGGCTACCCCGCGCGTTAAGTATCTTAACGTCAAGACGTGATCTTATCCTCATCGGAATAAGGCAATATCCTAACTTGTCTTGCCATGTTGGCGCGATCAAGGTAAAAGCTCGTAATGCTTAGTTTGGAAATAATTAAATAAATAGAATATTCCGGCCGCGCGCCAGCTCATCCAGGGAGGAAACGAAACTATGAACAGATTGATTCCGTCAAAAATCGGGAAACGCGCCCCAGGTCGCGCGGGGTGGCTCGGCGGCCTGGTCGCTGGTGTGGCGGTGATGCTGGCTGCACCGTGCGCTCACGCGCAGGTCTTTGTTCTCAATCTCGATAACAATTCGGGCAATGGGACCGTGGGCGAATACACTACCTCCGGCGCGACCGTCAATTCCTCGCTCATCTCGGGGTTGTTTCAAGACTATGCCATCGCCGTCTCCGGTTCGGACCTGTATGTCGTGCACAGCAGTAGTGTCGGGAAATATACCACCTCGGGAGCAACGGTGAATGCCCAGATGTTTGGATTGGGCGCTCCAGAGGGGGTCGCGGTCTCAGGCTCGGACCTGTATGTCTCAGCCAGTGGTAAGCTCGTCGGGGTTGGCGTCTACACCACCTCGGGCGCGACGGTGAACGCTGCGCTCATCTCGGCACCCTCATGGGCGATCGCTCTCTCCGGTTCGGATGTGTTCGTCTCCAACACCAACACGGGTGTTATCGGCGAATACACCACCTCGGGCGCGACGGTCGATGCCTCTCTCATCACGGGACTGAGTAGTCCGCACGGCATTGCCATTTCCGGCACGGACCTGTTTGTCACGAATGCCAATAATGGGACCGTGGGCGAATACACCACCTCGGGCGCGACGGTCAATGCCTCTCTCATCACCGGGTTGAGTGGTCCGTCTGGCATCGCCATCTCCGGCTCGGACCTGTTGGTCACGAATGCCGGCAATGGGACGGTGAGCGAGTACACCACCTCGGGCACGCTCCTGGATGCCAATTTCATCACGGGATTGGACGATCCCGTCGGCATCGCCGTGGAGGCGGAGGCGGTTCCCGAACCAACCGCCGGGTGGGCCATGGCCGTGGCCGCGTTGGGGACGCTGACCGTTGTGGTGTGGAGACGGCTCAGGCCCCGTTCGGAAACCCGGTAGCCGCGCCCGAATTGATCCTTCGACAAGCTCAGGATGACGGAATTTTGAAATCAGGGTGTTCTGGAGCGTAGAAGGTCTCTTCAAGAATGGTACAGGCGCGGCCTACTCCGTCCTCGCTGCGGATGACTTCGCCGAGAAAGCGAGCCTGCGCGGGAGCATCGCCAGCGAGGAGACATTGCAGAGCGGAGCCCAGGTGCCGAGCGGTGTGTTGATGCGGCAGGACGACTTCAGCGACGCCGAGGGATTCGAGTCGGCGGGCGTTGTTGGGTTGATCGAAGGCGAAGGGACAAGCCAGCGAAGGGACACCGGCGCGAAGCGTGTGGGAAAGCGTGCCGATGCCGCATTGATGCGCCACAGCTCGGACGCGAGGCATGAGGAGACCATAGGGCGCGTAAGGAACCGCCAGGATGTTTTCCGGCAGATGGGCGGGACGGTTTTTTTCCGGGCCGATGAGAAGTATGCCGCGCAAGCCGAGCTTCTGCAGCGCCTCGACCGCGCTGGTGAAGAAGGCTCCCGGATTTTGAACGGCGGTTGAGCCGAGCGTGAACAAGATGGGCGGCTCGCCCTGTTGAAGAAACGCTTCGATCTCGGGCGCAAGGACAGGTGCATGGGTGGGATCGTAAAAGCAAAAGCCGGCCATCTTTTTTTCGGGACTCCAATCGGGTGGGCGCGGCGCAAAGTGTTCGCTGTAGAGCTGGAGGTTGAGCGAGGGTGAATGAGCGGTGAAAACGGAATCGCGGACTGGTTTCAAACCATGCCGGGCGCGCAGTTGATTGACGACTGGATCGACCATGGAACAGGAGATGCGCTGCCCGGCCCACCAGATGAATCGATTCCATTGGCGGGCCAGCAACCCTTGCCCGGCCCGGCTGAAATTAGCGCCGGGTAATGACCAGGCGGAGGGAACAACACCCGGTGCCAGACTGACCGTGGCATAAGGAAGACCCGCGAGTTCTGCGGCGACAGGCGCGGGGAAGGTGAAGTGATGCGTGATGATCGCATCGTGCCGAGAGGCCTCTGCGAGGAGAGTGGCCATGACGTGGTCAAAGCCGGGAGCGATGGCCTTATGGATAAGCGTATGCAGGGAGACGAGTCCACCCCATTTCATGGAGAGGACGTCGGGATGATTTTTGATGAAATCCTCCCGCGAAGGCTCGCCGGTGGAAACAAAGCGAAGTCCGGCGTTTTCGGTTTCCGGGCCCCATTCGGGATGCCCCACCAGGGTGACCTCGTGCCCGCGCGCAACCAAACCCCGGCCCAATGCGAGGAAGGGATGAAGATCGCCATGAGAGCCCCAGGAAGTCAATAGCCAGCGCATGGTCAAAGTAAGAACCAAGATTGGAGAGGTGAGAAGGAAAATGCCCGGGTCAAGTCATGGATCCCTCCTCATCTAGGACAGGTTTTGAAGAAATTAACTTGATTAAATTGCATCGCGACAGTTTTCCGATAGGGTATAGCTAGTGACGGTCTCGCCTGCGGTTCTCCTTACGGGAGGTCCTGGATTCAGTTCGTTCCAGTGTGTTGTTGACCCCAAGCGAGTCTGTCTTGTTTGTAAGAAACGGGTCAGCAAAAGTGTGCTAGACTGGTAATTACATCGGAATTTACACCATGACAGTACTTGTCGCAGACGATCATGACGTCAACCGGAAGCTGCTCCGGACTATTCTTGCCGCTGAGGGCTACACGGTCATCGAAGCGGCCAACGGCATTGACGCGCTGAATGTGCTGGAAAGCTCGGATACACCGATCGTCGGGCTCATCGACTGGGAGATGCCGGAGATGGAAGGCATTGAAGTTTGCCGCCAGGCCCGTGCGCTACCCCATGCGATGCCGCTCTTTCTTATTCTCGTCACGGTGCGCGATACCAAGCGGGACGTCGTGACAGGTCTGATGGCGGGAGCGAATGATTATATTACCAAGCCTTTTGACAAGACCGAGCTCCTGGCTCGCGTGAAAGTGGGAGCGCAGATGGTGGAGCTCCAGCAGACCCTCACAGAACGGGTCGAGGAGCTCAAGGAAGCCCTGATCAGCGTGAAACAACTTAGCGGGCTGCTCCCGATATGCAGCTACTGCAAAAAAATCCGCGATGACCAAAATTACTGGCAGCAGGTCGAGTCCTACGTGGGTAAGCATTCGGAGGCGCAATTCAGCCACTCGATCTGCCCTCAATGCTACGATGAATTCGTCAAGCCGCAGATGATTCAGTTGGGCGTTGATCCTTAACGCCCTTGCCTCAGGCTAGCCCGTGGCCGGGACAAACTGGGCGGCTTCGGCGACGGGATGATTTAGGAGGGAATCGACGATGGTTTCGGCGGCGTGAGGACGACCGTATGCGGTCGCTTTTTCCCGCATGGACTGCAATTGGGCCGGGTTGTCGAGAAGGCCATCAATCTTGTAGGCGAGCGTGGTGAATTCATTGCACTTGATGGCGATTCCTTTCTCCAGGAGATGATCGCTATTGCGGTCTTCTTGTCCGGGGATTGGCGCCACGATGACCATGGGGAGCCCGCAGGCGAGTGACTCGGCGGTGGTTAAACCGCCGGGCTTGCCGATGAAGAGATCGGACATCTGCATCCAACGATGCATCTCATCGGTGTAGCCAAGGATTTTGAAAGTGAGGCCGGGATGAGCAGCCTCAATGGCGCGGGCCTGTTTTTCCAGCGCAGCCTGCAGCTCGGGCTTTTTTCCGCAGATGACCACGGCCTGTGCCGGATGGCGAAGATGGGCCAGTCCCGCGAGCACACCCGCAGCCGGGCTGACACCGAGTGCTCCGCCTGAGATGAGAAAGAGCGGCCGCTCCATATCGAAACCGGCCTGGGCGCGGAGTTCGGCCTTGTCGAGTTTAACGCTGAAGGCGGGATCGATCGGAATGCCACTAACCGTGATGTGATCCCCGGGCATGCCGAGGGCTTGCAGATGGACTTTGCTTTCTTCCAGCGCGACAAAGTAGCGATGAAAGGTGCGGCACAGCCACATCGCATGCACATCCAGATCGGTGACCACGATGGAGAGACGGGCGTTGAGTTTTTCCTTGCTGATGAGATAGGAGATGATTTCCGAGGGAAGAAAATGGGTGCAGACCGTGATATCGGGCTTGAACTTGGCGATGAAGCGCTCCAACGGTCCGGTGTTGAGACGATCCAACATGAGACGCATGCGGTCGGTTTTCCACGGCTCGTCGGTGGTATTGTAAACCCAGCCAAGGACGCTGGGTGCTTTCTGGACCAGTTGGATATAGAGCTTCGAGTAAAAGTCGCGGAAGAGTTTGTTGGTGAAGCGCAGGGCATCGATGTTGCGAACCTCGCCCACGCCGGGTTGTTGCCGAAAAACTTTCTCCAGCGCCTCCGCGGCACGCATGTGCCCGGTGCCGGCGCTGGCGGAGAGGATGAGAACGCGACGGCCTTCCGTGGCGGGTGAGGTAGGAATTTCCAGGGGATCTGTCTCGGAGTTGGGGTGAAGAAAATTCATTTTAAAGGCGGTCCGCCGCAATTTGGCAAAAGGGCGCTCCGGCCCGTCGTGTGTTGAATCTGATGTGGCCACGGCCTGATAGGGTGGCGATTTTACCGCCACAGGACAAGCGAAGTCAGGTTAATGCACCGTCTTTTTTAAGCCGCCGATGAAGAGGCAATGGACGCCGCCGAACTGGACGCTGTCCTGAACCCCGAGCCAACGCTCCTTGATCGGCTGTCCGGCCACGTAGGTGCCGTTGGTCGAACCGAGATCCTTGAGAAAAACGCCGCTGCGTGAGTATTCGATGCTGGCATGCCGCTGCGAGATGGTGGCGTCATTGATGACGATGTCGTTGACGGTGGAGCGACCAACGTAGGCGAGACCGGGACGGATGGGGAAGGTCTTGATTTCGGTGCCGAGCGTGATCCGCAAATAGGGATTGGTCGGTGCGAGGCGAATCGGCTCGGTCGGGCGGCTGTCGGGATCGCTGGAGGCTTCATCCCGGACGCGGGCCGCTTCACAGAGGACCTGCATGTAGGGGATTTCAATCGTCCGGCGCTGGGCTTTTTCGCCGACGATGAATTCCGTTTGCGGATCGGTCAGGTTGATTAAGGCCACGGCGGCATCAATGCCGGAGCGCAGGCCAAACTGGGCATCGACAATCTCGCCGTCCACCAGATTAATGCGCGCAGGAGGGGCGACATTCGTGATGTAAATTTCGCCCGTCTTTCGTCCAAGGCCGAATGCCTGAATCTGCTCGGCGATGCTCAGAAGATTGCCCAGCTTGACGGTATCCCTGCGTAAATCGGGAAGCATATTGCACACACTAAACCGTGCTAAGGGAAAGGTCTAGTTTTTATCGTAGGTCATGCATGGTTTTGTCCCCCAAGAAAATCGGGTTTCCGACATTTGATTTCTAAGATTTTCTATCCTTGGCTTAGGTTGTCAGGGCTGGGGGGCCGTGAAAATAGATGGGAGGGGACTGGAGGAGAGGATAGGCTGTCTTACAGCTAATCTTCTTACTTATGTCCG
>CAIPBM010000192.1 GCA_903863295.1 uncultured Verrucomicrobiota bacterium | reverse complement strand
TGCGTTGATGAACGATTCCACCCGCCACGCAAAGAATGATGAGCAGGGCGGCGATGGCCAGCCAGTAGGGCTGGGAGGTGCGGGCGGGAAAGGCGACGACCTTGCGACTGGCGAGGATGTTGGCGCGGAGATCCCGGGGAATCTCCACTTGCTGCAGCTTGGCGGCAAACTTCCGGTCAAAGGCCTGCTGGGCCTCCCACCAGGCTTTCAATTCCGGGTCACGTTCCACCTGCGCCAGCGCCTCGGCAAAATGGGGCGACTTGGCGTCCTCGCCGTTGGGGCGATAGGCCTGGAGGATGAGGCGGGCTTCATTCCTATCCATGGGAGGCATCTCCTTGCGGCTGGTTCATGGGAATGATTTTGCTGTCGCCCTCGGCTTCAAACTTGATCAGGGCCTGTTGCAGCTTTTGTTTTCCACGGGAAAGGCGCGACATCACCGTGCCGATGGGGACGTCGAGAATCTGGGAGATTTCCTCATAGGAATGCTCCTGAAGATAAAAGAGAACCAGCGGGGCGCGAAAGGTCTCGTCCAGGGAATTGAGGACATCCATGACGTGCGCGGTCTCCAGCCGGTCGACCGATTCCGGCATGGCGCAGGGGAGCTCATGTTCGACCTCGGATATCTCCTCCTTGGGCCAGCGCATCTCCCGGCGACGATTGGAAATGAATTCCCGGTAGAGCGTGGTAAAGAGCCAGGACTTGACCTTGGAGGCATCGCGGAGGAGGTGCCCCTTGGCCGCCCAGACGGAAAACGTCTGCTGGGTCAGGTCGCAGGCATCCGCTTCATTGCGGGCCAGGCTCAGGGCAAAGCGATATAACATGGGATAAAAACGGTCGACAATTTCTTCGAAGTTCAAAGAGTTCATAAGGTCAGGCCGTTACAGGCTCCGCGCCTGCGCCCGAATCATAAGCGGATCGATTCGTCCCTGTCGACTTTCCGTCACGATATTTCTAACGGCACCAAGGCGGGGGATAAGGCTCTTTGCTTACGCACTCTCTCAACTGTGGGACGAAGGAGCCCGGACTTTTATTCCCGTGATTTCGATGAGACTTTGGAAAGGTACCGCTAGTCCTCGTCGAGGATGGTCCGGATGATCTTGAGGAGCGTTCCAGCCGTGTAGGGCTTGGCGAGGAAATGCTTGATCCCGGCGCCGGAGGCCTTGGCGACGCCGCCATTGGCATTGAGTCCGCTGGCGGCGACGATCTTGATGGCGGGATTGATTCTCAGGAGGGCATGGATGGTCGCGGGGCCATCCATGATGGGCATCATCATGTCGGTGAGCACGACGGCGATTTCAGACTGGTGCCGGGCATAGACCGCGACAGCCTCCGCCCCGTCGGTGGCGGTCCTTACCCGGTAACCGAAGGCCTCGAGGGTCTGGCGGGTGATGGTCAGGATGGAGGCTTCGTCGTCGACAACCAGAACCGTCTCGCCATGGCCGCGCGGTATGCGGATGACCTCGGGAAAAATTCTTTTTGCGTCGGGGGAAAATTCCAAGGCAGGCAGATAGATATTGAAGGTCGTTCCTTTGCCCACCTCGCTATAGACATTGATGATGCCGTTGTGGCTTTTGACAATGGCCATGACGGTCGAGAGGCCAAGCCCGGTCCCCTTATGGAGTTCCTTGGTGGTGAAGAAGGGCTCAAAAATCTTATCGAGAAGTTCCGGGGGAATTCCAGTGCCGGAATCGACGACACTAATACATACATAGCGGCCCGGTTTGGCCTGGATATTCATCGAGGCATATTGCTCATCCAGCTCGCAATTGGTGACATTAATGGTCAGGTCACCCCCCTGAGGCATGGCATCGCGGGCGTTGACGCACAGGTTCAATAAAATTTGATGCACCTGGGTAGGATCGCCCAGGATCGTCCAGATGTTGGAGGGGATCGAGAAGTGGAGGCGGATGTCCTTGGGGAAGGTATCCTTGATGATACGCTCCAAGTCCTTGAGAAGATGCTTGGGCTGGACTTCGATTCTTTCCCCTTCCAGCCCCCGCGCGAAGGAAAGAACCTGGCGGACGATATCGGTACCGCGTTTGGCGCTGGTCTCAATGGTATCGAGGATGGATTTGGTTTGTTCATCGGAAGCCGTGAGCTTGAGGATGTCGATCGACATGACGATGGGCGCGAGGATGTTGTTCAAGTCGTGCGCGATACCGCCGGCCAATGTCCCGATGCTTTCCATCCGCTGCGCCCGCATGAACTGGGTCTCGAGTTTCTTTTTCTCGGTGATGTCGGTGTTGATCGCGAGGATCGATTTGGGCTGGCCTTCATGATCCCGGATCAGGCTCCAGCGGGCCTCCACGATCAGGTCACGCTTGTCACGGGTGAGGTGCTGAAGTTCGCCAGTCCATTCCCCCTGCTGAAGGGTGAGATCGTTTGTTTCGTGGAATTTTTTGGGATCCCGGTAGAGAAGGGTGCCAGCATTTTTACCGAGGACCTCCTCGCTGGCCCAGCCATAGATGCGCTCGGCGCCTTTGTTCCAGAAGAGGATATTTCCCACAAGGTCGCGGGCCAGGATCGCATCCCGTGCTTCGTCGAGAAAGGTGGCCTGCTGCTGGAGCTGTTCCTCGATCCGCTTTTGTTCCGTGATGTCCCGCTGGATCGCGGCAAAATGGGTGCATTTTCCAGAGGAAGCAAAGACTGGAACGATGTCGATATCGAGCCAGTATTCCCGCCCGTCTTTGCCATAGTTAACGATCTGGCGCCGGATCGGCAATTGGTCCGTGAGGGCCTGGCGGATTTCATCCAGCACCCGGCGAGACGTTTTTTCCCCATGAAGAAAGCGGGGATTTTTTCCGATCACCTCGCTTGCTGAATAACCGGTGACCCGTTCAAAGGCTTCATTGGCAAAGACAATCCGGGGTCCCGGCTCGTTGATGGGATTGGCATCGGTAATCAGGATAATATCACTCAAATGAGCAATGCACGTCTGGAGCAGCTGAAGATGTTGGTCGTCCTTTTTGCGCTCCGTAATATTACGCGCCACTTTTGAAACCCCGATAACCTGACCGCTTGAATCTTTGATGGGAGAGGCCGTGACCGAGATGTCGATCAATCGACCCTCCTTGGTTAGCCGGAGGGTTTCAAAGTGCTGGATACTTTCGCCCTTCCGGATCTTGTCCAGAATAAGGGTTTCCTCGGCATGCCGGTCCGATGGAATCAGGCGCAGGATGGAGGTGCCAACCATTTCCTGAGAGGTATAACCAAAGATCTTTTCCGCACCTTTGTTCCAACTGGTAATGATGCCCTGCAGGTTTTTACCAATAATGGCGTCGTCGGAGGATTCAACGATGGAGGCCAGCCGGTGGGACGCAATTTCCGACTCCCTCCGCTTGGTGATGTCAGAAATTACGGCGATAACCAGCGTTACCACGCCATCGGCGAGTTTGGGTTCGTATTGGACGTTGTAGTGCCGGATGCCGTTCGGGGTGGATCTGATTAACTCATAAGTAACGCGTTGACCGGTGAAGGCCCGGTCCAGGCGGGGACGAATTTGTTCCTCATAAATATCATGAAGAACGTCAGCGACGAGGTGGCCGATGATGGAATCCAGGGGCAGTTCAAGAATCTCTGCATAAGCGTTGTTCGCGTAGAGATACCGCCTATCCTGGTCAAGAATGACGAGCCCGATCCGCGCGTAATCGGTGACGACGCTCAAGCGGTTTTCACTTTCGATCAGACTTTTCGCCTGACGGGGCAGTTCCAGATGAGCCATGACTTGCCGGGCCAGGATACGCAGGGCTTCTTGCTGGGCGGCGTCGAGCGTCCGGGGAACATGATCCATCACGCACAGCGTTCCGAGGATGTGACCTTCCGGGTTGATCAAGGGAGCACCCGCATAAAAGCGGACGCAGGGTTCCTCCGTGACCATGGGGTTATCGGCAAAGCGTGCATCGAGGGTCGCATCGGGCACGATGAATAAATCCCGATGATGGATCGCGTGTCCGCAAAAGGAGATGTCCCGCGGCGTTTCCGTGGACTCGAAGCCAATGCTGGCCTTGAACCACTGGCGATCCTTGTCGACAAGTGAGATCAGCGCAATCGGTGCACCGCAGATTTGTGCAGTGAGGGAGGTGAGATCATTAAGCGCTTGCTCGGGAGGGGTATCGAGCAAGGCATATTTACGAAGGGCTTCCAATCGCTGATCCTCGTCAGGAGTTGGAAGGGGCGGAATCACATGATCCTTTTCGCGTCAGGCATTGGGGCGCGTGAATAGGAGCCTGAGTTCCAGTGGAGGCGGCCAGCTATATATACAGCCTCAAATATCGCAGGGACTGAAAATCGACCGGTGTGAAGTTGCGTATGCATTCAACGGCTATTTCGATTCAAAACTTGTATTGATAAGGTCAGAGTAGGTACCATCGCCGAGGCAGCGTAATTTACAAGTTTTTATTTCTAAGCAATAATTCCATACTTTATTTCACTCTGCTATGCAAATTATTAAAATTAGATAGATGATGGATCAGATGTTTGATGCTGTGAGGCGCATCAAAATTCGGTTCCCGGAATTGGCGCTTGGCCCGCATGCCCGTCGGGTTATGCTTCGAGGCGCAACATGATCGATTTTACGCGCGCCTTTGATTCGGCTTGGGAACGGATGCTGGTCATCCTTTTCCGGCCCTTCGATTTTGGGAAATGGTGCGTGATTGGCTTTGGCGCTTTCCTCGCTGGCTTTTTGCAGGGAGGCAATGGATTCAACGGTGGTTCCTTCAACATGCCTGGGGATTTCAACCGATCAGTCTCCCACCGCCTGAGTGCGCCGGGAGTGCCTCAGGTCGACGTGGACCAGATCAAGGCAAATTTAGTCCATGCTTTCTCCGGCATGGAGACGGGATTGATGATTTTATTTGGGCTGATCCTTCTCGTCGTTATTTTCGGTATCAGCCTGCTGGTTATCTGGCTGGGGACCCGCGGGCAATTCCTCTTGCTCGATAACATTGTGCGCAACCGGGGTGCCGTGGCCGGGCCCTGGCAGGTTTATGCCCGGCAGGGTAACAGCCTCTTTCTTTTTTATGTCTTGCTCATGGTTTTCTCCTTCGCGGTCTTTATCCCAATCCTGATTGTTGCCGTCATTCTCTGCCTCCCCTTGATTCAACATCACCGCTGGCCGGAGGGTGGGGAAATTGGCGGTCTCGTCGCCGTGGGCACGCTCTATTTTGTCCTGGCCATGGCGCTCAATTTTATCCTCTTCATTTTCCGCGAATTTGGCGTTCCCCTGATGTTTCGTAATGGCCTGATGGCATGGCCCGCATTTCTTGAATCGCTGGGGCTGATCGCGAAACATCCCGGCAGCATCATTGTCTTTGTCCTGCTCCGCTTCGCGCTTTATCTGGGCGTGGTTGTCGTCTCCATCATGGCCTGCTGCGCCTGTTGCATCGGCCTTTTTCCGTATGTCGGCACGGTGGCGATTTTGCCGGCGTTGATTTATGTCCGCTGCTTCACGCTCGATTGCCTGGCCCAGTTCGGGCCGGAGTATGATGTCTGGACGGTGGATGTCCCGCCATCCGGCCCGCCGCCCATCTTCAACCTCCCGCCACGACTCGGATAAACTCGACGCGGTCGCCGTGCTGCAGAGTGTATTGCGGCCATTCGTCACGGAGGAGGGTTTGTCCGTTGAGCTCGACCAGGACGCGCTTGGCATCAAGCTGAAAACTCTTGGCCAGGCCGCCAAGGGTCTCGGAACCTCCGACTTGCTGGGCGCGGCCGTTAACGAAAATGCTGATGGCGCTGGTCATGGAGAGAGTGCTCCGCTTCGGGAAGACTCAAGCATCATCCTTGAATCAGCCCAGGCGGCCTTCCTCGGCGTCGAGCAGATCGAAGTTGAAAATCACCTTTTCCTGAATCTCGGGTTTAACGTTGGCGAGCAGATATTCCTGCACCCAGGCTTGGCGATCCGGCGGGAGCTCAGAAATGCGTCGGCACTTCAGGGTGAAATTCCACGAGGCTATCTCCGCCGGTGAATGGACCTTGGCATGCTCATGAATCCAGGCGATGACTTCGTCATCGGTTGCGCCAGTGGCGACAAAATTTTTGAAATCATCCGCATCGATGCCGGCGAATTCGAGAAAGACCCGGTCGAGGCCGCAATTGTAATCGTACTCTCCCGCCGTGCCGTTGCAGACGGCGCGGCACTTGTCGAGGACACGCCCGGCGAGAACATAGCCGCCAAAAAGGGCGCGAGGACTCCTCGGGTAATCCTTGGTCAGGTCGGGGGCAAGGTCAGCGAGATTTTCGGGCATGGCTCAACATTGATGAAAAACAAAAAGGATGCAACTCGATATCAGAGTTTCCTTGTGCTGGAGCGGATGATGATTTCCACGGGCAAATGCCGCGGCTGGACCGCGATTCCTTTTTGCAGATCCAAAGCCAGACGCAGGGCGGTCTCGCCCATTTCGGTCAATGGCACCCGCACTGTGGTCAGCGGTACCCGGAAGTTCGCCGCCAGGATGCCATCGCCAAAACCGACGACGGAAACATTTTCCGGAATCCGGAATCCCTGTTGCAGCAGGGTATCGACCGCACCAATGGCCACGCTATCGTTATGGGCAACAACGGCGGTGAAGGGGGCTTTTTCGGAAAGCGCCTGGGCCATCGCTTTTTGACCCGACGCGATATCCTTGTCGGCAAGATAAACCCGCGTATCGCTGTAGGGGACACCCGCTGCCGCCAACGCCCGTTGATAGCCGCTGAATCGACCCGCGCTGGAGGATGAGCCATTCGGCCCGGCCAAGAAGAGAATTTCCCGGTGTCCCAAATCCAGCAAATGTTCTGTTGCCAACTGACCCCCGCGGTGGTCATCGCTAATGACCCAGCTTACATTCGGAAATTTTTCCGCTCCGGCGGGATAGGCGTCCAGGAGAACGATGGGAATTTTGCTGGCGCGTACCAACTCCAGGGTGGCGAGCCGGTGTTGCCAGCGAACAGCAGGAACCAGGAGCAGGGCTTCCACCTGACGGGCGATGAGCTTTTGCACTTCCCGCAGTTCATTCTCGGCTTGGTCGAGCGAGCTCCCGAGAATAATCTGAAAGCCGAGAGCCTCTGCCTGGCGTTCGATGCCCCAAACCAGATGCGAGTAGTAGGTGTGATTAATCTGTGGGACAATGACGCCGATCAAGCCGCTCCGGCGTAAGCGCAGATTCTGCGCCGCGCGATTGGGGACATAATTAAGTCGGCGTGCTTCGGCCTGAACACGCGCTTTTGTGGTCGCACTAATGTCGGGCGCATCCCGCAAGGCCTTGGATACGGCCATAATCGATAGGTTTAACGATGTAGCTATTTCCTTTAGCGTCGCCATGCACCTTTAACTTACCATATCCGAGCTATCGTCGTCCAGAAGACCGAGTACTTTTGTTTTGCAAATTTTTCAGAAAATAAATCGATAATTCAGAAGACTAGAAAAATCTATAGTATTTCCTAACAAGATTGTAATAAATTGATTGTCGCGATGCCCACGTCAATCTCGAGAGACGCGATGTCCCCCTGTGACATCATTTTTCATCTCCCCAAAACGGGCGGCCAGACTTTTCATAATATCGCCACGAATCAATACCGGGATGGCATTGTCCTCGATACCCACTGTGGGCTGCTCTGCCCCGAAAGCTGGCAACGGTTAATGGATCGGTTATCCCCTGGCCCTGAAGGCGAACCGGTGGCCTATCGGGCGATCATGGGCCATATGAGGTTTGGCTTGCATGAAAAGGTGTCTGGACCGGCGCGCTACCTGACCATGTTACGCGATCCCGTCAAACGATTTGCCTCCTACTACTATATGTTACGACGCATGGGAACCATCCCGGCGGAGCATCGCTTTGATCCGGGCCGGCCGGATTGGAATTGCCCCGCTCATGAAACGGTCTCGCGCGAACTGGATAACGGCCAGACCCGCGCCCTGGCCGGTGCCGATTGGGATTTGCCTTTCGGCGCTTGCAGTGAAAAGCACTTGCAACAGGCGAAAACAAATTTGGATCGGTACTTCGCCTTTGTGGGCCTGACGGAACACTTCGATCTTTCCCTTATGCTTTTGCGGCGGATTTGTGGGTGGCGCTGGCGCTTCTATGTTCCCAAAAATATCACCCCGTGCTGTCTCGATTATCGTTTGCCGCGGGAGATTCGAGATGAGATTGCCCGGCTCAACCGCTTTGATCATCAGCTTTACGCCTACGCGCAGAAACGTTTTTTTAAGCAGGTTGAGCAATATGGAATCTCGCTCCGTCTGGAAAAAGCGGCGTACCAAGCCTGCAATGTCGTGCATCAGAGCATCCATCACTTGAGACAGCCCATCAAGAGATTGCGGAAAAGATCACGGAATCCCGAGGCCAAGCCGGCCGAATCGTGCGGATATTCGACATCGTCGAGTTGAAGTTGTTCGGAAGGTCGTGGTGAGAGATTGGCTGGGTTGGCCCTCTCTCTCGTTGCCTTTTTGGGAAACTTCGCCATGCTGGGCGGCTCATGCAGTCGCTTTGTATCTTCCTCATCCGCGCATATCGCGTCGTTTTTGCCCCGCTGAAAGTGATGCTGGGGCTGCAGGGCTGCTGTCGCTATACACCCACCTGTTCCCACTACGTTGAGGAAGCTGTCTGCACACACGGGCTTTGCCGGGGGCTTGGTTTGGGGCTGCATCGCATCTCACGCTGTCATCCCTGGGGCGGGACCGGTTTTGATCCCGTTCCCCCGGCGTGTAGGGCCTCCCGATAATCTGCTTAAGTTTTGAACTATGGATCGTTTAAGTAAAAATGTCGTTTTAGTCTGTGCCGTTGCGCTGTTTGTCTTGTGGGTCTACACGGCACCACCGGAACCTAAGCCCAAGCCGCACGTTGCCGCCACGGCACATCCGGTGCCCAGCCCGGTTCCCTCCACCCCCGCCGCCCTTAGTTCGGCGACGCCCAATGCGGCCCCCTCCTCGGTGCCGGAGGAGATGACCATCCTCGAGAACTCCGCCATCCGCGTCACGTTGACCAACAAAGGCGCTGCGATTCATGAAGTTGAGGTCAAGGACGTGAACCCGCAGCACCGGGACAAGCCGAACCCCGTGGTGCTGAACCAACAGTCCCACTCCAACATCTTGCAGCTCAGCGGTTGGCCGGATATTGAGAACACCGTCTTCCAGCTTAAGGAGAATTCGCCTGAGGGGCTGATCTACTCGGCCACTTTGCCAGGCGGCGTCACCTGGGACCGCAGCTACAGTTTCAACCGCAGCCAGGATTCTGACAGCGGGATGAGTGGCTACCTGCGCGTGCTCCTCAACAAGATTGCGCATCTGCTCGGACAGCCGGAATCGGTTCCTCTCGTCTACAACCTCGATGTGAAGGACACCTTGACGAATACCGGGACGGCGGACGTGACCCTTCCCGCTTATTCCCTGAGCGTGGGCCGTGCGGAACCGCTCCTCGTCCGCAAGCATTACCAGTCGATTTCCAACCAATACCTCGGCTCCGGCTGGTACACGCAGAAATTCCACCTGACGACGGTCGGCGACTTCAATCCCGGCTACATTCCGTTCATCGGCATCAAGACGCGCGATGGGAAAGACTTTTTCTCCAGCGCCTCCGTGGATGACGCGCCTTTGCGTTGGCTCGGCGTGGAAAACCAATTCTTTGCCGTGCTTCTGACCCCCGCTGGCGATCACACGATTCAGCATGCGGTCTTCCAGTGCTTTAACCAGCGTAACAGCGAAGGCTACATTCTCGGCACCTCGGGCTCCGAGGGCATGGACGAGGAAGGCTATCTCCTGCCCGGGCTGGAGCCGGATATTGAAGCCGCCGCGTTTTTCCCGGCGGTCAACGTGCCTGCGGGTAAGTCGATCAGCCTGAGCTACGGTCTCTACGCGGGCCCGAAGGATTACAACCGGCTCGACGCCTTGGGCGACAATCAGGGCGAACTGATGAACTACGGCATGTTCTCGATCCTGATCGTGCCGATGTTGACCATTCTCCATGTCTGGTACCTGCTCTTTCACAACTATGGCGTCGCCATCATCCTGCTGACCTTGATGATCAAGGCGATCACCTGGCCGTTGCAGAGCATCGCCAACCGTTCCGGCAAACGGATGCAGGCGCTGGCCCCGAAACTCAAGGACCTCCAGGCCAAGTACAAGGATCAACCGGAGAAGCTCCAGACCGAGACCTTTGCCATGTACCGGGAATACGGGGTCAATCCCTTTGGCGGCTGTCTCCCGGCGCTGGTGCAGATGCCGGTCTTCTTCAGCCTCTACTTCATGCTCCAGAACGCGGTCGAACTGCGCGGGCAATCTTTCCTCTGGGTGCATGACCTGACCCAACCCGATTCGATCGTCACCTTCACGTTACCCTTCATCATTCCGTTTTTTCAGATCGGCCACCTCTCGCTTAATCTCCTGCCGATCATGGTGACCGGCCTGACCATGGTGATGATGCGGATGACGCCGCAAATCGGCGACCCGGCCCAGGCGAAGATCGCCCAGTTCATGCCGCTGGTCTTCCTGTTCATCTTCTACAACTTCGCCGCCGCGCTCTCGCTCTACTACGTCATCAATAATTGCGTCTCGATCATCCAGATCTACCGCAACTTGAAGAAGCCGATGCCGGAGCTGGTGCGGAATCCGACGAAAAAGAAGAAGGGTTAGGATTTCGTCTTCGAATGCTTGTCATCCTGAGCTTGTCGAAGGAACAGCTCCCGGTATGCCTTCGAAATTAGCTGATAGAGATCAACTCTTCTGGGGCTGATCCTTCGACAAGCTCAGGATGACGGAACTTGGGAGAAGGTTGAGAGATGTATCGTGCCCACTATTTCGCGCGTGACTTGAGGGCTGAGGTTGTTTTCAATTTAGCATGCATATTTTCGTCACCGGGGGAGCCGGCTACATCGGCAGCATTTGTTCGGAAGAACTCATCAATGCCGGTCATCAAGTCACCATTTTCGATAACCTGACGGAAGGCCATCGCCTGGCGCTCGACAAGCGGGCGACCTTCATTGAGGGCGATCTCGCCGACCGGGAGACGATCATCAAGGCGGTAGCCGGGGCCAAGCCGGAAGCGATCATGCACTTCGCCGCCAACGCGCTGGTGGCTGAGTCGATGACCAATCCTTCGAAGTATTTTCGCAACAACGTCGCTGCGGGCATCAATCTGCTTGATGCCGCCGTTGAGGCTGGCGTGAAGAAATTCATCTTTTCCTCCACCTGCGCCACCTATGGCACGCCAGAAAGAATCCCGATGGATGAGCGGTTGCCACAAAAGCCGATCAATCCCTACGGCCAATCGAAGCTCATGTTTGAACAGATTCTCAACTGGTACGACAAGCTGCATGGTCTCGTCTACGTCAACCTGCGCTATTTCAATGCCGCCGGGGCCAGCGAGCAGTTCGGGGAAGATCACCGGATTGAGACGCACCTGATTCCGAACGTGCTGAAGGTCGCGCTGGGCCAGAAGGAGAAGGTCGAAATCTACGGCGAGAAATATGCCACGCCCGATGGCACCTGCATCCGCGATTACATCCACATCCACGATCTGGCCGCCGCCCACATGCTCGCGCTCGGTCGCGAAACGAGCGTCAGTTATAACCTCGGCAGCGGTGAAGGCTTTTCCGTGCGCCAGGTGCTCGATATCTCCCGTAAAGTGACAGGGCATCCGATTCCGGCTGTCGTCAAGGAAGCGCGCGCGGGCGATCCGCCGCGTCTCGTGGCCAGCTCGCACAAAATCACCAGCGAACTCGGTTGGCGACCCAAGTATCCTCGTCTCCAGCCCATCATCGAAAGCGCCTGGGCCTGGCACCAGAAGCATCCCAATGGGTATGGGGATTGAGGGCAGAATTTAGACGGAATTAACGGAATTTCCAAATTGACGGAATGCCACAAGAGGTATGAAAAAATGGGCGCGCCGATTTTCTGTGGCGGTCGCTTTATTCTTGATGCTTAGTTACGTCTTGGGATCCATCGATTATTCTCGCGCGCAAAACGACCAGAAAATTCTGTTCGCCCTTAATTGGAGTGGTTTCTTCGATGGGGGAACTG
>CAIPBM010000191.1 GCA_903863295.1 uncultured Verrucomicrobiota bacterium | reverse complement strand
GGCCTGGCAACTCGATATGTTTATCCTTGGGCTGCTGGTCGATCCTTTCTCCCTTGGTCTCTTCAGTTGCCCCTTCCGGTTGCTCATGGGCATGAGTCTAGTTTCCGGTCTTCTGACCCAGCCATTGTTTCCCCTTTTTGTGAGGCTGGCTCATCAAGCCCGTGAGGAATTCGCCGTGGTCTACCAACGAACGATCAAGTGGTTCTGCATCTTGAGCTTTCCCATCACAGCCCTGGGCTTGGCCTGGCCGGAAAAAGCGATCGGTCTTTTCTTTGGCCAGCATTTCCTTCCGGCGACTCCCGCCCTGATGATCATGAGTCTGGCCGTCTTCTCGATGTTCGTTTCCGTGCTCTTTCCTTTTCTTTTCAGTGCACTTAACCGCCAGATCGACTTTTTCAAGATCATGCTCGGCGCGGTTGCGATCCGTATCCTCGCGGAGGTCTGGTTTGTACCGCGGATAGGTTACCTGAGCGAATGCGTCATCATCGCCGTGGTCGAGTTCGGTCTCTTTGGCGCACTCGCCTATCGTCTCACATTTCTAGGTCTGCCGCTGGATATCCGGGTCGTGATGAAACCAGCATTGGCGGCGCTCCCTTGTTTGGGGGTGCTCGTGTTTCTCCCCCATGCAACGGTTCTGGGAATGGCAACCAGCCTTTTGTTCTGCCTGCTGATTTATCCCGGGATGCTTTGGTTACTTGGGGCGCTCAATAAGGAGGAACTGGCGCTTTTACGAGAGGGCCTCAACTTCATCGGCGCTTACCGGAAGAACATTCAGGCCCATTGGCTCGCCCGGAACGGCCCTCGCGGATAGTCCTGCCAAGGTAAATCAAACGGCCGTTTGGCGTTTATAGCCCCTCGCATACCAGGGAGTTTTTTTCGCAAGCATTCCGGCGTAGATTCCCTCGATTTTCTGGGCCAGGATTCGCCAGTCGTATTCTTCAAGAATGGTTTGCCGCGCTGCGGTTCCGAGACGCGCCGATAATTCGCGGTCATGTAGCAAAGTCGTTATTCCCTGAGCCAGACCGGCTGCATCGTGATCGGGGAAAATAAAGCCATTCTCGAGGTGACGGATTCCCTTCGCGCCGCCCGCGGAAACGACGATGGGGCGTCCCGCCGCCATATAGTTAAGCAGCTTGATGGGGTGACCGGGACACTGTGGGCGGGGAACGACGGCGACATCGGCCAGGGCCAGACAATCGGGCAGATCCTCCAGCGGGTGCTCATCGACAAAGCGAACGCGGTCCGCAATGCCCAGTTTTTGCGCCTGTGCGGCCAATTCTTCCTTCCGCTCCCGCCGGGCGAAAGGGAAGACGATGAGCAAGAGCACGTCCGCGCATTCCGGGCCGAGACGGCTAAAAGCATCAATGAGGATGTCAACGCGCTGAAATTGGTCGATGGTCCCCGCGTAAAGCACCGTGCGCGAGCTGCCCAGATTCCAGATTTTACGGAAGCGGAGGGGATCGGCATTACTGAACATCTCGAGTTGGACGCCCGCAGGCACAACCGTGATGTGATCCTTGGGCAGGCCCCAACTAACGAGAATATCCTTGAGGTCAGAGGTCAAGGTGAGGATGTGATCCGAGATGCGCGGTGCAAACCAGTCGAGAAACCTGGCCAGGCCCTTGGCGATGAAAACCGGTTTAATGGCGTTATAGGAGAGGAGTTCGTCCGCCATGGTGTTGATGGCGTTATAAAGCAGAGGACGCCACGTCAGCACTTTCGCGCAGATCCCGATCAACTGGCCTTCATAGTTGTGGGTGTGAATGATCTCGCATTTGTATTTCCAGGCGAGGTGGATGGCCTTGAAGACCATCAGCAGGTCGAACAGGGGGCGCTGCAACGTGGGGCCGACGGCGATTTCGCGGGACCAACCGAGATGAGGCACGCGATGAAGCGTGACGGAACGCACGGGCGAGCCATCGCCATAAGGATAGGTCAGGACGTGGATTTCATGGCCGCGGTCGCCCATCACTTCACACATCTCCTTGATACAACCGGAGGTGCCATAATTCGCCGGAAACGGGCACGCCGCGATCATCAGGACGCGGTATTTTCGGCGCTCAGTCAAGTCGGTCATGGATCAAACTATTCCAGATAACCGAGATTTTTGAGCCGTTCCTCCACCAACGCCTGCTCCTCCTCGGAATAGGGCTGATCGGCAGGCTCAGGAGACTTGGCGGCTTCATTGGTGCCGACGCTTTGCACATCCTTGCGGGAGGAATCCTCAAAGAGATCCGTCAGCACTTTTCCATCCATGTCGTCGGGCACCGGCAGGTCGAGCATGTAAAGAATCGTAGGAGCCATGTCGATTAATCGGGCACCCTTGCAGAAGGCGCCTTGTTTGATGCCCGCGCCGCGCACGGCCAGGATGCCGTCAATGGTGTGATGGCCGCCCCACTCCGGCTTGGTGAGAGGTACCCGAGGCTCGATCGTGATCGGCGGCAGGTGATCTTCTGAGCGCACGCTCGGCTTCGCGTTGAACTGGCTCTCGCCCCACCATTGCGGCGTCAGGTCCGGGGCATGCGAGGCATAGGGTCCGGTGTAGAGTTGGTCGCGACGATGCAAGTGCGCGACCACCGTTTTGCCGGTGCGCGGATCCTTGACCGATTGGACGGCCTCACAAACCTGTTTGACGACCGCCTCGTAGTCGGACGGATCCACGATGCCTTCGGGCTTGAGTCCCTTGACGTTGATCGAGATACAGGGCGGGCTGGCCAGGGATTCGTTGCAGTAGGCTTTGGTGCGGCTCCAGTCGATCTCGTTGAAGGAGGTGGTGATATCGTCCGCATTGGCCCGGACCTGGTGGAACATGCCGGAGATGATCTGCTTGATCTTGCTCGACAAGGTCGCGCGCAAAAAAGCCAGGACTGGCCGGGCGATGGCATTGAAGATTTGCTTGAATGGATTTTTGGGTTTGTAGAACAAGAGCCCCGCTTGCGAGAGAATGCGGTTGACGTAGATGGTCCGGTCCGAGATGCCCTCCTGGCCATGGTCGGAACAAATGATCACCCGTGTCTCGGATGGATCCAATTTGGCCAGAATCTCCCCGATGACTCCATCCAGCCGCTGGTAGACTTGAAGAATGGCGTCCTTAAAGAGCTTGGCTCCCTCGGCGTCGTAACCGTGGTGGTTCGGATCCATGTAGTGCCAGAAATGGTGCTGAACGGTATCGACAGACATGAAGGTGAACATCATCACATCCTGCGGATGGTTCTCTAGGAGGTAGAGCGCCATGCGCTTCCACTGTTCATCGCTTTTCTGCAATTCTTCCAGGGCCTCGCCCCGCTTTTTCAGGTTCGTCATCGCGCCGAGATAGCGGACATCCAGACGTAACCGGCCGATCTTTTCCTCCAGTTCCTTCTTCAGCTCCGGCGGATGAATAAAGGCGCTGTCGGCGGAAGGGGTGTCAAAACCTGAAACCTGGAATCCATCCACTTTTTCGGGCGGGTAGGTATAGGGGGTATTCATGACCCCGACGGTGAGTCCCGCGCGATTGAGAATCCTCCAGATGCTGTCGCTTTTGCGGCTGCCTCCGTTCGTGTGCACCATGCTGTACCGATCCGGTGCATACTGGATGAAATTATAGATGCCGTGCTTGCCCGAATTTTTCCCCGTCATGAACGCGGTCCACGCGGGAGGCGTTAGCGGTTGAATCACCGACTCAAGCGGCCCTTGGATTCCCTGTTTAATGAACGAGGCAAGATTGGGTAACTTGCCTTCCTTGATCCAAGGCAAGAGGAGACGTTCGACCGCTGCATCCAGTCCGATGATGACAAGCTTCGGTTTTTTTGGGGCCATGATTTCGTATGATTTGCGCGACGAGGTAAAACTATTCTGAGGGTCAGGCTAGCTAAGTCTATGCCGCAGATTATTATTCCTTGGCCCTATTTGACTGAGCGCGATCAGAAACGTGTTAATGATTAAGTCGCCTATTTTACAACTTGACCGGCAGGTTAGAGGCTTGGCGCAAGGTCTCGCAAGCTATAATTCGCCGATTCTGTGGCGCTAAAAAAATCCTTGGGAGAGTGAAATTTTTGCAAGTGTGCCCGGGACTGAATGCACTTATAAGCGGTCACAAGTGCCGCCAGGAACTGGCGGTAGTCTGTTGCCATCCGGGAGGACACACATGAGTTGGCTGCTTGCCTTTCTGGAGCGGTGTGGCTTTAGTAAGCTTTCTCACATATGAAGCGCGAATCATCCCCTCTCCAATTGGCCCTTTTTCTCATTCTTGGCTGCGTCCTTCTCCGGCTGCTCAATAATTATTATCCGACGATCAGCCCGAATGTATCGCCGCTCATGGCCATTGCTTTTGTGGGTGCGATGTATCTTCCACGGCAATGGGGGTGGCTCGTCGGACCGGTGGCCTTGTTGGTGACGGATCTGGCCTTCCTGCAGGTCAATTACCTGACGGATCGGTCCGGTTCGGTTTTCTCCTGGTGGACCGTCTTGTCGATGGCCGTCTATGCCGCGGCAGGGGGCCTGGGTATCCTCATCGCCCAGCGTCAGTCGCTGACCAAGATCATTGGGGGCAGCCTGTTTTGCTCCCTGTTTTTCTACATCGTCTCAAATACCTTTTCCTGGTGGCACGATATCGCCGTTGGCATGACCGGTGGCTATGCGCCGAGCTTTGCCGGTTGGTTGCAGGCGAACACGGTGGGCTTGCCCGGTTACGAACCGACCTGGATGTTCCTGCGTAACGCCATGGCGGGAGACCTATTCTTTGCCCTGGTGCTTTTGCTCATCCTGGATCGCGGACTGTTGCTGGGTCAGGCTTCGGTTCGTTCAAAGCTCGCGTCCCGTTCCGCTTAGCCTGCGCTGATGCCTTGTTCGCCGCCGATGAGCTCCCGCAGGATCGGAATGACGATTCGCCTCAAGTCGTGGTAGATTAAAGCACTCATGTTGCCCCTGGCTCTCTCCACCTGCTGGAATTCTTACCGGCATCAGGATGGATATGAGATGCTCAAGGAAATCCGGCAACTTGGATTTCCTGCCGTGGAGCTGGGACATGCGATCCGTTTCTCTCTTTGGCCGGGGGTTTTGAAAGCGTGGGAAGAGGATGTGATCAAAATACGGACGCTCCATAATTTTTGTCCCGTACCGACCAGCGTCTATCGGCCTAATCCCAACTGCTACGAGTTTTCCGATTCGCGCCCGGCGATGCGCAACGCCGCCCGCAAGGCGAGCGAGGAGACGATACGCCAGGCGGCCAAACTGGGGGCGAGTGCCGTCGTTTTTCATCTGGGAAGCGCCGGACCGTATGGCGTGACGGACAAGCTCCAAAAGATTTTTCTCGAAGGCGGTTTTCTTGATCGCCAGTACGCGGAGGTCAAAGTCGAAGCGGTGAAAGAGCGCAAAAAGATTTTCGAGAAACTCTGGCCCAAGATCAAGGAAGAGCTCGAACCGCTCGTGGCGATGGCCGGAGAAAACAAAATCAAGCTGGGGTTCGAAATCCGGGAGGTCTTTGAGGAATTTCCGCACGAGGAAGAGATGCCGCAAGTACTGGATGCGTTTCCTGCCGAAGTCGTCGGGTATTGGCACGATTTTGGTCACTCCGCGCGGAAGGCATTTCTGGGCTGGCATTCGCATGAGGAGACTCTGAAACTTCGTGCCCCGCGCCTCCTGGGTTGCCATATCCATGACTGCCGCCGCCCGCAGGAGGATCATCTCGCCCTGGGGCACGGTGAAATCGATTTCTCCTCGCTCTTGCCGCTTTTGCCCGAAACCGCTATCCCTGTTCTGGAACTTTCGCCCGGGATACCGGAAGAACAGGTCATAGCCAGTCGTCATTTATGGAATTCCTACGTCGCCGCCTCGGTCTGATTCTTCGCACGCTGGTTTCGTTGCTGCTCATCCTCTGGCTGGTCCGGAAGATCGACTGGGTCAAGTTCTGGGCCATCGTCCGCACGGCGGACATGGACTGGCTGATTCTCGGTTTCCTCTGCTTTATTCCCACGCTCCTGATTGTTTCGTGGCGTTGGCGCATGTTGCTCGGCGTGCATGAGGTGCATCTGCGGTTCTGGCGCATTTTTGAGCTGACGATGATCGGCCAGTTTTTCAGTGCCTTTCTTCTCGGGACGACAGGGGGCGATGTCATCAAGATTTACTATGTCGCCCGCGCCGTACCGAGCCGCCGGACGGCCGTCGGTTTCACCGTCATCGTTGATCGCGTGATCGGCATGGTGGCGTTGTTGCTTTTTGGCGTGGCCTTGAGCGTTACCCAGTTGCCGCTCTTTTTCTCTCAGCACTTTACCAAGGTCTATACCGCCATCTTCTATCTCCTGGCTTTGGGTGGCGTCGTAGGTTCCTTGGTCGCCTGTCTCGGGCCGACCCTGCTCAAGAACCCCATGATCAGATCGCTGGTCAACCGCTTGCCCATGGCGCATAAGGGGGCGTCCCTGATTGCCGCTTATGAAACGACGGCTCGCGCTTTCGGGACGAACGTTCTCGCCTTGGTGGGATCGCTGCCTTCCCACGTCTGTGCGACGCTGATGGGGTACTGCATCTTGCGCGCGCTCCACTTGCAGCCGCCTTTACTCACGTTCTGTGCCATCCTGGCCATCGTGAACATGCTGATTGCTTTGCCGATCAGCATCTCGGGGCTCGGGGTGCGGGAGCTGCTTTTCGTGACTTTCTTTGGCCTGGTCCACATTGATATCGATCACGCCACGGCTTTTTCCCTGACCTATTTTACGCTCAACCTTCTCTGGAGCCTGTTCGGCGGTCCTTTCTACTTCCTTTACCGTCATGAAACCCACACCCCGGCGCCTCCGAGCGATCTCGCCGAAGTGAACCCTATTTTTTCTGAGAGATGAATTTGCAGGCCCGTGATGTCGTCGCCCAACTCCAGCAAGCCGGTCATACCGCTTACTTCGCGGGAGGCTGTGTTCGCGATCAATTGCTGGGAATCGAGGCGAAGGATTACGATATCGCCACCAGTGCGCGACCTGAGCAGGTGCAACAACTTTTTCCGCGCGTTACCGACCTGACCGGCAAATGTTTTGGCGTGGTCCGGGTGCTGGTGGGCGAGAACTCGTATGAGGTGGCGACCTTCCGGCAGGACGGCGCTTACACCGACGGACGGCGCCCCGATTCCGTCCGGTTCGCCACGGCGGAGGAAGACGCGCAACGCCGTGATTTCACTGTGAACGGTCTCTTCTTCGATCCGGTTGCGGACAAACTAATCGACTACGTCGGTGGCGAGGCCGATCTCCGCTCTAAGATCATTCGCGCGATTGGAAATCCGGCGGACCGCTTCGCGGAGGATCATTTGCGGCTCTTGCGGGCGATACGTTTTGCGGCCCGGCTTTTCTTTCAGATCGAGCCCGGAACCTGGAACGCGATTTGTGCGGATGCGGCCAAGATTCGCACCATCAGCGCGGAACGGATTCGCGATGAACTGAACAAGATTTTCACGGCGGCGAAACCGGAACTGGGTCTCGACCTGCTCGACCGCAGCGGATTGCTGGCGGAAGTGCTACCCGACATCGCGGCCATGCATGGCGTGGAGCAACCGCCCCAGTTTCATCCCGAGGGCGATGTTTACGAACACGTCCGGCTCATGCTTTCCAAGATCGAAGAGCCGAACTTGGAGCTGGCCCTCAGCATCCTTTTTCATGACGTGGGGAAAAAGCCAACCGCGAAGGTTGATGAGAATGGACGCATCCGTTTCAACGAGCATGAGAGCGTCGGTGCGGAGATGACGGAGCAGATCATGACTGGCTTGCGTTACGATAACAAAACGATCCAGACCGTCCGTGAACTGGTGCAGCACCACATGCAGTTCAAGGATGTCCCGCACATGCGGCCCAGCACTCGCAAGCGCATGATGGCGCGGGCCAATTTTCCACTTGAACTGGAACTGCACCGAATCGATTGCGCCAGTTCCCACGGCGATCTACGGCACTATGAGTTCATGAAAAGGCAGATGGAAACCATGAGCGCGGAGGAAATCAATCCGCCGCCGTTGATCAGCGGGAAAGAATTGCTCGCGATGGGCATCCTGCCGGGACGAGAGGTGGGCCGGATTCTTGAGGCTATCCGTGTGGCCCAACTGGAAGGCACCGTCCAGACCCAGGCCGAAGCTCTGGCTATGGCCCGCAAGCTGGCCAGCAGCGACGGCAATGAGCCGCCGACTCCGACTAACGCTTAAGCATGATGGTGGCCTGGAAGGCTAGAGATCCTTGCGAAAGTCGAACGATTGAAAAATGCCGTCATCCTGAGCTTGTCGAAGGATCAGCTCCCGGAGACGGTTAGGTATCTGGAAGATTTGCGAAGAGTGATTTTCGCGAAAAAGAATTTAATGTTGAACTCGGTAATCTTCTGGAGGCTGATCCTGCGACAAGCTCAGGATGACAAAATTTCTAAAGTTCGGGTGCGCTCGAATTGATTCGAGCGCACCCGGGCCATCCTGGGAAAATCGTCGACAATATCTAGATGTAATACCGCCAATTGATATTGGGGAAGATATTGTCCCGCCACTCGCAGTTGGCGAGGAAGGCTTCGTCGAGGGTATTGCTCTTCAGTTGCTCGTAGAGGCGGGTGAAACGGAGGATATGATCCTGCGTGCGTTTGACGGCGTAGGGAACCATGGTGCCGGTCTTCATGATGAAGGCCCAGTCACTGGATTGGGCAAGAAGGAGTTCCCGCGCGGCTTGTTTCATCGCGCGATCATAGAGGCCGTAGCAATCGCGGTACTGCCGCGCGAGTTCGATCATGCGGCCAGCGGCGGTGTGCAGGTGGGGATAAATCCAGGCATTGGGCTCATCCAGCCACACCTTGTAGTAGCCCTCCGCGCCCCATGACGACGCACTCGGCATCGCGAGTTGCTGGGTCGGATATCGTTCGAGATACTCCCCGGGGGTGGTCGTCCGGAAGCTCTGCTGGTCATAGAAGGCTTTGCGGAAAACGTAGTTAAGAAACTCAGGGCCTTCATACCACCAATGGCCGTAGAGTTCGGCGTCATAAGGGGCGAGGACAATGGGATCGATGTTGAGGACGCCGTGCAGGTGCTCGATCTGCTTGCGGCGATTATCGACAAAATTACCCGCATGCGCGGCTGCGCGCTCATGGGCGACGTTGGGGCGATAGGCTTCCTTGTAACCGGAGGGGCCGGTGATGCGGTGATACTTGAGGCCGGTGAATTTACGCAAACCGTTCGACTGGATGTAAGGCTTGATGTACTCGAGATCGAGGTCGTAGCCGATGTCGCGGTAGAAATCCCGGTAATTGGGGTCGCCGGGGTAACCGTCGATGGAAGACCAGACTTGCACACTCGATTCGATATCGCGGCCAAAGGCGGCGGGGCCGGAACGGGTAAAGAGAGGAGCAAAGACGCCGTAGCGGGGCCGCGGATCGGCGTGCATGATGGCGTGGGAATCGACGACGAACCAGCGGATGTCGGCCTCCTGCAAAAACTTGTCGATGCCCGGCGTGTAGGCGCACTCGGGCAGCCAGATGCCGCGTGGATTGCGTCCGAAGCACTCGTTGTAGTGATCGCGCGCGACCATGATCTGGGCGCGGATCGCCTCCGGGTATTCGGTCATCAAGGGCAGATAGCCGTGCGTGGCCCCGCAGGTGATGATCTCAAGTTTGCCCGCGTCCTGGAACTTGCGAAACGCGGTGAGCAGATTGCGGTGATATTTATCGACGAAGACGCGGCGACAATTTTCGAGCCGGTGAAGATAGAACCAGGCGAGTTCGTGAAACTGGTGATCGCCCTTGGTGCGGTTGATTTCCTTGTAGGCCAGCTCAAGGGCCTTATCGACGTTCTTGACGTAGCGATCCTGCAGGAGTTGATCACCGAGCATGGCGGCGAGCGGCGGCGTGATCGACATGGTTAAGCGGAAATCACAGCCGTCGTTGAGCAGCCCGTCCATCATGTCGACGAGCGGAATGTAGGTCTCGGTGATCGCCTCGTAGAACCAATCCTCCTCGAGGAATTCCTCGTATTCGGGGTGACGGACGAAGGGGAGATGCGCGTGAAGAACGAGGGCGAGGTAACCTTGTGGCGTCATGGGAGGTGCGTTAAGGGTATACCCACCCTTTCAAATTGTCGCGTGCTAAGTCTTGCTCCGATTAGAAATCCCATTTGGTCAATAGATGCTTCGGCTGACTAAAACTTCAGCACGGTTTGGCTCGCAAGGCGTTACGGCCATTTGTAAGCTGCCGCGAGTGAAACCTCTTTTTTGCGGCGTGATCTTTCTGGTTCTCGGTCTGGCGTCGCTTCCTGCACAAAACGCGACTCCGGCGCGTCCGGTGGATCCGAGCCAGCCCCGCCCCGCCCAGCCAGTGCTTCCCGATGGGCTGACGCCCCCCGAGGTCAATCTTGCGCCATCAAGTTCCACGCCGGTTCCCGCGCCACCACCAACAAATGCACCGCCGAGCTCGACTGTTTCCGTTTCCATCGTGGCGGATAGCAGTCTCAAGCAGGTTTTGCAGGAACTGGCGCAAAGTTGGGCGGATACGCAGGATTCCGGGCCGCAGGTGCCTCTGACTTTGACCAACGCGGGGACGCTTCGCACGAAGGTGGAGGGCGGGACGGTCTGGGACGTGGTGATCAGTGCCGATGTGGAGGATATGCGCGATTTGACCGCGAAGGGGGTCCTGGTGAGCGATGGGCAGAGGTCGCTCGCTCGAAATACCTTGATCGTTTACGGGCGCAAGGCGCTGGTGAAGGATGATGAGCTGGAATGGTTTGATTTGATCGGGACGGAATGGAAAAAAGTGGCCCTGGGCAACCCGGATCTGGTGGCGTCAGGTCGCGTCGCCACGCGTGCGCTGCAAAAGCACGATCTCCTGGGCGAGGACCAGAAAAGCATTTATGTCCACGCGCCGACGGAGATCGCGGCCCTGGCGGTCGCGGAGCGGGAACAGGCGGACGCGGTCTTTTGCTACAAGACCGATCTGGCGAAGGTTTCGTTGCCCGGATTTGATGTCTTTCATCTCAGCACGGCGGATGCGCCCCCGATCTTCTATACTGCGGCAGTTTCCAAACAGGCCCGGAACCCGGAGCTGGCCCAGGCTTTTATTCTCTATTGCAGCAGTGAGGCAGGACAGGCGATCTGGGCGAAGTACGGGTTTGAAACGAATTAGGCCGTCACGTCGCAGCGCTGCCTTCCTCGTTCCCAAGTTTCACTTGGGAACGTTTCCTGATCTCCGCGAAATTTTATTTCGCGCAAATTTCGCGGTGAAGGGGACGCCTGGATCGGCAATAAAATTGCCTCAGCAAGTGCGTTCCCAAGTTAAACTTGGGAACGAGAACGTCACTTCTTCAGTGCCTCAACCGCCTGCTTAATCTGGGCGCTTTGCTCCCGATCAGTCGGAGCGAGGGGCTCGGTATGCTCCACCGGCTTGCCCTGGGCATCCCGTGCGATGATGTGAAGGAGATCGTGTTCGTTATCAACCCAGATCTTGGCGCGTTCGGTCCAGGCTAGCGGCTGAGTCTGCCATTGATCGAAGGGCGCATCCTGCTCAAAGGCAATGATCCGGGCGGCGGGGACATCCTGTGCAGTAAGGGCCGCGTTATCGCCACGCACGAGATCGGTCTGGTAGAGGCCAATCTCGATGGAGCGGTTGGCAAAATTAAAAAAGAGAATGACCGCGGCGAGGGCGGTGGCGCCGCTGCCGGCAAAAATCCAGCGCAGGGCCTGGGAAAGTCCCGAAGCAGATTTCCGCCGATTCACCGCCGGTCCGAAATGCTGGCGCACAGCGGTGCGGAGCTCGTTGATACGGTAAGCCGGTAGCTCGGGGCCAGTCGCCTTGACGGCCTCGGTCATGGGGGCGGTGGTGCGTAAAATACCTTGCGTGATGGTCAGTTGCTCGAAGGCCTCACGATGCGCGGGCTCGTTCGCGAGCGTGGCTTGGAGGGTGCGACGCTCGTCGTCGGTGGCTTCCCCGGCGAGAACGCGCAGGGCCAGGTCGGTGAAGGAATCAGCATCCATAAGAGTTCATCGCAGAAACGCGTTCAGTTCTTTCCACAATTTTGGATTTGTTTGCAAATGGGCCCGGACTTTTTCCAGGCCCCGGGCCAGATTAACGCCGACGCTTCCCACCGGCATGCGATATTTCTCCGCAAGTTCCTTGTAGGGCAGATGAAAAACCAGGAAGTCGCGCAAGAGTCCGGCTTGTCGCGGGTCGAGGTTGGACAAGGCGGCATCGAGCAGCGCGGAGAGCTCGCGTAAGTCGGTTTGATTGAGACGACCAACGAGTTGCTCGGCGGGCTCAAAGCGGATTGTCTCGTCGTCCTGCAAGGCATCGAGGCTGGTCACGTCGCCGCCACCGCGCTTGTCGGCGAGTTGGCGGCGCTTTTCGGAAATCGCCTTGCGGGAGGCAATGGTGATGACAAGCAGGCGCAGTTCATCGAAAGCGTCGACATCCTTCACTTTGGGTAACAACAAGGTCAACGCCTCAATCGCAATATCCTCCGATTCTGCCGGGGTGAGCGAGGCGAGGGGATGGCGCGCGGCGGCAAAGGCGGAGGGATAGAGTCGCCGGAACGCCTCGTCCCAGGCGGCGTCTTCGCCCCGTTGCAGGGCGAGCAGTAATTCGCGATCCGTCCACATGTCGCGAGATGTTCACCGATGGTTGGCGGAAGGCAAGACGTTCGTCAGTCTGTAGCGGCGGTCTATGACCGTCGCCGATGAGAGGCCGGCGGTGAGTAAAGGCGACGGTCATAGACCGCCGCTACAGGCCGAGCCGACTTCTTTTCCCAATACCCCGATGCTTGCCGCGGAGTTCTTAATGAGGACTCCATCGACAGGTTGGCTTTTTTGTCGCGTCGGGTAAGATGGCGCCATGCCGATCCGTTCCTTTCGCTCGATTCCGAAGCCACGGGAGATTCCGATTATCGGTAGTGCGCACCGGCGGTTCAGCGGGCCTCTCGCTTTTTTTGAGGAGATCAAGGCCAAATTCGGCGATGTGGTGAGGTTCACGCTTTTCGACGAGCAATTCCTCCTTGTGAGCGATCCCGCGCTGGTGAACGAGATGCTGGTGACCAAGCAAAACTCGTTTCGCAAAGGGAAAGCCTTGGAAGGCGCCCGCGTCTTCCTGGGCAACAGCCTGCTCGTGAGCGAAGGGGAAGAACACACGCGGCAGCGACGTCTGATTCAGCCGGCATTTCATCGTGGACGGATTGCCGGTTATGCGAAGGTGATGGCGGAGGAGACGCGCGAGTGGGTCGAAGGCCAGGAGGCGGGCAGCGAAATTGATCTCGCCATGGAGATGAACCGGCTGACGCTGGCCGTCGTGGCCGAGACACTGTTTGGCTCACAGGTCGACAAGGAAGCGCACGTCATCGCGGAATCGCTGACGGTGATTATCGAGAATTTCAACCGGATGCTTCTGCCCTTCTGGCAAATCCTGCAGCATATTCCAACGGCCGGGAACCGACGCTTAAATGAGGCGCAACGTCGTCTCGACGAAACCATTTATCACTTGATTGGAGAGCGGCGAAAAGAAGGGCGCGATCACGGCGATTTGCTTTCCATGCTTCTGGCGGCGGAGGATGCGGAGAATCCATTGAAACGTCTCACCGACGTGGAAGTACGCGACCAGACGATGACGCTTTTTATCGCGGGGCACGAGACGACAGCAAATGCGCTGGCCTGGACCTGGCATCTGCTATCGCAACACGACGAGGTGCGGGTTAAAATGAAGGAGGAGATCGATCGCGTGCTGGGCTCCGATCAGTTGCCCGGCTTGGAGGATACGGCCAAGCTCCCCTACACCACGGCGGTATTTTCCGAGGCGATGCGACTTTTCCCTCCGGTCTGGGTGATTGGTCGGCGGGCGTTGGAGGACGTGACCCTGGGGGATTACGAAGTGCCGCGCCGAACCATCGTTGTTGCCAGCCAGTATCTCATACAGCACGACGAACGGTTCTGGCCTCAGGCACTGGAATTCCGTCCCGAGCGTTGGTTGGACGAAGCTGCTCAAACGACTCGTCCCAAGTTTGCTTACTTTCCCTTTGGTGGCGGCGGACGCGTTTGTATCGGGGAGGGGTTTGCCTGGACCGAAGGGGTAATTCTTCTCGCAGTGATGGCGCGGAAGTGGAAGTTTGAGCCTGTCCCCGGTCACATGGTGGAACTTCGCCCCACGGCGACGCTTCGTCCCAAACATGGACTCAAGATGACCGTCCGTGCGGCTTAACCGCTAAACGTGAGCAGTCTCTTCCCAGGCAATGCGGTGACGCTTGGTCACGGCCATTAACTCGAGATCATTCAGATCAAGAAAATAGGAGATGCTGGAATCGTAATCGGGAAGATAATCCCAAAGGCGCGGCGTGATTTGATCTGTCGCTGCGGCGCAAGCCCAGAGCAGGCGCGTCGATTTTTCCACCGCTTCACAACTCGCGCGCAGGCTATCGACGGGTGTGCCCCCGCCGAAATCGAGAACCGGGGAAGGACGCGGAACGGGAGCGATTACTTCGCGAATGCGCCGGTAGCAGTCCATGACAATTTCATCCTCGGAGTTGAGCCGGGCGTGCTGTTCAAACTTGAGAAGATTGGGTACGTCGCGGAAATTCATGGGAGATACAATAAGTTAACCATAACAAATGGTGTGAAGAAAGCAATGATGCGGAAACTGCTAATATAAAGGCTTTTACGCTGCTGAGATGGTGGCTTGGCAGTTGGCGAATATCGCGTACGCTAGTGAAGACAAGGTCACATGAGCGTTGCAATTACTGATGTATTGGCCCGGCTGGATGAGATTCTGCTGGGAAAAGAGCGTGCTGTCCGGCTGGCTTTCTGCTGCCTATTGGCCCGGGGCCATTTGTTGATCGAAGATATTCCCGGCGTGGGGAAAACCACGTTGGCGCATGCCTTGGCCAAGGTGTTTGGTCTCGATTTTCGTCGCGTGCAATTCACCAGCGATCTGTTACCCGCCGACGTTTTGGGCAACGCGATTTTCGATACGGTCTCACGGCAATTTGTTTTTCACCCGGGACCGATCTTCGCGCAAATGTTGCTGGCCGATGAAGTGAACCGTGCGACGCCCAAAGCGCAAAGCGCGTTGCTGGAAGCCATGGAAGAAGGACAGGTAACGATCGATGGAACGACGCATCTTTTGCCCGTGCCTTTCTTTGTCATCGCGACGCAGAATCCGCAGCGGCAGATTGGAACCTATCCGCTGCCAGAATCGCAACTGGATCGCTTCCTCATGCGTTTGGAGCTCGGCTTTCCGGGGCGATTGGCCGAGAAAGAAATGTTGGCCGGGCAGGATCGGCGCGATTTGATCCGTAACCTCCAGCCGATGATTTCCGTGGAGCAATTGCTCTACTGGCAGGACAACGTCAGAAACCTGCATGTCGCTGATACGGTTCGGGATTACATTCTCGATTTGCTGGAAAAGAGCCGCCAGATGGATTCCGCTGGCGCGGGACTTTCGCCACGGGCCGGCCTGGCTCTACAGCGGTGTGCGCAGGCCTGGGCTTATGCAGCGGGACGCGAGATGGTGGTGCCGGAGGATGTCCAGGCCGTGGCACCGAATGTCATCGCTCACCGGCTCGGCACGGTCACCGGACTGGAAGACACGGGACTGTCGCTGACCGAAAAAATCATCCGGACAGTTCCCGTGCGATGAAGCGGGAAAGCCTCAAGCTGCATCCGACCGGGCTCTGGATCGTTTTCGGTCCGATTCTGGGTTGTATGTGGCTGGCAGCGGTGAATTATTCGAATAACCTGGTCTACGCGATTCTTTACCTGATCGCCTCCCTGAGTTTCATTTCGCTGTTTCACACCTGGCGAAATCTCTCGTTGGTAAAAGTGGAGCATGTGCGTGTGAGTTCCGCTTTTGCGGGCGAAGATGTTTTGGTGGAAATTTATCTGAAGGCTCCGGAAAAATTTTCAGTCTACGGGTTGGTTTTTGCGCGGTTGGGCGAAGATTCAGGTTCATGGCGGCAACCGGTTCCGTTGGTGATGCGCGGCGGCAAGGGCGTCGAGCGGATTCAGGCAGGAGATGGGTGTACGGTGGAAGCGACGATCCCGGCCGGGCGGCGCGGCATGTATCGATTTGAGGTGTTGCAGGTGAGATCGGCTTATCCATTCGGTTTGTTTTGGGCCAGTTTCACCGTTCCGGTGGGGACGGAATATTTTGTTTATCCGCAACCCAGGGGAAGCGAGCTTTGGCCGGAGCTTCATCCCGGCGGTGAGAATGGCTCGCCGTATAGCCTGAAACCAGGGGATGATTTTTCCGGTGTGCGCGCCTATTCGCCGGGGGAATCACTTCGACATATTGATTGGAAAGCCTATGCCCGCGGCAGGCCCCTCTCGGTCAAACAGTTCACAGGTGGTGACGGTCGCGAACTGTGGTTGGATGCGGCGGAGATGAACCGGTTGCCGTTGGAAGATCGGTTATCCCAGCTTGCGCTTTGGATTGTAAACGCGGAGAAGGAAGAGATTCCCTACGCCTTAAAACTGGGGCGCACAGCATTGCCGCTGGGTCTCGGGCCGGTGCAATCACGCCGGGCGCTGGAGAGTCTGGCCGTGGCGGGGCTGGGCTCGGAGAAAATATAAGTCACTTCAAATTGAATAAGTGGAGAGGACTTTCTCGTTCACTTGGTTCGGCTTTTCCGATAGTTTTACCATTCTTAAGTGAATTTTCTTTTCTAACCTGTTGATATGAATCCCAAACCGCGTGAAGATCTAATTGAGATTCTCGCCGTATATGGTGAGCCGCTGCTTTCTAATCCCTGGCGCTGCGAGAGCATCCTGAAGGATTACTGTGGGGAATATCGGCAGGAGATATTTATTTTGGTGAGTTGTCTGCGTGAGGACATCGTTGATCAACTCCGCCAGCAGAACGGAGCATCGGTCCGGTTGGCTTGCGCGCGGCTTTCGATCAAGCTGGAAAAGAGTTTGGATATCTCCAGTGATTTTGCCAAATGGGCGGTGGAAAGCTGGGCCATTGCCCTGGGCTTGCTCGATCCCAAGGAGCTTGCCGTCGCGCGAGCCCGAACGACAAAATTACCGAAACTCAAGGCCGCATCCTCGGCTTCCGATACGGTGATTGTGCCCGCGGAGTCCGAAACCTCGTCCGAGAAAATCGAAGAGGAACCGAAAGAAGATGTCGAGTCGCCGGTCGAAGAGCCGGCCACCGTGGAATTTCTTTCCGAGATTTTTGAATCACAGTGGTCCGTGCCGGATTGGGATAGCCCGTTAGCCAAAATCACGGTTCATCCCGAGGGCAGCGGTCTTAAGCCCACCCTTCGCGATGCCTTGCGTGATGCTGCGCCAGGAACTTGTCTGGTGCTCAAAGCGGGTACGTACAAGGAATCACTGGTTATCCGGCGTCATCTTCAGCTTCGCGCGGAGGGGGCGTTAGGCGACGTCATTCTCGAGTCACTGTCAGGGTCGGTTTTGCTGGTTGATGGGGCATGCGTGTTTCTTTCCGGGATCACGCTCAAAGGCCTGGTGGGAAAAGATAAGAAATCCCATGTTGCCGTTGATGTGAAGTCAGGTCATTTGGTGATGGAGGACTGCGATCTCACCAGTGATTCCGCCAGCATCCTGGAGGTTAAGGGAGCGCAGTCGGAAGTGATTCTGCGCCGATGCAACGTGCACGATGGCAAGGCGGGCGGGATTCTTTTTCAGGATGGCGCACTGGGTTATTTGCAGGGATGTCACTTCTTCCAGAACAAGCTTTCTCATATTGTCATCGGCAAGGGCTGCACGCCGACGCTTCTCTCCTGCAAGATCAGCAATGCGCTCATGGCCGGAATCTATGTGAACGAAGGCGCAGGCGGCCTGATTGAGGATTGCGATATCTGGGGCAATGCGGTGGCAGGAATCCAATGCCGTCGGGGGAGCACGCCGCGCTTCCGTTATTGCCGCGTTTCGGCCAACGAACGTTACGGCATTCTGGTCGCGGAGCAGGGGGAAGGTTTGTTTGAGGAATGCCAGGTTTTTGATAACACGCGCGCGGGCATTACCGTTGGCCAGCAGAGCAAGCCTCGCTTTTCCAATTGCCAGGTTTTTGACAACCACGCGGAGGGGATTGAAGTCATCGACCAATCCCAAGGTGAATTTGTCGAATGCGATATCTTCAGCAACGGGGCCAGTAATGTGCTGGTGAAGGATAAGTCGGGGCCGCTCTTCCTGCGCTGCAAGGTTCACGACACCCAGCAGGACGGCATCAAGGTCACGCTGGGCGGGGAAGGGCTCTACAACGAATGCGAGATCTATTCCAACGGCAAAAGTGGACTACTCGCCACGCAGAGTGCCAAGCCCGTGGTGCAGGCTTCACGGTTTTATAACGGGATCGAAAATGGGATTACCGTCACGAACGGCGCGGACGGACAGTTCACCGACTGTGAAATCACCAATCACACCTCAACGGCCGTCGTCGTGAGCCTTAAAGCGACCTCCCGTTTCGAGCGCTGCAATATTTCAAAAAACCAGGCTATTGGAATACTAACGGAAGATGCGGGCGCGCCCACCTTGCAAAACTGCACGATCAACCAAAATGGCGGCGTCGGTTTTTCTTGTAATCAGAATGGCGCGCCGCGAATGGTCGGGGGTGAGATCAGCGAGAATAACGGGGGTGGTTTGCTTGTTTCAACCCAGGGCAAGGGCCGATGGGAAAATGTGAAGCTACACGCCAACAAATGGGATGCGGTGCTGGTGACCGAGGGCGGGCGTCCCACGTTGAGGCAATGTCAGATCGAAGAGACGGAAGGGGCCGGGATTCGTTTTCGCAGCCAGGGAAGCGGCAGTATTGAAGAAGTTTCGATTATCGGAAGCGGAGGCCCGGGAGTGGAGATTGAAAGCGGGGCGACGCCCACATTGCGCCAGGTCAAGGTGCTCAAGGGAAAACGGGTCGGTATTGTGGTGCATGCCCTGGGCAGTGGCACCGCAGACCGGTGTGAAGTCCGGGACAATATTGGCGGCGACTGGGAGGTTGATCCCAATGCGCGACTTAGCCGATCTGGGTGTTAGAGCCTCTTACAAGATTGAGTTCATCGTGCATCGTTGGCCCGGACAACTTGTTGTCCGGGCGCGCGAAGCGCGCAGGAAGCGCATCTGAGTTCTCTTTTCTCATGATGCTTGAAATCGGGTGAGGCGGATCGCTTCCTGTCGCCTGTGGCGACCCGGGCAACAAGGAGCCCGGGCCACCTGAAAGTTTACTACATCTGGTCTGTTAAAATGCGATACGGATGAGAGAGTTTTTTTGTTAGACCAACAAGACGCGCCGATAAATCTCCTTCAGCGGCAACGGCAGACCGTTATAAAACGGGCCGAATTCAGCATAGCCATGACTGACCTCATCAAAGCGCATTTCATAGACGATGGCCTTGATGTCATAAGGATCGTGCGAAAAGAGCGTGACGCCCCACTCCCAATCGTCCAGGCCGGTTGACCCGGTGACGAGTTGCCGGACGCGTCCTGCATAGGTACGGCCCACACGCATGTGACCACCCATCAACTCGCGCCGTTTTTCGTGATCCAGTGCATACCAATTCTGGCCCGGTTCACGTTTTTTGCTCATGGGATAGAAGCAGAAATATTCCCACTCCGGCAGAACCGGATAGAGCCGGTCATGGGTGTAGTGGGCGATTCGCTCGCGAAAGGTCGCCAGTTTGGCTTCCGACTCGGCACTGCCGCGAGCAATGCCCTCATCCTTCTCGAGTTCAATCGCGTACGCTTCTTCTTTTTGCGTGTACTCCGATTTCTCGGTCATGGAGAGGTAGGTGAACTCGGGAACGAGGACATCGGGGCCAAGCGATGCCGTGATGCTTTTTTCCAGGCCGTTGAGATCGTGCAAATCGGGAGTGAGGATCATGAACCCGATATCCGCCCGGGCAAACATGGAAAGCGTGACGATCTGGGTCTGCGGCTGCTGGCGTGCGGTGGCCAGCAGCGTCTCAAGGTAATCGAGTGCCACGGCTCGTTCGTCACTCGACTTGGCCCGCCACGCGGCGAGCTCAACGCGGTAAAAGAGGTGGAGCGCACCCAGGCCCTCCTTGGGGCGAAGGGGTTTGGCGGTGATTTCGTGTTCGTGAAGAGGAGTCGCAGTAGTCACCCCGTCAGCATAGAACAAATTTTGCCGTGGGAAACCCCGGAATTACAGTGCGGCCCTTCCCGGCGTTGGGTACACTGACCGGCCCATGACTCAACTTGAAGAAATCATTCGCGCGGAAATAGGGCAGGGGCCGATGCGCTTTGACCGGTTCATGGAACTCGCGCTCTACCAGCCCGGTCTGGGCTATTACGCGAAGAGCAGCGGTCCTTCGCCGATTGGGCGAACAGGCGATTTTTATACCAGCGTGAGCGCAGGTCCGCTCTTTGGGCGCTTGCTGGCCCGTCAATTTCTCCAGATGTGGCAGATGCTCGGCCAGCCGCGTCCTTTTTGGATCATCGAGCAGGGAGCCCACGATGGCCAACTGGCCGGGGACATTCTTGCGTGGTGCCGTGCGGAGGTGCCCGAATTTCTCGAGGCAATTCATTATGGAATCGTCCAGCTATCGGGAACGGCGAAGATCCAGCAACAATGTGGCCCGGAAGCCGACCTGCTTTCCTACATCACCTGGTTTGAAAACCTTGAGGCTCTTTCGGTCGAGAAGCCAATCGGCGTCTTTTTCTCCAATGAACTCATCGATGCTTTTCCCGTCCGGGTGATTTTCTTTCAGGATGGGAGCTGGCGGGAAAGCCATGTCATTCTCAAAGGTGATGACTTGGGCTGGGCGGGGCAGCCAATCGAAGACGAGGAACTTCTCCAAGCCATCAAAAATCTGAACCTTCCCCGGATTGAGGGTTACACCACGGAGATCAATCTGCGGGCGCATCACTGGATGCGGGAAGTCGCCCGGGCGATGCAACGCGGTTACGTGCTGACCATTGACTACGGTTTTCCGGCCTCGGTTTATTACGCCGCTTTCCGGACGCACGGGACGCTGACGGCATACGTTAAACACCACGCCGTTGACGATGTATTGGTCGAACCGGGGCTGCGCGATCTCACGGCTCATGTCGATTTCACGACCCTGGCCCGGGTAGGGGAATCGGCCGGGCTGAGCACCCTGGCGTTCGTCGATCAGCAACGTTTTCTCATGGGCATTGCTCATTCCGAGTTGAGCGGGGGCGGTGGTCCGCAGGTGAAGCTGCAGGACAATTTGCGCGCCTGGAATACACTGACCCATCCCGATCATCTCGGCGCGACCTTCTATGCCTTGCTTCAGGTGAAGGATGCGCCGAGTCCGCTCGACTGCATGCGCTTTGCCCGGCCGGGCGGTTTGGAGTAGAGTACGCCCACTTCAGATATGATTCGTCGTTTGCCAGTGACTTTGGTGGGTGGTTTTCTCGGCTCCGGGAAGACTTCCCTGCTGCATCATCTTATCAGTTCGCACCAAGGAGGACATCTGGCCATATTGGTGGAGAACCCCGGTGCCTTGAATCTCGATGCCAAAGCCTTGCGAGGCCTATGCGGGGCGATGCGCCGGACCCACGACCTTGTCCTTGAGATGCCGGATGGCGATGAAGACTTGGTAGTGGATTGGATTGCCGCCCGGTTGCGTGAGTTAGCCCAGGCGGGACGCTTCGAGCGCGTGCTGATCGAGGTCAGCGGCACCTCCAATCCCACGCGACTTGCCCGTCACTTCGGCCTTCTTCCCGGCGAGCCTGAGACTTTTTCTCCCTGGGCGGAACTGCACCAGAATATCGGCGTGGTCGATGCTCTCGATTTTTACCGGACTTTTGTGGCACCTCCGCCTGTGCCCATCTCCGCTGACTTGATCGAGCTACAGAGAGCGCAGATTGCGAGTGCGAGTCTACTTGTCTTGAACAAGTGTGATCTGGTTGACAATGGTCAGCGTGAGGCCTGCGTTACCGCGTTGATGAAGCTGAACCTGAATGCCCGGTGGATGGAGGCGGCTTACGGAGAGGTGCCGCTGGAAATCGTCCATCGGGGAGGAACGCCACAGGAATTAGGGTTGGAAGTTGAAATGTCGGCGAAGCTGAAAGCGGGACGCGCCGCATCGCCTGAATCATCCGTCGCCTTGGGTAGCGCCCTTTACCGGGCTTACCGCCCGTTTCACCCTGAGCGCTTCTGGGCCTGGTTTAATGCGGATCATCCCGGTCTTTTGCGGGTGAAAGGGCTTATCTGGCTGGCGACGCGCAGCCTGCTCGTCGGGGGCGTCTCGCGCACCCGTTGGCAAAATGGCTGCGGCTCGGCGGGCATCTGGTGGGCGGCCTTGCCTCGGGAGGATTGGCCGGAAGATGCCGAGGTCTTGATGAAAATGCAGGAGACCTGGCAGGAACCCTACGGCGACCGTCGGCAGGAATTGGTCTTGATCGGCGATGAGGCAGAGCTATCCCGCACCACTCGAGAGCAACTCGATGCATGCCTGCTCACGGAGGAAGAATATGCGCTTCCGTTTGCGGATTGGAAGAATCTGAAGGATCCATTTCCGGCTTGGGACATCCATGATGGCCAGTAGGAGCAGTTCCAAAAAAACGAAGCAACCAGGCGTAAATTCTAGCGAGTGAGAATGGTGTAGAGACTGTCCTTGGGGAGCGTGATGACTACCGTGTCCCCCGTCACTTGAGGCTGAAGTTCGGCGCGAAGATAGCCTTGTTCATCGAGGCTGACAGCTTTCATGGATACGCTCTTAGCGAGGGTAATCGTGGCGTCGATATCGCGAACCGTAATGGGCCCACGACCGATATCATCAATCACTCCGTTCGTGGATTTAAAGCCATACATTTTTTCCTCGGTGAAAGCCTGGATGAGAATTTTCCTGGAGGTCGCAAGCGGAAGGCCATCGAGGCTGATGGCATGGATGGTCGCGTATTCATTATGCGAATCGATGGTGATGTCACCGAGCTTGATCGGCCCGGCCTTGGCGAGGAATCCAGAGGCGGCCTGGCTTTTCGGCGAATTGACGGTGAGAAGTCCGAGCCCATAATTCCAGACGATCTCTCCGGTACTGCTGGTGATGGTTTGCTTATCCCGATCGATATACTTACTCAGGTCCGTGGCGACGGGCTGGGCCTGGGGATCGAGCGTGCGTTCGACGCGACCGACGAAAAAAGTGAGAGGATCAAAGCCCGCAATTTGGTCGGCCTGTGTAGACTTGGGGGCCTCGGCCATGCGGAAATCGACGTTATTGCCTTCGAGAATCGTGGAGCTCTTCAGATTCAGGAGGTCGTCAACGGTGGTGACCTGACGGAGAACGGTATCGCCGGGCTTGAGATCGAAACGGCGATACTGCAGGGCGTTGGCGGGAGATTGGCCGATTTCTCCCGGCATCATGTAGGGCCAGTTGCTGCTGCCGGTGTTTTGCCAATTGCCGCTCTCGGCAACGAAAAGGTAGACGCCATCGATACCTTGCAGTGACGCATAGGTGCTGATGAGGAGCTCGCCTTCGCCGATGAAACGGTTCGGCTTGTTCCACGCGATCTCGGTTTGGATGTGCGGATGGCCGGGTAGGCGCACGACCTGAAAGGGAACGGAGGTGGGATCGATCAGTGCGGTTTTATCCTCATAGGTTTGACCTTTGCGGACCGACCAAGCGGAGGCATCTCCCTCATGCTTGCCGCCGAAGTAGCCATGTTTATCGATGACCTCCACCCCGGAATAGGTGTAACGCTCGATGAAGCCAAGACCGGGCGCCGTGGTCCAATTACTGGCGGAAATGGGCCATTTGGCGCCGAGATCGTTGCGGATGTAGGTATGCATGTCGGCATAGAAGTCATGTTGGACTTCGGTGAGAAAATGAATTTGGTCGAGTAGGCGCTTCTGGCGATCCGGGGATTGCTTGGGAAAGCCGGCGCTGCTCATTTCAAAGGGCCCATAGAGACCGGCACGGGATTCGGCGGTGTTGTCATCCGGGTGCTTGTCGCCTGGCCATGCCGCGAAGGCTTGATCGAGTGTGTGATATTTCTGGGCGAGCCACGCGGCGAATCGCTTTTCGAGAAGTTCGCGCGGTCCTTTGCCGAGTGAAGCGGGCTGAAAAGTCCAGAAGAAGAGGCTGTCTTCGTTCTGGATTTCAAAGACGCCAACCGAGGTTTCCTCAGCCAAGGTCTTTCCGGAGTAGGGGCTTGGGGTGGTGAGGATTTGCTTGAGCCAGGATTTGTAGATTTCCTGCATGCGAGGCTCAAAAATAAGGAGGCCGAAGGGCGTTTTGCCCAGGGCGTCGTCCGCGCCGGGAATACCATCGGAGGCCTTGAGGGAAAGCCAGAGGGGGAAATAGGTGGAAAGATGGACATAGATGCCCTGCTTTTTCAACGCGTTGATCAGGTAGAAATAATTGTCGAGGCGCTTGGGATCAATCTTGGTCGGATCGTCGCTGCTCCGGTCGAAGAGTGCCCCATGGATGCGGACCATGTTGATCCCGAGCTTGGCGAAGCGCGCAGCCATGAGATCCATCTGGTCATGGCTTAGGTCGCCCGAAGGTACACCGGTATTGACGGCCCAGAAGCGGACGGGCTGGCCGTTACCGAGCTTGAAGGAATCACCATCGGCCTGAATGAAGCCCGATTCACCGGCCTCATTTTCGTTCAGCGAGCGGAGATCAAGCAGGGCGTCTTTGCTGAACGTTTCCGGTCCGGGTTCGAAGGCCCACCAGCCGGGTTCGTCGGTGCCGAGTTTCTGGCCCGGCTTCACCTTGCCATTGGGCGAAAACGGAACATGGGTGAAGAGGAAGCAATCGAGACTGCCGTGATTGTTGTTCGCGCTGTGAAATTTGAACGAGATGGTGTTGGCGCCGGCGAGGAGATTGACCGCACCGACCTTAATCCAGGCGATGAAGCGGAGATCGGGCTTGCCGTCATTGGCGATGTTGACGAGATCACTCTTGTCAGTGAAGTCGACGGGAGCCCAACCGGCACCGTTGAGTTGGTAATCGAGCTTGGGATCGCCGATGGGATTGGCGCGAATCCAGAGGGTATAGCTCCCGGCTTGTGCGGCGGTGAACTGGTAATCGGCGTGACCTTCGTCCGGGCTGAAGTTGGAGATGAAATCACCGCCGGAAAGTTCGCTCTTGTTGATCGCGCTCCCATACCAGGGGTGAGGCTTCATGTTGGTGCTGGTGGCGCTTTCACCCTCGATCCAGATGAAGCTGTCGTCGGCCGTGAGGGGAGAGAGTTGAAGTGCTGCCCAGAGGGTGCAGAACAGGAGGAAGTGGCATCGCTGTGAGAGGAGCATAACTTTACTATGAGGTCAGGTCTGAACAGACTAACATTGTTATATGGGTTTGATTTACACGGAAATCATCCTGAGGAATCCACGTTATCCTGAGCTTCTTCCCATGAAGGTCAAAGCTTTGGTGGACAAGGGCGCCATTACGCTTTGCATTCCCGAGCATGTGGCTCTTCAGCTTAAGTTTGATGAGTTGGAGAAACGGGAAGTAATCATTGCGGATGGCAGCAAAAAATCGGTGCCTTATGTCGGACCGGTACAGACCACCTTCGAAAATCGCGGCAGCTTTTGCGGAGCCATGGTCATGGGCGATACAGTCTTGCTCGGGGCCATCGCGATGGAAGACATGGACCTGGTGATTTCTCCCAAGAACCAACGGATTGAGGTTAACCCGGATAGTCCGAATATTCCATCAGCAGTGGCGATGTAGGTTACTGCTCTCCTTCTCAAGTTCTATGTGAGAAGAGGATCGCTTCCTGTGCGCGTTGGGCACCCGGACAACAAGTTGTCCGGGCCAACGGAATTAGGGCCGAATTTGCCCTTCGCCGCGGATGACGTATTTATAGGAGGTCAACTCATCGAGGCCCATGGGGCCGCGGGCGTGAAGCTTGTCGGTGCTGATGCCGATCTCCGCGCCGAAGCCGAATTCGCCGCCGTCGGTGAAGCGGGTCGAGGCATTCCAATAGACCGTGGCGGAATCGACTTCGTTGAGGAAGCGCTCGGCGATGGTGTTGTCCTCAGTGATGATCGAATCCGAGTGATGCGAGCTGTAGGTGGCGAGATGCTTGAGTGCGCCGTCGAGGCCGTCGACCACGCGGGTGGCGAGGATGAGGTCGAGGTACTCCGTGGTCCAGTCTTCCGTGGTAGCGGCGACGATCTTATCGCCCGAGACGAATTTGCGGACGGTTTCATCGCCGCGAATCTCGACACCAGCCTTGGTCAGCGCGGCGGCGATTTGCGGGACGAATTTGTCGGCGATGGCGCGGTCGATGAGGAGCGTCTCGATGGCGTTGCAGACGCCAGGGCGCTGGATCTTGGCGTTGAGAATGATGCTCTCGGCCATGGCGAAATCGGCTTTCTCATGGACGAAGACGGAGCAGACGCCATGGGCATGCTTGATGACGGGGATGCGCGACTCGGCGACGACGGTCGCGATGAGGCTGTGCCCACCGCGGGGGATGATGAGATCGATGAAGTCGCTTTGGCGGCAAAGGAAGGGGACGAGGTTGCGGTCGGTGTCGCTGATGAGCTGCACGGCACCCTTGGGCAGCGAGGGGCACTGTTGGATGACGTGAATGAGCGCGCGGTTGGAGTGGATGGCTTCCTTGCCGCCGCGCAGGACGGTGGCGTTGCCGGTCTTGAGGCAGAGGACGGCGGCGTCGATGGTCACGTTGGGGCGCGACTCAAAGATGATGCCGATGACGCCGATGGGGACGCGGATCTTGGAAATCTTGATGCCGTTGGGGCGCTGCCATTCGGTGATTTTTTGGCCCAGCGGTTGAGGCAGGGCGCGGACCTGGCGGACGCCCGTGACCATGGTGGCGAGCGTTTTTTCAGTGATGCGGAGGCGGTCGATGAGCGCCTTGTTCAGCCCGGCTTCCTCCGCAGCGGCGATGTCCTTGGCGTTGGCGGCAAAGATGAGGTCGGCTTCCTTTTCCAGCTCGGCGGCGATCTCCTCAAGCATGTGGTCAAGCTTCTCCGTCGGCAGCGTCGCGAGAAGCTGAGCGGCCTGGCGGGCCTCAATGCAGAGATCGCGGATGTGCTGTTCGGCGGGGGTGAGGGTCGTGCTCATGGGTGTGTCGTAGGGAGCATTAAATTACCAGATTTTCCAAATTAACCAAATTTTGATTTTCTCTGAACTGAGGCTGAATTTCACACGGAGGACCTAAAAACGGATTGCTCTCCGTGTCCTTCGTGAGCTCCGTGCGAAACGGTTACGGATGAAAGATGGTACCAACGGCGTCTCCCTGACAGATGGAGACGAGGACGTTTTTCTGGCGTCCGTTGGCAATCTGCATCGGGATGCCGGCGGCGTTGACGAGGCGGGCGGCCTTGAACTTGGAGATCATGCCGCCGACGGAGGTCTGGCTTTGCGTGCCCCCGGCGAGCTTCTCGATCTTGGCATCGATGCCATGGACGTCGCGAATGAGGCGACCGGTGCCATCGGAGTTGGTGGCGAGGCCGCGGATGTTAGAGAGGATGATCAGCCGCTCGGCGCGGGCGAGAATGGCGACATGGGCGGAGAGCTGGTCGTTGTCGCCGAACTTCGCGCCGATGAGCTCGTCATAGGAGACGACGTCGTTTTCGTTGAAGATCGGGACGATGCCCTTGTGCTGGAGCAGGTGCTCGACACTGCGCTGGACGTTGCCGTAGAGGGAGCGGCTGTCGAGTTCCAGATAGGTGAGAAGAACCTGGGCGACGCGGACGCCGGAGCGGGCAAATGCTTCGTCCCAGAAACGCATGAGACGGGGCTGGCCGAGCGCGGCGCAGGCCTGAAGTTCCGCCATCGCGGTGGGGCGCTTTTTCAGTCCGAGGAGCGACATGCCGCAACCGACGGCACCTGAGCTGACGACAAGAACTTCATGGCCAAGTCGGCGCAGCTCGACAACCTGTGCGGCGAGTTGCTCAATCTGGACGAGGTCGACCTGCCCTTTGGGGTCGCTGAGAATGCCGGTGCCGAGCTTGACCACCCAACGCTTCGGAACGGGGCCGGGTTTGGGGTTGCTCACGGAATGAAGGAACGCACGCGACGGTAAAGTTGATAGAACTCGAGGGCCTTGGTGGCCAGGTTGACCACGGTGCTTTTCCGCTGGCCCTGGTTCTGCGTGCCGGGGGCAGACTTCGAGGGTTTCTTTTTCAAGCCCAGTATGGAGAAGGCCATTTTAACGGTCGTGGGAACCGCGACGAAAATCCACGCGTTCTGGCGCAGGAAACCGACCGTGCGGATGCCATACTCGGCGTAGAGGATCGGCTTTTCGAGATCGTTATAAGCGGCGGCAAGTTGACCGCGCTGGCGCTCGATCTGCTCCGCGAGTTGCTGGCGCCGCGTGGCGTAATCTTCCTCAGGAGGGATCATAACTTGCCTTCGACCGATTTGATTTCTGCGCGGAGACCTTCGACGTCGCGGCGCAGTTCCGCCAGCGTCTGCGACATGAACTTGGGCCGGGTCAGCACCATGTGTCGCGCGGCAAGCCCCAGGGCGACGCTGGCAAGCAGGCTGACGATGCTGACAATGGCAAGAACCCAGACCCGCTCTTCCCAGAAGGTGACGACGAGAAAGAAGAGAAAGAAGAAGAGGGTCAACCCCGCGCAAAACAGGGCGGCCAGGCCGACCAGGATGAGTTGGATTGCCCGGTTCGCCTCTTCTTCCAGCTCAACCGTGACCAGGTCAAGCCGGGTGTAGAGGATGGCGAGCAGGATGCTCCAAAACGAACGGAGTGACGTGAACAAGCCCGCACGCGAGCCCGATTCGGAGCTTTCAGGAACTGCCATGGCCCTTGAGGAGTATGAGCTTAGTCGCGGCGACGTAGGAACGTGCCAGCGGCGAAGCCGAGCCCGATGAGGAACCCAACGCCCGCGGCGATGCCCACGGCATTCCAGGGGTTATCGCGAACGTATTCGTCTGTGGCGGCAATGGCTTCCTTGCCCTTGGCCTTGACGCTGTCCTGAGCGACGGCGAGCTTGTCCTGGGCGACCTTGAGGCTTTCCTCGACCTTGACGCGCGCTTCAGCGGCTTTTTCGCCGACAACGGAGGCGGTGGCCTTGAGCAAATCCTGCACGTCCTTGGTCAGGACCTTGACGTCCTCGACGAGTTTTTCACGGGTGACAGCAGCATGTTGATTGGAATTGGTTGACATAAAATAATATTTCGCCTTTGAACCACTTAAGCCCATGTAGAGCTGAAAGCAAGTATTGATTGTAGGTCTGGAGGGGCAATCCGTGACTGCAACAACGCTCAGTGACATCCGAAGGCGGGTAGACTTTGTGGGGACTTGCTCTACGACGTTTGTGATGCCTAGGGTTAATTATGATACCAACTGCTTTTACGCTGAGGTTATGCGGCCAGACGATTCTCCTATTGTTGGGCTTGGCTAACAATATTTACGGTTGCCTAGCGCTTTCGGATAAGGGATTCGTAGGCATCAATAACGAAACCGTTGTGATCATATGGGACAAGACCCATAACACAGAGCACTTCATTCGCACCGTCATGCTCGATTCACGCGCAGACAAAGCCGGCTTTCTTGTACCGACGCCAAGCACACCTGAACTTGGTTTAGCGGACTCTCGTTTATTCGATTTGCCCGATAAATACTTGCCGATGCCGCGTACTCTTTCGGTAACTCTGTCCAAATCTGTTCCGGCTTCAAATACCGATGGAATTGAGCCTCGAGTAGTTGCTGAAGAGCAAATGGGAGATTACCACGCGGTTATTTTAGATGCTTCTGATTCGAGAGGGCTCGGTAATTGGCTTAGAAAGAATGGATATCCGTGGACAGAATCCTCGGCGCTGTGGCTAGCACCTTATTTAGCAAAAAAATGGAAAGTAACCGCTTTTAAGCTCCAACGCTCAGAAACCGGAGAGATTGGAACAACGGCAATCCGAATGAGTTTCAAAACCGAACACCCATTTTTCCCCTACCGCGAGCCCGCCGAAGCCAGCAAGCTCGGGGGTCCCCAGCGTGTTCTTAGGATTGCTTTTTTGAGCGATGATCGAGTCGTGGGTAAACTTGAAGATGGAAGTGATTGGTCAGCACGCCTCGACTATGCTGGATCAACAACGCCCGCATCATATAGTCGCGTAGACAAAAACGATTGGTTGAAATTTGCGGGTTTAGCTGGGAAAGCCGATTTCACACTTCCCTCTAGATTGACTTACTTTTCCGATTACTCCAATCCACGTCCTGGAAAATTTGATCTTTTTTTCTCAAGCAGTGCTGACCAGTCGAATTTCTCTCCATAGAACTAGCCCGGCGTACTGAATAACTAAAAACTGCGACCACTGCGAATAGGGATGTGAGCAAAAGAGTAGTCGCGAGTTGAACCTGGTTTCTATGAGTCTAGCTTGATTTCCAGTGCTTCGAGTAATGAGTTGTGGCGTTCAAAGTGTGTATATAGGCCGACGGCTACCACTGACTGAAAACCATCCGCCGATAGGGACATCGGCAGCTACCACGGAGGCGACGATCCTAGACCGCCGCTACAGGAAGACCTTAATGAGGCGTCACTTCTGTGGGTGTATCCGGGGAAAGGGGGGCAGCAACAGGCGCATCTTGCGAAGTTGGCGCGTCCGTCGTGGCGGCGGCGGGCTTGCTTTCGTCTTTGGTCTCTTCCTTGGAACCGAGGACGATGAAAAGCTCATCAAGCTGGTTCAGATCGGCGGTCGGTTCAATGGTCGCTTCCCGGTAGAGGCCAAAGGTTGGGTAGGTGTTGTTGAGGGGAGGGACTTCAGTCACGGTGCCGAGACGCAGACCGGCGGGGAAGTAGGGCCCGAGACCGCTGGTGACAATGAACTGCCCCACGGCAATGGTCGAATTTTTGGGCAGGTATTTCACGTTCACGCGCGGCTTGCCTTCATCGAAATTGCCCTGGCCCTGGACGATGCCCTGGTCGTGCGTGCCATCGACATAGGCGGAGATGCTGCAGTTTTCGTTGACCATGAGGATCACGTCGGTCGCGTAATGGGAGACGGTGCCGGTCTTGCCGACGACGCCGCGGGGAGAGACGACCGGCTGGTCGGGCCCGAGCGAAAACTTGCCGTGATACTTTTTATAGAGATCGTTGTTGTTAACGTCGCCGACGTTGACCTGCACGGAGTCCCACCAACTGGAGGGCTCGCGGCTGATGACGCGGCAAGGCAGGAGAATGTACTGGGAAGCATCGCGAAAGCCGAGCATCTCGCGCAGGCGCGAGTTCTCGGCCTTCATATTACCGAGCACGGCGTTCTCAACCTGAAGCGTCGCGACCTGGTTGCGGAGAATGCGTAACTCGTGCTGGGCCTCGTCGAGGGTTTTGAGCTTGCTGTCGACGCGGCTGAAATAATTGATCGGCTGCTCGACCACCGATATGACCGGCCCCAGGATTTCGAGCGTCTGCTTGCGCATGGGCTGGGTGACCTGTTCGGGCAGAAGAAAGCAGAGCACGATGAGGGCAGACCCGATGCCGGCCACAGCAAGTAGATAGGCGCTTTTATTCACCGGATAGAATCCATCTCGAGATCGGGAGCGGAAGGAACGGACATTCCTTGGAGGTAAATTTAGCGATGCCGCTCGGACTCGGCGGCACGCTTCATGTATTCAAATTCCTGGAGCACTTTGCCCGTGCCTTCGGCCACCGCGCTGAGGGGGTCTTCCGCGACGTGCACCGGCAGGCCGGTTTCCTCGGCCAGCATCTTATCCAGACCGCGAAGCAACGCGCCGCCACCGGCGAGGACGATACCGCGCTCAACGAGATCCGCGGAGAGTTCCGGCGGGCAACGCTCAAGCGTGATGCGGATCGATTCGACGATGACCTGCACCGGCTCGGCCATGGCTTCGCGCACTTCCTGAGAGGTGATGGTGAGCGTCTTGGGCAGACCGGCGACGAGATCGCGGCCTTTCACTTCCATCGTCGTTTCCTTTTCGACGGCATAGGCGGAACCGATCTTGATCTTGATGTCCTCCGCCGTGCGTTCACCGATCATGAGATTGTAGGCGCGGCGCATGTAATTGATGATGCTCTCATCGAGCTCATCCCCGGCGACCCGGACGCTGCGACAGAAAACGATTCCTCCGAGTGAGATGATGGCGACCTCAGTCGTGCCGCCGCCGATATCGACGATCATGTTTCCGGCGGCTTCCTGGACGGGGAGACCGACACCGATCGCGGCGGCCATCGGTTCTTCCATGAGATAGACGTCGCGCGCCCCGGCGTTGAGCGCGGAGTCCTTGACGGCGCGCTTTTCAACTTCCGTGATGCCTGTAGGCACGGCTATGACAATGCGGGGACGGCGCTGCCAGCGGCGCTGGTTGCTGACCTTGTGAATGAACGATTTCAGCATCGCCTCGGTGATCTCGAAATCGGCGATGACGCCATCTTTCATGGGGCGGACGGCGATGATGTCCCCCGGGGTGCGACCGAGCATGCGTTTGGCTTCGTCACCGACGGCGAGGACGCGTTTGGAGCCTGCTTTGATGGCGACGACGGAGGGTTCGCGCAGGACGATGCCGCGGTCGCGGACGTAGACGAGAGTGTTGGCGGTGCCGAGATCAATGCCGATATCGTTGGAGAAGAGGCCGGAGAAAATGTTCATCGTAAGTTGTTTTTCGAGAAAGAGATTGAAAGGTTATTATGGAGAGATCGAAAGGTGCCGCGGGCATCTTACAGAAAAGTCTGGTCGACGCCTTCATAAAAGGGCCCGCCGGTCCACTCTCTTGTCTAGGGTTCGTAACGGAGAGCGTCAAGGGGGATTGGTCTTGCGAAGTGACGGACTGACACAAAAGTCCTTCCGCGGCAGCGTAGCACGGGAAGGGGGTCGGACCGGCGAGATTTGAACTCGCGACCTCTTCCACCCCAAGGAAGCGCCCTACCAAGCTGAGCTACGGCCCGTATTTGCCCGAAAAAGATCAGGCAGGAAAGGAGATAGTGCCAGAACCGGCGTCAGCGGCAAGCTTGAAAACGGTTTGTGCTTTCCCAGTTAAACTTCTAATCGGCAAATCCGAATGAATAAAATTTGATGCAGTACGTCTTCGGCTCGAAAGAATCAAAGCAGGGCAGGCTTTTATCCAACGGATACATATTAGCATGATTTTTAAAATCCGAACCCAAGGTCAGAAAATAGGAATCCATACTCAGCTTTCTGGTAAAACCACTTTTTCTGTTCACGGCGGTAATATCTTTGTCCTGTGTCATTTCCAGTTCCAAGGTGCGCTCGGGATGAGTGATTTCCTTGACCACCTTTGGGTTTTTGGGTTGGGAATCAACTAGATCAAATTCCACGATAATTTTATCACCGGGATAGAGCGTAATTACGCCTTGGGAAATATACGGCGCATCTGCCAGATGAATTATCGGCGGGCTTTTGTCGTCCTTGAGATGGAGAACGATGTCCTTCGCGGGTCGAATAATGGGGCCTGATTGCTCATCGGCAGAGCAAAGGAATGTACCGAGCAAAAGAGCAAGAAGCACGCGCTTCATGCGGATAGCATATACATAGGGATAAGCCGTACCAAAAGCTCATTTGGAGGAGGCATTAAAAAAATGATCGCCCGTCTAATCTGCGCGTGATTTTCTTGTGGTCGAATCGCCCTTAATGTGATGCATAAATAGGGCGGTCTTCTAGACTGGCATCTTTTCTATTCGTGAGCCTTCAATTACAAAAAAACCTCCGGCCCAACATGAAAATGCTGCGCCAGCTTTTTGATGTGCTTGGTGGTGAGATTGCGTTCGCCGTCGAGGATGCGGTAGCCGAGACTGATGTCGGTGCCGAGAAGGCGGGAAAGATCGCTGGCGGTGAGCTTATTTTCTGCGAGTAGAAACTTGAGCGTTTCCAAGCCGGAGCGCTTGGAAAATTTCACCGTCTGCGCTTCGTAGGCCTCCACCAATTCTGCCAGCGTCTCAAGGTAGTCGTTCTGATCTGGCGTGCGGGTGGGGAGAACGGCTAGGGCGTCGATGATGTCCTGCGCGGATTCCAACTCCGCATCGTCGTGGATCTTCCGGGGCATAAGCAATCCGCAAAGTTCCCGGTAGGTTTTGGGCAGCGTGGCTGTCTTGGTGCCTTTAATTTTGGTGCTCATAATTCCCTTTTCCATCGATTGGTATCGTATTGCTTATGGGTCAAAACCCGGAGGACGTAACAGATGTTTCGGTCGTAATGAAGCGCGGCAATAATTCGGTATTTGTTGCCGCCCACGTCAAAAATGACAACGGGATGTCCATTATCGGTTGTCGCCACGTCAGCATGATTAAAAGTCTTTCTCAATTCGGAGAAGTGAAGCCACTTGGCCCCACTCACCACCTTGTACCATTGTTCCAGCGATGCCCTTGCTGCGGGTAGGATTTCCCAGAAATCCTGCAAGCGTTTCTTCGAGATGACCCGCATGTAAATGCAATTTAACTGGACTTTGACAATTTGTCAAAGCTTAGTAAGCCGCATGGTAAGCAGGCACCTCTTAATGCCTAGCCGCCGAGGAAAGGCACCACTGGGCTTAGACCGCCACTACAGTTGATGCTTCAAGCTAAACCTCACTCCAAGAGCAATTTAGTTGCGATTTAGATTGATTATATCGGAATTTCTGCTAGTCACGGAGCAGAAAGGAACATGTTGTGAAGTCTTTCGTGGTCGGAGCGGCTGGCGCCTTTGTTCTCAGCAAAATGGAGTTGAGAGCAAGATTACGCTAACCTCTGCCCCGGCGTCCAGACGCCCGGGTTTTTCGATGCCTTGCTCCTCCGGCAACCACAGGACTCATCTACAGCTTCATCACAATCCTAGACCTGGTCGCCTTCGGGCAGATCAACTCAGCAGAAACAGCGCAGATTTTAAAGCCGGTCAACGGTTGGAGGCGCGGGCACGGGATTGGGACGCAGAATTTCGTCGGAAAGTTTTTCGCCAAGGGAATCATCACAGTTCGCACTTGGATACGTCGATATTGAGCAGCGGGACAGGTTGAAGTTTGCCAGAGTAGAGCCTGAAAAAGAGCGCGGGTCCTTCCAGACAGCGCGATTCACGGCATGTCAGTAACATCACATGAGTTCAGATTATCGCCCACGTGGCGCAGGCGGAAGTAACAGCGGAGGCGGCGGACGTCGTCGTCGCGGAGGCCGGGGTCGCAGCAGCCATGGTTCCGGTCACAGCGAAAACCGGGTGCACAGCAATGGCACCACCAGCTCCACCCCCAAGAAGGAAAAGAGCTTTCTCGCCAAGTTGCTCGGATGGTTTTCCGGCAAGAAATCGACCCCCGAGGCGAAGCCGTTGCGCACGGCCAGCACGTCGCGCCCCGACTTCAAGGAGAAGAGCCGCGAGCCCCGCGCGGAGCGTCCGGCCCGTCGCGAAGAACGCGCCCCCAAGGCCGAGATTCCTCCCCAGGAGATCGTCTCCCCCAAGTTGTACGTGGGGAACCTCGCCTATGAAGCCGCGGAAAGCGATCTGTTCGATCTCTTTTCCAAGGTGGGCGCGGTGAAGAATGTGGAAGTCGCCATGGATCGCCATTCACAACGCTCGAAGGGTTTCGGCTTTGTCGAAATGGAAAGCCTTGAGACCGCCAAGGAAGCGGCTGAGAAGCTGAACCGGACCGACTTCATGGGCCGCCAGATCGTGGTCAGCGGCGCGAAGGTCGACAAGCGTCCGAGCCAGAGCGCTCGCGAAGCCGATCCGACCAGCAGCAGCCCCGACGCAACGATCTAAGTTTGGCTCATTCCAGAAACCGGCGTCACCGCAAGGTGCCGCCGGTTTTTTGTTTTGATTGAGGACTGAGTTTAGACGGAATTAACGGAAGGCAAACGGAATGGACGGAATGGGAAAACAGTAAGACATGAAGAAGCAAGAGGGTTGGTCAAAATTGTCGAATGGCTCCCTCTTATTGCTGCGGCAACCAGCAGAAGAAGTTGTCCCGACGCTCCAAAGAGAGAATCCCTGCCTTCATTCCGTCCATTCCGTTTGCCTTCCGTTAATTCCGTCTAAAACCCCTACACACTTGTAACCGCCCGATGCTTTGACATTACAGGGCGTCCGCGCACAATTTAAGTATCGTGAACCGACGGACTTTTCTTCGCTCCATGGGGGGATGCGCGTGCGCCACGCTACTGCCCTCCACGCTGTTTCTCGGGATGCGGAACGCGCAGGCGATTGAAGTCGCCGACAAGCTCGACCTCAACGGCAAGTTGAACCTCGCCGGTGTCGCCCTGGGCGTTGCGAAATCGGGCGGCGCCTCTTACGCCGACTTCCGCCTTTGTCGTTACCAGACCGAATATCTGGAGGCCCGCGAACATCGCCTTGAGGAATCGGCCACGGGCATCAGCGCGGGCTTTGCCGTGCGTGTCCTCCTTGATGGCACCTGGGGTTACGCCAGCAGTCCGCTCGCGACGGAGGATGAGGTCAAATTGGCGACCCAGCGCGCCTTGGAAGTCGCGAAAGCCAGCCAACCGCTGCAACTCCGCAAGTTCGTCCTGGAAGATGTCCCCGTCTATCAGGACCGTTGGGACATGCCGATGAAGACCGATCCGTTCCTGATCCCGGTGGACGACAAAATCGGCAAGCTACTGGCAATTAACGAAGCGGCCATGAAAGCGGGGGCTGATTACGCCACCGCCTCCTTTGCCTTTGTCCGCGAGGAGAAATTCTTCGCCTCCAGCAACGGAAGCCGGATCAGCCAGAGTCGCGTCCGCGTCATGCCGGAGACTGAAGTCACCGTGATCGACAAAGCGACCGGAAAATTCGCCTCGCGCGCCGGCCTTGCTGCGCCGCGCGGCAGCGGTTATGAATATATTTTGGGCTACGATTTCATCGGCGAAGCCGCGAAGGCCGCCGAGCAGGCCAAGGAAAAACTCCAGGCCAAGTCGGTCGTGCCCGGCGATTACGATCTCGTCCTCGACCCCACGCATCTTTGGCTGACGATTCACGAATCGGTGGGACATCCCACGGAGCTTGATCGTGCGCTCGGTTGGGAGGCGAATTTTGCCGGCACCACCTTCTGCACGCCGGATAAACTGGGTAAGCTCCAGTACGGGAGCAAGCTCATGAACATCGTCGCCGATCGCAGCCAGGAAGGCGGACTCTCCACGGTTGGGTACGATGACGATGGCGTCCGCTCCGTCGGCACGGAATTCCCCATCATCCAGAACGGCTTGTTCGTGAATTACCAGATGGCGATCGGTCAGGCGCAGTTGATCGGACAGAAAACCTCCAACGGCTGCGCCTTCGCCGATAGCTGGTCGAGTTTCCCCATTCAGCGGATGCCGAATGTCTCGCTCCAGCCCAATCCCAAGACCTGTTCGCTCGACGATCTGATCTCCGACGTAAAGCGGGGCATTTACATCATGGGCAACGGGAGCTGGAGCATCGACCAGCAGCGGCACAATTTTCAATTTGGTGGACAACTTTTTTACGAAATCAAGAACGGCAAGCTGGGGCGAATGCTGCGCGATGTCGCTTATCAAGGCAGTACGGTCGAGTTTTGGAATTCGATGGACGGCCTAGGCGACCAGAGCACCTATTTCCTCGGGGGCGCGCCGAACTGCGGCAAGGGCCAGCCGGAACAGACCGCACCGGTCTCGCACGGTGCGGTGCCGGCGCGGTTCCGCCAGGTGACGGTGCTTAACACGGACCGGAAGGAGATCGCATGATCCTGAGCGAAGCCGATGCCCAGGCGATCACGAAAAAAGTCCTCGGTCTTTCCCAGGCCGAATCGTGTGTCGTCTCAATCCGTTGCGGGGAAAGCCGTCACGTCCGTTACGCCCAAAACATGGCGACGACCAATGGCGCACCCAGCTCCATTGAAATCACCGTTGAATCCCATTTCGGCAAGCAGAGCGGTTCCGCCACCGGAACTGATCTCAGCGACGATGCGCTCGCTGCCCTCGTGTCGGCTTCCGAAAATACGGCGAAACTTGCCCCGGAAAATCCCGAGTTCATGCCGCCGCTCGGTCCGCAGAAATATGCGACGGGCACAGCTTTCTCCGCCTCCACCCAGGCTGCCACTTCGGATCAGCTCGCCCGTGCGATTCTTCCCGTCCTGAAACAAGCGCAGGACAAAAACGTGCAGGCCTCTGGCTTTCTGGAAGTCGGAACCACCTTTTCGAGCTTCGGCAGCAGCAAAGGCCTCTTCGTCAGCAACCAGTCGACCAACGTCCTGCATACGGTCACCGCCCGCACGCCGGACGGAACCGGCGCGGGCTGGGCGGGCACAACCTACCAGGATTTTAGTAAGCTTGATGCCGCCGCCATGGGGACGGTGGCGACGGACAAGGCCGTCAAATCGCAGAAGCCCATCAAGCTGGAGCCCGGCAAGTATACCGTGATCCTGGAACCGTCTGCTGTCTCCGATTTGATCGGCATCCTTGTGGGTGAGGAGTTTGACCAGCGCGCCGCGGATGAAGGCCGCAGCTTCGCCACGAAGAAGGGAGGCGGATCGCTTCTGGGCGAAACGGTCTTCGGCAAGAACGTGACCATTTACTCAGATCCGAATGATCCACTCGTGCCCGGAAGCATTTATTCTGATGATGGCCAACCGGCCCAGCGCACGGTCTGGATTGAGGACGGCGTACTGAAAAACCTCCAATGTGGCCGCTATTGGGCCGACAAGACGAAGCGCGCGCCCGTGCCTTCACCAACCACGCTGGTCATGAAGGGGGGCACCACCACGACAGAGGAGATGATCAAGCAGACCAAGCGAGGCCTGCTCATCACCCGGTTCTGGTACATCCGGGAAGTTGATCCGCAGACCGTCTTGTTGACCGGTCTGACCCGCGATGGCGTTTTCCTTATTGAGCACGGCGAAATCGTCAAGCCTGTCTGCAATTTCCGCTTCAACCAAAGCCCTGTGGCCATGTTGAACAAGGTCATCGCCATGGGCCCCGCCCTGCGCGCCTACGGGGAGGAATCGATCGGTCTTCCCATCGCGGTGCCGACGTTGCTCGTGGACGACTTTGCGCTGTCGAGTGTCTCGGACGCCGTCTAGTCTCAGCCCATGCGCGACCTCCAGTCTCCCCGGTCGATGTGGGTGAAGGTCATCCTCTTTCTGGCCATTGGCCTGATCGCATCCGCATTGATCTTGGTGGAGTTGCCCGAGTGGCGCATCTTCCTGCTCCTCGCCCTCGCCATCTGGGCTTTCTGCCGCGCCTATTATTTCGCCTTCTATGTCCTCGAACGCTATATTGATCCCTCGTTTCGCTTTTCGGGACTGTTCTCCATCTTGAGATATCTTTGGAAAAGAAGATCAGGAAAATGACCTGCCTTAAGCAGGCTCTTTGACCGGCATCTTATAGCGGACGGTTTAGTCTAGCCCGACTTTTGCGCGATGACGAAACTGTTCAACATCAGGAAGCGAAGGGGAGTGGCGTCGAGGACCGCTTCCAGAATCATCGGGACGGGGCGATCCACGCAGGAGACGTGAATCCAGCGGAATTTTCGCATGCGGAAATACTGGCGGATATCGATCGAATTCGTGGCGACGATGGCGTCGTCGTCCGGCATGGGATTGTCGCGGATGATCGGGGTCAATTTTTCAAAGACCACCGCACCGGGATCGCGCGAGTAATGGTTCGAGTGGCGCCAGAGGGTCCGCAGATTCCGCATCTTTTGGGCGAAACCCTGCATGCGGGGATGATAGTCGCGCCAGCCGATGACGCGGAAGAAATTGGGACTGGAAACCACCATCGTGCCGCCGGGGAGAAGGACGCGATGCATTTCGTCGAGGAAGTAGACGGGATCGCGGACATGCTCAAGCACATTGAACGCGCCCACCGCGCTGAAGGAGCGGTTGTTGAAGGGAAGCTTCCTGCCGTCGTAAACCTGGCAGGTCGGGGAATGTTGGCGGGCCATGGCGATGCTCGTCTGGGAAACATCGACGCCGAAGGCCTGGAAGCCCCAGGCCGTGAGGTCGCGTACCACTTGTCCCACTCCGCAGCCGACATCAAGAATGGGCGCCCGCTGCGGCAATCCCTGGCAAAGGGAGCGGGCATACTTGAGATAAAAGGACTGGTTCGGACAAAGAACGGGCGCGGATTGAAACTTGCGCGGATCGGAGTCGCGGAGTTTCTCCGAGTAACCTTGGTTGTTCTTGTAGAAATCGACGTTCATTTTGGATTGTCGCGACCTTTCCTTTGGAGAATCACGACGTCATGTTGAGACCAGAAAACCTTCCATTGGCCGGTTTGAAGCAAGGTGTTCAGATTATCAGCCCGATTTTTGGTATCTTCTTTTTTGTAGCCGCCTTGCCGCCACCCGCATTGATCGTTCTGTAAATCGCAGACGATGTATTCGATTTGGTCAGAGTGAACATTTGTCGTGCCATACCGTGATTCGAGCATCGAATTGAAGTCGAGTTTTTCCTCCCGCAAATCGCCCATGACCATGTCCGTGCGATTGGAGAGATAAGCGCTGAAGCGATGCGGGCTGTAAACAGCCGCTTCTGGGGGAATCTTGTCAAAAATATCGTGCAGCGCATCGGTCAGTGGAGCGTTTTCGCCTCCCCATAATTCGCCATAATGGCCGACCACGGAGGAAGCCAGGAGGACGTTTAAAAAAGCCGTGGTGGCCAATACGGTCATTCCCAGTCGGGTCGCCACCTCCCAATTTTTTAAAAAGAGAATCAGAGCGAGGTAACCGGCAAGGAAGGCAAATTCATAGAAATAAGCATGGAACCCGAGAAAAAATTCCTGGCTGCTCATCAGAAAGTAGACAGGGAAAGGCAGGAGCAAAATGAGAGTCCGGCGCGAGAGAAACGCGAGCAGGAGAGGCGCCCCGACAATGCCAAGCACATGAAGCCAGCGATTATAATTGAGCAGCAACGTCAAGGCCATGAAAGGATCCTCGGGCACGGCTGCGGCCAAGTCCGAAGCGGTCTCGATGCGTCGATCGGAAGCTCCTGATTCAAGGCCCCAGCCCGCGTAGTGGTAAGCAACGAGATTATGCTGATCCGGAGATCGCATCAGCGGCACCAATACTCCGGTCGAGAAGAGAAACCAACCTGCGCCCGCAGCCAAGGCCCAAATTCCATATCGCTTTCGCCAGGCAATCCCGTCGTCCGACAACAAGAGGGCAATTCCCAAGGCGGCATAAATCAAAGCCGCTTGTTCTCCGCTGATCACGGCAAGGATGAAGCTGATCCAAAATGCCCTTGGTTGGTTTCGAAGATAAAAATAATAGGACCAGAGCACGGCAGCCAGGATCCATGACTCGGGATGGAAGGGGGCCATGGCCATCTGCAAAAACATGGGGCTGACCAACGCTGCCGCCGCAATGAGAAACGCTGGGAGAGGTCGGCGCAGGATTTCCAGTGCGACGAGATAAAGCGGAATCACCGTGCTATAGATGGCGAGAATCTGCAGCGCAAAAAGCAGATCGACCGACGGCCAGAACGCGTAGATCGGGGCGAGCAGCAGCACAATGAACATGCTGTGGAGCCCAAGCATGTTGGGTCCATCATAGGCCGTATCGCGGAAAAAGTTGCCATGGAGAGTGTTGACAATGGCGCTCTGAAAGGCGGCCGTATCGCACGCGATGGTCAAAAAATTGCGGTGCAAACCGATGGCGAAATTGATCGCGACGACGGCGAAAATCAGCGCCAGGACGGACAGGACGACGAGGTAAAAGCGTTCCTCGCTTAACCGGCCAAGCTGCCGTTCCCATTTTTCGAGGAATTTCATAACGTGCCTTGCATCCAAGCGGGAAGTTAACCGGCTGGCAAGAGGAGGAACAAGACCATCCCGTCATGGCGAAGGGGCGAAAAACGAAGTTGCGTCAGGGGAGGGTTATTGGCTATTGTCTATCGAAACAGTAAACAAACCTCCTCTACCTCTTAATTTATGCCTATCTACAACAGTGTCCTTGAGACCATTGGCCGTACTCCGTTGATCAAGTTAAATCGCGTCACCGAAGGTCTCGATGCGACCATCGCGCTCAAGGCCGAGTTTTTCAATCCGCTGGGCAGCGTCAAGGATCGTATCGGCCTGGCCATGATTGAAGCGGGCGAAAAAGCGGGCAAGATCACGAAAGACACGATCATTGTTGAACCGACTTCCGGCAACACGGGTATCGCGCTGGCGTTTGTGGCGGCAGCCAAGGGCTACAAGCTCATCCTCACGATGCCGGAAAGCATGTCGCTGGAACGTCGCACGTTGCTGGCGTTGCTGGGTGCTAAATTGGTGCTGACACCCGCCGCCGAAGGCATGAAGGGCGCGATCGCCAAAGCGAAGGCGATCCTTGAAGAGACGCCGAACGCCTTTATCCCGCAGCAGTTTGAAAATCCGGCCAATCCGGAAATCCATAAGAAGACGACGGCCGAAGAAATCTGGAGCGATACGGATGGCAAGGTTGATATCCTCGTCGCTGCGGTCGGTACCGGCGGCACCATCACGGGCGTCTCGGAAGTGATCAAGGAACGCAAACCGTCCTTCAAGGCGATCGCGGTTGAGCCGAAGGATTCTCCGGTCATCACGCAGACGCTTGCCGGGGAACCGCTCAAGCCCGGTCCCCACAAGATCCAGGGCACGGGCGCGGGCTTTGTTCCCGGTAATCTTCATCTGAAGATTGTCGATGAGGTGGTTACCGTGACCAATGATGATGCTCTCGCCATGGCGCGTCGTCTGGCCAAGGAGGAAGGCTTGCTCGTCGGTATTTCCACCGGTGCCAACGTTTTTGCAGCCATTCAGGTCGCCAAACGTCCCGAGAACAAGGGGAAGCTGATTGTGACCATTGGTTGCAGCACGGGCGAACGCTATCTCTCGACGGCCCTCGCCGAAGAAGCGCGCAAGGAAGTCGGAGCTTAAGCTCTGACTTTCCCCGGCCAAGTGAGACTTGGCATATATATGTGTTGCGACGCCCTGGAGGGGCGTCGCTCTTTTAGACAGCGCATACACTTACGGATTGTAACGAGCCAGTCTCCTGCACAATTCTCCTGACAGGTTCGCCTTTTTGTAGCAAGCTGCCGATGGCAGGTTTTTGCTTGCATAATTTAAGTGGCTAAATTACTCATTCAGAGAGCTAAGCACGAATTCTGCTTACTGGTAAGCTCCAGTCAGAACATGTTACCTTTGTCTCCCCACGTGATCTCCCTCCCTTTACTCAGGAAAGCATCGTGAAAGATGTGCCAACAAGAACCCAGTCGATGCCCAGAAGGCCGATTGTTCTACGATTGGATGGGACTGCCCCGGGAGGCTCGGCACCCGCGCCAAAGAAGACTGAACCGCCATCAAAAATTAATCTCTCCAGTAGCCTACTGGAGAAGAAATCGACTTCTTCGCAACTGATCACGTCCCTGCCTCCCGCAGCCGTGCCCGCTCCGTCGTCCGGAAGCGCGGATGCCGAGGTCAAAAAATTGCGGGAGGAACTCGCAGAAAATCGGCGCACGCTTGAGCAGTGGAGCCAGGCCGAAGCCGAATGGGGCCAGCAGCGGAAACTTTTCCAGGTGATGACGGAAGCCGTCTCCGACTTGATCGTGATGACGGACCGGCAAGGTCACCGCATTTGGAACAACCCGGCCTACAGCCATGCGCTCGGCTATGAGCCGCAGGAGTTGGCCGGGACTTATGCCCTTTCCGAAATTCATCCCGACGACCAGGCGCGGGCTACCGGATTGCTCGACGAGGCCATTGCTCACGGGACGGCCCAGCAAGGAGAATTTCGTCTGCAGCAAAAGGAGGGTGGATGGGTCAATCTCCAAACTGAGATCATCCCGATTCCCGATGCGGAAGGCCACATCGACTCCGTAGTGCTCATCAGCGTTGATACCACGGAAAAAACCAAGCTGGCGGAAGCGTTAGCCATGGCCTCAACAGAGGCGACCGCGGCGGGCATGGTTGAGGCGATGGCGCGAGATTTTGACCAGATTCTGACCAACGTCGTGGGCAATCTCACCATTGCGAAAAACCTCAACGGTCCCCACAACGCCGTCGCCGTTCGCCTCAACGAAATTGAGCGTTCGCTCCAGCGTGCCCGCGATTTGATCGAGCAGATGTTTTCCATCTCGCCGCACACCAATTCGCCCAAGGTTCGAGTTTCACTTGAGACGGCGGTGCAGGAAGCGGTCACCCCCGTCTTGCGTGGAACCATGATCCGGGCGGAATATCTTTTTGCCCGGAACCTGCCTGACCTGGAAGTTGACCAGGAGGCCTTCAACCACGCCATTCGTAACATCGTCACCAATTCGGTTCAGGCGATGGATAAGGGTGTGGTGAGATTTACGGCGGAGAGCATTCCGCACGAGCAATTTGCCCACCGTCCCGATCTGCCGCTGAAGGCGGGAGATTATGTCTGTCTCCACATTCAGGACCAGGGGCATGGCATCTCGGAAAAATCGTTGCCTCGCGTCTTTGAGCCCTACTTTACCACGCGCCATGGCTCCCAGGGGCTCGGATTGACGACGGCTCTTTCTTCCATCCAACGGATGGGAGGAACCATCCTGATCGATTCAACGCCCGGAGTTGGGACGACTGTCTCCGTTTATATCCCCATGGCGAAAGGCGATACCAAGCCCGCTCCACCAAGCGCTTCCACGGCCGCACCGACTGTGGTGCCAACTTCCTCTCCCACGAGGACAGGCGGTCTTTCCATGCCCAAGCCTGGCCAGAAAAAACGCATCCTGCTCATGGACGACGAGCAGATGATCCTCGATATCGTCAGCCGCATGCTCGGTCACCTCGGCTACGAGGTCACCACCTGCACGGATGGCTCCCAAGCCATCGCGGCCTATGCCAAATCGAAGTCGCAGGGCGAACCCTTCGATGTGGTGATGATGGACTTGGTCATTCCGAATGGCGTAGGTGGACAGGACGCCGTCCACACCATCAAGAAGATCGACCCCCAGGCCCGGGTCATCGCCAGCAGCGGCCATCTCGACCACCCGGTCATGCTCGATTGCGGAAAATTCGGTTTCAGCGCGGTGCTCGAAAAGCCCTACAAACTGGAGAAACTCCAGCAGGTGATCGAGGCGGCCATCAGTGCGCTAGGCAGTTGACGGCGAAGCGGCTAACGCCACTTATTCGCTTCGCATCGAGTCAGGATCGATGCCCGTTGCCTGACACCATTCGGCATAGGCAGCCGGGGCGATCTCGGAGGGCTTGATCTCGCTGCGACCGCCCCAGAATATATTGGTGTAGCTGAAAGGCATGCCGATTTTCTGCAAATGCTCATCGATGGCGGCTTTGTGCGCCCGAACGAGATCGCGGTCGGTGCCATGAGCCACGGCCATGATATTGACATCCTTGAATTCAGGGCCGCCCTCACGCCAGTAACAGTGGGTGAGGATGTGGTGACGTCCGATTTCCCGCCCGGCCTCAATCTCCCGACCGGCCGGAACCGCCCAATGAAAGAGTGCGTTGAAACGGGTTACCCGCTCGCCGGTAGCGGTAGGTTTGACGTGCTCCAGGAAAGTCGAGAAGCGTCCAATGACCTTCCGCTCGTCGAGGCTCTCCGCGATCTCGCAAAAAACGGGCAGGGGCAAATCGGCCTCACGGGCGCGGGCTTCCCACAGATTCTCTCCGATCTCCTCTGGAGCCAAGTCGCGCTTGAGCGACATCAGGACACGCCATTCGAGTTCGCTCAGTTTCACTTCGCGGACCACATGCATCTCCGCGGCTTCGGCAGCCTTGGCCCCCGGTTCCATGCTTTTGCGTCGTGTATGACCGACTCCGAGCGCGAAGATTCCCTTGGCGGGCATCAGGCGATAGTGCTTGGCCCCAACTTTATCGCGAAGAAAGTCGGCATGCTTTTTCATGGAAAATCCATGCGGAACTTTCAACGTGGTCCAAAGCTTGTATTGCGATCCGGCCGTCGCTGCGTCCGTGGAGCGAAGAACGACATGGCCCGAGAAGGGATCCTGCTGGAACATGTAGTCGAAGGCGGCATCGAGGCGCTCGGCATCGACCTCCCACGCGACGAGGGCGCCGGGGGCGAGATCGGTCGCCATCAGGGTCTGCCGCACGCGGCGAATGGTGCCGGCACGGAGCATGGCGCGGATGCGCTCGATGACGAGATCGACGGGCAAATCGCAGCCGCGGGCGATCTCCTGCATCGGATTCCGGACGAAACCGGCGATGCGATCCTCGGAAATCGCCAGGATGCGGGCGTTGGTTTCGTCAGTGTGGCTGATGGCGGGGGCGGCTGCAGACATGAAGACAGCCTAGCGAGTCAGAACCGCCGGTGCAACCACCGCTCTTGTTCCAAATGCATCCTTTATTGGTCTGGCAAAGCGACTTCTGGCTGAACCGGCTTTCCTATGGTACAAGTAAGCATGGGCACATCCCCGGCACCTCACTCACATTCTCATGCCATTGATGCCGTGGCCTGGTTGCGGGAAAATGGCCTTCGTGCCACGCATGGACGCATTGCCATCGTCCAATTGCTCGATTCGAGTTCGGTTCCTCTCACCCTGGCGGATATCCACGAGAAAGTCCGTGGGGCCGGGTGCGATTTCGCCACGGTGTTCCGTTTCATTTCCATTCTGGAAGAGAAGGAACTTGTCCAGCGGGTGGCCTGGATTGATGGCACCACCCGGCATGAAATCCGGGCGCGGGACGGGCATCAACATCATCATTATCTGATTTGTCGCACGTGTCATAAGGTTGAACCGATCGAGGATTGCGTGGTTGAACGCTTTGAGGACCAGATCGCCAAGGAGCGAGGATATGCCGGGCTCAGCCACTCCCTTCAGCTTTCGGGGGTCTGCCCGGCCTGTCAAAAACCGGCCGCCAAAGCGCGCAAGCCGCGCAAGCAGGGGTAATCCGCCCCGTACTCTCTCCCTCGACAAGCTGAAAGCAACCGATAATAGTAGGGCCATGCGAAGCATTCTTTTGTACGCCATGATTGTGGCCTTTTTCGCCACGGGACAAATCGTGCGTGCAGCGCATCCGGCGGATCGGGACAGCGATGTTTATCTCGGCGGCCCCACCTTTAAAGTCGGGGGACTGAAATTCACCGTCCCGGCCAAATGGCAGAGTGTTCCGGTCACCAGTAGTGCCCGGGCCGGACAATGGATGGTCCCCGCGCCGCGCGGCCAGGAGGGGCAGGAAGGTGAAGTGGTCGTCTTTTATTTCGGCCCCGGCATCGGCGGCAGCGCCAAGGAGAACATTGAGGCTTGGATCGGCACGATGTTCAACGCGGAGGGGCAACCCGCTGCCGCCGAGCAAAAGCACCACGATGTCGGCGGACTGAAGATTTCCCAAGTCGTCATTTTCGGCACCTATGCCCAGGTCGTTCCGACGCCGGGAATACCGACTGTTTCCAAGCCGAACTACGGATTGCTCGGCGCGGTGATCGAAAGTCCGCAGGGCAATATCTATTGGCGCTTTACCGGCCCGGAACCGCTGATCACCGCCAATCTCCCCCTTTTCAACAAGATCATCGATAGCGTGAAACCGCAGGACAAATAACCAGACTTGGTCATGAAATATCCGGAACCGCCTCAAGTTTCCCTATCGCTCTTCAGTCACGGGCTTGATCTCGACGCCACGTTGACCAGTGGTCAGTCCTTCTCCTGGAAGCAGGAGGTGAACGGGCATTGGCGGGGCTGGATCGACCGCCGTCCCTGCCTCATCTGGGCGCAAGGCGATGCCCTGCGAGCGGTGGGACCGGGACTGACGCATGAGGCGGTGACCCGTTACTTTGCCCTCGACTTGCCCATGCGGGAAATCTTCGCCACTTTCCCCAGCGATCCGTGGCTGGAAAAGGCCCAGGCGTTTTCGCCAGGACTGCGGATTCTCCGGCAGGAACCGTGGGAGACGCTATGCAATTTCATCTGCTCTTCCCTGAAGCAGATTACGCAGATTGAGCAGATCAACCACGAGTTACGGCGGGCCTTTGGTGATGAAATCGGGGAGGGGCTCCATTCATTTCCGGATGCTTCCCGGCTCGCTCTCGCCACGGAAGCCAAACTACGCGCCTGCCGTCTCGGTTTCCGTGCGCGGCATCTTTTTGTCGCGGCAAAACAAATTGCTTCCAGCGAGATTTCCCTGGATCGGATCGCCACTCTGCCCACCGCGGAAGCGCGGGAGCAATTGATGCGGATTCAAGGCGTGGGAGAGAAGGTCGCGAACTGCATCCTGCTCTTCGCCTATGGGCGGGCGGAGGCGTTTCCCATCGATGTCTGGGTGGAGCGGGTTTTGCGTCGTCTCTATTTTCACAACAGCACGCGCGTGAAACATGAGCGGCTCCGCGCCTTTGCCGAGTCGCACTTCGGTCCGAACCGCGGCTACGCCCAGCAGTTCCTCTTCCATTGGATCCGCAATGATCCCAAGGCGCTTCCGCCGGAAAAAGTGACTCCGCCCCGTGCCAAGAAGAAGGCCGCCAAGCCAAGCGAAAAATCCGCTGAAACGCCCTCAACGACTCATCCATCATCCTGAGCTTGTCAAAGGATCAGTTCTTCTTCCTCGTTCCCAAGTTGCACTTGGGAACGCACGTGCTGAGGCCATTTCATGGCCGATCCCGGCGAGTGGCAATGGCTCTAGCGTTTCCTCCTCGTTCCCAAGTTACACTTGGGAACGCCTTGCTGAGGCCATTTCATGGCCGATCCCGACGAGTGGCAATGGCTCTAGCGTTTCCTCCTCGTTCCCAAGTTGCACTTGGGAACGCCTTGCTGAGGCCATTTCATGGCCGATCCCAGGGAGGGCAATGACTCTAGTTTTTCCATAAATTCTTTAGCCGGGTGGATTTATATCCTGAAAGGATAACATTCTATAGCCCAGGGTTGGCGCAGCGGCGCCTACCCTGGGTCAGCCTTCCCCGCAGACTACCCTGTAGGGGTAGAATCGCCTTTGAAAGTACACCCGATTCAACGCTTACAGCGTAGGGCCCTCGTGCCGGGGTTCCCTGGGTAGGCGATACTACGCCAACCCTGGGCTATACGATTGCCAGCCTTTCAGGCTGGCCACAAACTAGTGAAGATGCTCCAGACTATCGCGAAATCAAATTTTGCGAGGTCCATGGACGTTCCCAAATGGAGTTTGGGAACGAGGAGGCCTTAGCTGCTCAGCTTCTTCACCAGAATATCGCCCACGAGCTGCGGATTCGCGGTGCCTTTGCTCAGCTTCATGACCTGGCCCTTGAGGGCGTTGACGGCATTCATCTTGCCAGCCTTGAAATCGGCGACGCTCTTGGGATTGGCCGCGATGGCCTGATCGCAGAAAGCCTCGAGCGCGCCCACATCGCTGACCTGGGCGAGGCCGAGTTCCTTGACGAGAGTCTCCGGCGATTTTCCGGTAACGAACATCTGCGCGAAGACCTCCTTGGCCTGCTTGCTGTTAATCTGGCCGGAGGCGGCCAGCTCGGCCAGCTCCGCAAAGTAGTGGGGTGCGAGCGCGGGCAGGGGATTTTCTCCGGTAGCGGTGGCCAGGAAATCGTTGAGCAGGAGATTGGCAACGGCGGCCCCGTTGGCGGGCTTGGACGCGGCGGCCTTTTCAAAATAATCGGCCAATGCGGCATCGGCGGCCAGCACGCCCGCCTGATAGGCGCTGACGCCATAGACGCTGGCAAGACGCACCTTCTTGGCGGCGGGCAACTCCGGCATGCGGGCCTTGGCGCGCTCGTAGAGACCGTGATCGGTGCGGACGGCCTGGATGTCGGGCTCGGGGAAGTAACGATAGTCGTGCGCCTTTTCCTTCACGCGCATGAGCGTGGTCTCGCCCTTGTCGTCGTCCCAGCGGCGGGTCTGCTGCTGGATCGTGCCGCCGGAGGTGACGACATCGATCTGCCGCGCGATCTCATACTTGAGTGCACGCCGCACGCCGCTGATGCTGTTGAGATTCTTCAACTCGCACTTGGTGCCGAATTCCTTCTGGCCGCGCGGGCGGATGGAGATGTTCACGTCGCAGCGCATCTGGCCCTTTTCCATGTCGGCATCGCTGACGCCGCCGTAGACCAGGATTTGCTTGAGTGCGGAGAGATAGGCGAAGGCCTCCTCCGGCGTCGACATGTCGGCCTCGCTCACGATTTCCATCAGCGGCGTCCCGGCGCGGTTGAAGTCGATGCCGCTGGTACCGTCCTCGAAATGGAACGACTTGGCCACGTCCTCTTCCAGGTGAATGCGCACGAGCCGTATCGGTTTGTCGGCGACCGTCGACTCGTCCTTCTGCGCGTCCTTGGGATAGGCGAGGAGGTCGAGCGTGACCGCGCCGCCGAGGCAGAGCGGCTCGTCATACTGGGAGATCTGGTAGTTCTTGGGCATGTCCGGGTAGAAGTAATTCTTCCGGTCGAACTTGCAGCGCGTGGCGATCTCGCAGCCGAGCATCTCGCCGGTGAGGATCGTCTTCTCGATCGCCTCTTCGTTCGGCACCGGCAGCACGCCGGGCAGCCCGAGGCAGACCGGGCACACATGCGAATTCGACGCGCCGCCGAATTCGTTTTTACAGCCGCAAAACATCTTCGTGTTTGTCTTGAGCTGGCAGTGGACTTCAAGGCCGATGACGACTTCGTAATCGGCGGCGGTGAGAGGGGCGGTGGCGGTCATGGTAGGAAATTAGCGGGTCGCGCGTACGGAATCAAAACGATTGCGCGGGGAGGATTAAGATTCGAGGAAATCGACGTCTTCACTGGTAAAGGGAAGGAGTTCTCCCCAAGCGGGAGGAGTTTGCTCATAGAGGAGTGCCCAGTAATTGACAGCATGCCCACCGACTAAAACACCCGCAAATCCTGCAGCGACAAGTCGATCCAGGACGTTTTGAACAAAGAGAGTTCAAATTTCTTCATCTTCCCAATCGGACTTATCACTCAGGGCCAGTTGTTTGGAGTCAATCTCCCAGACCCACGCGGGCAGAATTGCATCCATCCTCTCCTGCTCGGCGAGGATTTCCTCGGGAACGCCCATGCCCGCGAAGACTTCCCGCACGGGGCGGGGGCGGTTGGAGGATGATTGAGAAAGTGGATTCATGGCAACACTATTGTAGCCGAGGGAAGGGGGGACTGCAATTCCCATAGGAGATGCATTGCCAGCGGATTCAACAGATTTGGAACGCCATGGTCCGCGCAACTTCGTTGCCGGTTGCCTTGAGGTAGCCGAAAAAGTCGGCAATGAAATTGCCTCAGCAAGTGCGTTTCCAAAGGGACTTTGGGAACGAAGGGAGATTGTATTTGAGACCGCTGACGCATGGGCAGGGCATTGCGTCAGGTTTTTTTCATGGTGTGAAGTGGATTGGGTTTTAGATGGTTGCTCGTTCCTGAGTCGCACTTGAGGTGGAGCATGAATACTAGTCTTGCTCTTCTAGAGGTTGGCCCCATGTGCATGCCTCTTTATAACCATGTAGTTCCAAGGATTTCTCTAAGAATTTCTTCTTGGCATGTGCTTGAACTGTCATGAACGGCGCGGAGTATAACTCAAAAACGGTAGCATCTAATGCTACAATTGGTTCTTGAAGAGTACCATTACAGAGTTGGAAAAATTTTTCCTGACTTACAAGAAAGACCAAGATACCTATATGGTAGAGTTCGGCATAATACCGCATTTCAATAGGAATTTTAGGGGCGGCCTCCTCCGGATGAGCAAATGCAAAATATACCCTATTGGAAAAGCGACGATGTGCTACTGCCTCAAATATCCACTGTTCCCAATTTTCAAGTGAAACCTTGACCTCAATTGTGCCTATTTCAATATCAGGAACACCAACTGTTTCGGTGATTAGTAGACCGGTGATATCTGGATTACCCCACTTACCGTGCCCACGTAGCGCTGATGTATCCTCACATCGATAGCGTTGTGTTCTTAGCCAAGTCAAGGCTATGGGGTAAAGATGGCTTTCTTTTTCTTTGCGCTTTCTTTCCTCCTTAACAACTTCTTCTTTAGGGGTTTCTACTTTCGATAAATTGACCAAATTGGTTGAAATTAGATAATATCCTTGCTTGCGTCCCTCGCAATTAATTAGAGACTCCTCGTCATTAACTGCTTTGGTGAGGTACCCATAAAAACTATTCTCTGCTACTGCGGTTGGATGAGTAATAAGTTGAGGAAATAGCTCCTTAGCCTTCTCGTACACTTCTTTGTATGATTTAGTGTGAGAGCTATCATTAGCGCCAAGAGCTTCAAGTGCTTTCGTGGCTGAGTATAATACTTTGGGATATCCTTTAGATTGTTCCCAATTGAATTCCGTAAATTCTGCGAGTGGTTGCTCCGACTGCGACGATTGTTGATCGGCCATAATAGAGGTCTTTTATAATTTCGATTTTTTCCTATTTCCTAAAATGGCTTAATAATGGTCGTGGCAGATGGCCGGGCTTTTTACTCCGGTTGATTCAGAAAGTTCTAAACTATCTTAAGGTATAACGTCCGATTGATGAAATGAATGTAAATTAAGTTATTGGCAAGTTTACGATAACGAAATTCTCTAAATCGGCGGCTTCTCCTTATGCCATGGCGTCGCCTGCTCATAGGCATGGGCGACGCGGAGCATAGTTTCCTCGCCCCATTTCGGGCCGATGATTTGGAGACCGATGGGCAGCTTGTTTCCGGTGAAGCCGCACGGAATCGAGACGCCGCAGATGCCGGCGAGGTTCACCGCGATGGTGAAGATATCGGCGAGGTACATTTGGAGCGGATCGGCGGTGCGCTCGCCAATCTTGAAGGCGGGCGTGGGTGAGGTCGGCGTGAGCAACGCGTCGCACTGCTCGAAGGCGAGGCGGAAATCCTCGGCGATCATGTGCCGCACTTTTTGCGCGCGATTGTAATAGGCATCGTAGTAGCCGGAGCTGAGGACGTAGGTGCCGAGAATGATGCGGCGCTTCACTTCCGCGCCAAAGCCCTCCGCGCGAGTGCGGCCATACATGTCGAGGATGTCCTTCGGATTCTGCGTCCGTTTGCCATAGCGCACGCCGTCAAACCGCGCGAGATTCGCGGAGCACTCCGCCGTCGCGATGATGTAATAGACGGCCACGGCATACTGCGTGTGGGGCAGCGAGACCTCCACGATCTCCGCGCCCTGCCGCTTGTATTCCTCAATCGCGTCGCGAACGGCCTTCTCCACCTCGGGGTCGATTCCCTCGATGAAATATTCCTTCGGCACGCCTAGGCGCAGACCCTTCACCCCTTGGTGGAGTGAGTGAGTGTACTTCGGCACGGGCCGATCGATGCTCGTGTTGTCGCGCGGGTCGTGGCCGGCGATGACTTCCAGCAGCAAGGCCGCTTCCTCGACCGTCTTCGTGAACGTGCCGATCTGATCGAGGCTGGAAGCGAACGCCACCAGCCCATAGCGCGAGACGCGGCCATAAGTCGGCTTCAACCCGACGCAGCTACAGAGCGCGGCCGGCTGGCGGATCGAGCCGCCCGTATCGGTGCCGAGTGCCGCGAAGGCTTCGTGCCCGCCGACCGCCGCCGCCGAACCACCGCTGCTGCCGCCGGGAATCCGGTCGAGGTCCCACGGATTGCGCGTCGTGCCCCAGGACGAATTTTCCGTCGAGGAACCCATGGCGAATTCATCCATGTTGGTGCGCCCGAGGAACACCGCGCCCGCTTCGCGCAACTTGGTGATGACCGTGGCATCGTAGGGGGAAACGTAGCCCTCCAGAATCTTGGACGCACAGGTGCAGGGATCGCCCTTCACGTTGATCACGTCCTTGATCGCAATGGGCACGCCACCTAGCGGCAGCGAAACATCAGCGGCATCCGCCTCGGCGCGGGCTTTGTCCGCATCGACATGAAGATAAGCTTTGAGCTTGGGATCGACCGCCTCGATGCGGCTGGCGAGTTGATCGATGACTTCGCGGGAACGCAAAGCGCCCGAGGCGAGTTTTTGGCGAAGTTCAGGAATGGTCAGGCTGATGGAATCCATAAGGCAAAAAGAGAAAAGTCCGTCGACGGGTTCAGGATAAGAGGCTACTCAACCATCTTGGGAACGACGAAAAGGTTGTTGTCCTGCTTCGGAGCATTTGAAAGAGCCTCGGTGACGGGGAGGCTGGGCTGGAGGACATCGGCGCGCAGGCGATTCTTCAAGTCGGCATCGCCGAGGAGGGAAACGTGCGAGACATCGACCTCCGTAAGCTGGCTGACGTAGCCCAGGACATCCCCGAGCTGCTTCTGGAAAGTCGCGATTTCCTCCGGGGAAAGGCGCAGGCGCGCCAGGTCGGCGACATAGGTCACATCAATACGATCGGAAGCGGTATCAGCCATAGCCGTAAATGCTCTTCCGTCCGGCGGAAAGGGACAAGCGTTTTTTTAAGCCGCCGGGACGGAACGGGTCATTTTTTCTCGAGCAGGAAGACCTCGCCCGATTTCTTTTCCAGCGTCGATTCGATTTTCAGGACGGCGGGGAAGTCCTGGGGACTGATGATGGCGGGTGACGTTTGAAGTTCATCCGTCATGACATACTTGCCGTCGGTTGTGGATGACGTGACGTAGACAGAACCGCTGCCCGCCGGGGCATCGAGATTCTCGCTTTTGGGCGCAATGACGACTCCGGAGAAGCCCTGCGGCAGGGTGATCTCGGTGCGGATGTTTTCCTTCTCTTCCTGCGAGAGCAGGATGGGGAGACTGCGCCGGTCGCCGCCGGGAAGCTCGAAGAGTGAAGGCGTGAACGGCAGGTCGAAGTAGAAATATTTCCCGTCGACCACGGCGTAGTTATCGAGCGCGATCTTGAACTCCCGCGTTCCGGGATAGGTGTCGAATTGGGTGGTCAGGTCGCCAATCGGCTGCGCGCCCTGGGCGATGTCGGACACCAGTTCCTGGTAGTAACGCTTCCGGTCCTCGGGACGAAGTTCGGAGAAGTAGCGGTTTCTCGAATTGTATTCGCCGCCGTAATAACGGGTGGTCACGTCCATCTGCAACTTGCCGGTATCGTCCAGCGTCAGGGCGTAGACGGTGTCGGTCTGGTCATGGCCGTCTTTGGTCGCCTGGATCACCTCGGAAGCCTGACTGGTCAGGACAATGCCGAGACGATCGTCGTGCGCGGTCGTGCCGAGATGGGCGTATTCATCGGTATCGTTCAGGTAGTAGGTCACGCCGTCCAGGCTGAGCTTGACCAGCACGCTGTCGAAGCTCTCCGGTAACGGGAAGGAGGTGGCGACCTTTTGAATATCGCCGACCGGGGGGAGATCCGAGGTGAGGACGAATTCCGGTTGGAATCCTGCCGCCGTGAGCATGGCGTGAAGCAGAATGGCGCGATCCGCCGAATGGCCATAGCCGTCAGCCAACGTGGTGTCCGCCGCGGATAATTCACTCAAGGGAAGCTCCGTGAAGCTAGGGCCGGCCAGCCGGATCGACTTCGCGACAAAGTCACGGATGGCCTTAACCGCATCCAGTTTGTTCGTCGTCGAACTGGTCAACTGCTTGGCCATGGCGCCGGCCTTGGTGCTGGCCTGGGCCCGATTGAGAAAAGCGTCGTTGAGGTCTTTCAGGTAATCCTTGAAGTTGCCGACGAAATAACTGACTCCCGGGGTGGAGAGCCAATCGGGCGGTTGTTGCGGCTCGGCGGGGAGTGCGGTCAGTTTCTCTGCCGTCCAGCGATAGACTTGCGAGCCTTTTTCATCTGCTTTGGTCTCGGCGGGGATCGGCTCAGCGGTAGTGACCCGTTTATCAAGGTTGATCCCGGCCGGAGTAGTGATCTGGAACATTTTCTTCCGCAACTCGTCGGGCAATTGAAACGCCTCGAAGCCCGCGAGGAACGGCTTGTTCTTCATCGTGACTTCATACTCCACCTCAAGGGTCGATCCGATTTCCACGCCGGGGAGACTGGCGACAAAGATTTTTCCACCCGTATAGCGTTTTGCGGAGGCGCTCCATTCGGCGTCCATCGCATTCATCTCGCCCGTGGAGATTTCCTGGCGCTGCCCGGTCTTGGAGGTGACCACGGCGTGGATGAGTTTGACCTCCTCGCAGGCGGGGTTGTAGTTCACCTTCACTTCGGATTCACGAATCTTTCCAGCGTAAGTGAGGATAAGCTTCGAATACTTCACCTTGTAGACCGCGGTGTGCGCGTCGGTCACGGTCAGTTCTTTTTGGACGTCCAGAACCGCCGTATTCGAATCGACCGGTGGCGCGGCACCGAGATTCGCTGAGTCCGCCGTTGCGGCAGCATCCGAGGTCATGGCCAGTACCGGCGATTTCCGTTCATCGTACTCCATGCCTTTGAGCGTTTGTTTGAGCTGCAGATATTGAGTCGGGGAAAACTCGACGACCTTGAGCTTGAGCTCGCGCGAACAATCGAGCGTACCGTCCTGCGCGGTAACCTCTTCGCGGTAGCTGGTGCAATCGTTGTCGACCGGAGCGCAGTTTGGCGTCGATTCCGCCTTGGAAAAGCCGTCGCCGAGCTTGAGCGAGATTTTCTCATCGAGTCCGCAGGCCACCTGGGTTTGAAGTGGATACTTGCGCTGGTCCAGGCCGGTATCGCGCATGATGAAATTGACCAGGCCGAAATTCTTGCCGATCCACGGCAGGCTCACCACGGCCTTGTTGTTCCCGGTCGCGGTCATGCCGCCCACGGAAAATTCGATCTCCGCTTTGACTTCCTTGGAGACATCAAGCATGTCTTCCGGCGTCACCTTTAGTGAGGTCAGGCGGGCGCCCGGCATGGCTTCCTTGAGGTTGCGTTCAAAGAAACGGCGCAGGTCGTCCGGCTTCATGTGGGAGAAGGCGCCGCGGTAGATATCGTCATTGGCCCCGGCAAAGCTGAGCTCGGACTTGGCTTCCAGCTCCCCGGTCGTTTTCAGGATGCCGGTGGTTCTGATCTTCATCATATTATCATCCGGGGGATTGATCGGGCTGGTCTGAATATTTTCTCCCTCGGCGCGAGCCACCAGGTAGCTCTGGTCACCGTCGTACCAAGGGAGCAACTCACGCGCATGCTCGTCGGTCGGATCCATCAGCGTGTACTTTCCTTTTTCCAGCTCCACGCAGACAATGGCGTGATTGAAGCCGGGATCGGGTACATCCTTGTCTTTCTTTGATCCGACGCTGACGAGCACGGGATAGCTTTTCAGGCCTGCCGCGCGGAGCATCGAAACCAAAAGCGCTGCCTTGTCCCGGCACACGCCATACTTCTTGCCGAAGGTGAGGCAGACATCGTGCGGCTCAAAACCGGGCCGATCTTTTTCCGGCGTTAATCCCATGTAGCGGATGTTTTGCGAGACGTAATAGAACAGCGCCTTCACCTTGTCCAAGTCGGTCTTCGCGCCCAAGGTGAGGGTCTCGACTTTGGCTTTGAGCTCCGGCGTCGTTGCTTCGAGGTGAGGCTTGCTCAGGGTCCAGTACCATTCGGAAACATCCTGCCAGGTGGGCGTTGTGCTGATCAAAACCCGCTGTAGGACGTTTTCCGCCGGAGGCATGGAGGGTTCCGGGAACATGCGCGGAACGTTGTTGATTTCCCAGTGATGGACCAGGGTTTTGTCATCGCCGGGATGCGTCGTATAATTGACCGTGCCCGGGACTTCATCGCGGAGCACGATGTGCTTGAGCGGCTTGTCGAGGGGCGCGTGCACCTCATAGGTGAGATGCCGGATGAAGGCTTCGCCCTCGAAGACATTTTCATCAGCGAATTCGCCGGGAATAATCGGGCGCTGAGTCGTCGTCCGGCTGACGGCGTGGACGATATCGCCGATTTCCAGTCCCGGGATATTGACCTGCAGAATCTTGCTGTTCGGATCGAAGATATTTTCTGAGATCTGGCTGTTATCGATGGTCTCCTTGGAATTCGCCGCCACGTCGACGGGAACCACGGTGCCGGTCGGCTTGATGATTTCCAGCTTCGTCACTTCGGCAGTCGAATAGGGTAAAAAGAAACCCAGAGACAGGGTGCGGCGGTCGCGTTTGCCTTTTTCCGTCAAGACCTTGAGGAACGACTCGTCCTGGCTTTCGCCCGTGCCGTCTGCCCGGTAGACGGTCACGATTTTTTCATCCACGACCGCCTGGTCACAATTCGGATATTTTTCCAGCGTGATGTCGGCGGCGGCATCAAGGACCTTCTTCGGATCGACCAGCGTCCAGTTGCTGCCCGTATAGCGGTCCACGTCGGCGTGCAACGGAGCGGCGAGACTGAGGATCGCCAGAAAAAGGTAAGGAGACGGGGAATGCCGATAGAAAGACAGGACGCGCATAAGGAAACGTTAAGCTAAGCAGAACCGGCCCCGTGCGTATAGTGACAGCTCGTTAATGTGCTGCGGTCGTTGGCCCAGGCTACTTGTTGCCTGGGTCGCCACAGGCGACAGGAAGCGTTTCGGTAGATTTGGCTTCCTGTGCGCTGCGCGCACCCGGACAACAAGTTGTCCGGGCCAACGAAACTGACGAGAGCCCGGTAATCTTATCCAACCCACAACTCGGGCTTGGTCGTGTCATATCCGGCCGCCCGGTAATCGCGTAATTTATTGCGGAGCGTCCGCAGACTGATCCCGAGTTTCTCCGCGGCACGGGTCCGGTTATGCTTCGTCTGGAGCAACATGCAGCCAATGAGCCGCCGTTCCATTTCATCCACGGTGGGAAGTGTATCCGCCACATTCAGGCCGTTGAAGCTGGCTCGTTCCGTATTGCCAAATTCCGGAACCTCCACCGGGCCGCTGGGAGCCGCCATGATCACCGCACGTTCGAGCGTATTCTGGAGTTCCCGCACGTTACCCGGCCAGCGATAGCCCAGGAGCCGCTCCATCGATCTCGGTGTCACCCCGCGACACGTCTTGCCATGTTTGCGGGCAAAGTGGCCGACGTAGAACTCGACCAGGTCCTGTAGGTCGTCGCCGCGAAGGCGAAGGGGAGGAAGATTGATCGGCACAACATTGAGCCGGTAATAGAGGTCTTCACGGAAACGACCCTGGCGGACTTCCTCCTGCAGGTCGCGATTGGTGCTGGCGATCAATCGGACATCGACCCTCAGCGTCTTGTTGCCGCCGACTCGCTCGAATTCGCGTTCCTGTAGCACGCGCAGGAGCTTGACCTGCAACCCGAGCGAAATCTCGGCGATTTCATCGAGCAACAGCGTGCCGCCGTTGGCTGTCTCAAATCGGCCTTCCCGTCGCTGCACCGCCCCGGTGAAGGCACCCTTTTCGTGGCCAAAAAATTCACTCTCGAGCAAGGTCTCCGGCACCGCCGCGCAATTCACCTTGATGAACGGCATCTGTGCCCGCGGACTGTGTTGCACGATGGCATGGGCGACAACTTCCTTGCCCGTGCCGCTTTCTCCCTGGATCAAGACCGTCGCATGGGTTTGCGCGACCTTCTTCACCATCTCGAGGATATCCTGCATCAGGCCGCTCCGCCCCCAGACGACGCCGCTGCCCTCGCCGGCCGTTTGCTGCTGTTGGCGCAGGTAGGAGTTCTCGCTTTGCAATTGCCGGACCGACTCAAGCCGTTGCAGTACGAGGTCGAGTTGAGCCGGGAGGATCGGTTTGATCAGGTAATCGAAAAGGCCCAACCGGATCGCATCGACGGCCGTCTCCATGGTTGCGTAACCCGTCATCAGAACGCCATAGCTGCGCGGCGAGAGCGTCTTCAAGGAACGGAGGAGGTCAAGACCGCTGCCATCTTCCAAGCGGAGATCCGCGAGGACTAGATCGAACGGGTCAGTCCGCAACGCTTCCTGGGCCTGATGGATCGAGCGCGTTCCCAAGGCGGTGTAACCCGCCGTGGTTAGATAATCGACCAACATGCGACGGAGGCCATCATCATCATCGACGATCAAGATACGGTCGATTCTCATGGGTAAAATAATCCAGATGACAGATCGGGGCTGCAGAAACTGCTGTAAAGCTCTACTTTCTTATGGGCATTTTCTGCCGAAGGCAAGAAATTCCAGTTAGAGGTCCTTCCTCTTGATCAACGGAAATAGGTTAACACTCCGAAGAATGGTGGATAATACGCCGCAATTTTGCCGCGTGGTGAATGAGACTTCACTCGACATCGTCCGCACAAGAAGCTTCCTTAAAGCAAAGAATCTGTGACTGCTTTATCTGCCCAACATCACCCGGATTGCTATCCCTCGACGCGCAAGGCAGCCCTCGCCTTTTTCCAGAAAGCGCTCGAAAGCTTCCCGGAAACCAACTTGCCGCCCGCCCCAGCTAAAAACTCGCTGCGTGGGATTGTCACACCCCACATCGATTTTCGTGTCAGCCTTCCGGCTTATGCGGCGGCCTTTCGGCCTCTACTTAACGAACCTCTGGCTGATACTTATCTCATTCTCGGCGTGGGCCATCGCTCTCACCTGGAATGGAACTTGGATCGTCGGAATTACGCCACGCCGTTGGGCGAAGCCATCTGCGACCGGGAACTGGTGGACGAATTGACCGGCGGGGCCAATTCCGCCCGCTATTTCTCCGCAGAGGCGCATGAAGGCGAGCACTCGATTGAATTCGCGCTGGTCTGGCTGCAGGCGCTTCATCAACTGCGCTCAGGAGCTGAAGCCACTCCGGTCCATTTCATTCCGCTGCTTTGCGGGGGCATGCATTCCTATGTGGAAGGTCTGGTGGAATGGGATGACCTGGACGATTTTCATCGGTTGAGCCACGCCTTGGCGAATCTCTTCAAAAAAATGCCGCCGGGCCAAAAACTGCGGATCATCGTCAGCATCGACGGTTGTCACTTGGGGCCCCGTTTCGATCATCCTTTTCTTGTCACGTCAGTCCTGCTTAAGGTCACAGAAGGCTGGGAGGAAAAGCTCTGGTCGTGCGTGGCCAAGGGGGATGCCCGAGAATTTCTCGATTGGTTCCGTGAGGAAGGCAACGACCGCTATTTTGACGGCGTGGGTGCGCTGGCGCTGTTGCTCGCGGCGGGAGCGGGGCAATTCACGATCCAGCGCACATTTTATGAGCAATGGTTCACGGAGCGCGACGCCAGCGCCGTCACCTTTTCCAGCGGACGTATTTTGCAGGCGAGGTGATCTGACGAAGTAAGCCTGGACTTGTCCGAAGAGTGGTTCAGTAGCATACTCCCCATAGATATGGCCGCCGAACCCCGCAAAATATTCGATCTCATGGACACGGAGACCGAGCCGACCGACGAGCAACTCGCCGAGTTGATGCATTATGTCGGGGAGGCTGTACGGGCAAGAAAAGAAGCTATTCGCTCAACGGGTAGCGGGAACAACTACGCGGTAAAGGAATCTCAGCCTCCGCCATACGGAGTTTAAAGTGGCCCATAAGCCCGAGTTGATTGTTATCGCGGGCCCCAATGGCTCGGGTAAAACCTCGGTGACAGAGCAACTCCTGTTGCATACCTGGTCAGAAAACTGTCTTTACATAAATCCTGACCAGATTGCTCAAACAGAGTTCGGCGATTGGAACTCACCACAAGCTTCCTTAAAGGCCGCCAGGCAGGCTGAACGCCTGCGAGAATCTGCATTGGTGGAAAAGAGAAGTCTCGTTTTTGAAACGGTGTTTTCAGCGCCCGACAAAGTCGATTATGTCCGGCGAGCCCGTCATGCTAATTTCTTTATCAGATTCTTTTTTATCTGCACGGACGGTCCGGAAATTAACATATCCCGGATCGCAAACCGGGAAAGGGAAGGTGGCCATGGTGTGCCTTCGGATAAGGTCGTGAGCCGCTACTCCAAATCGATTGCGCAATGCGCCGCCGTAATCGCTCTGGTTGATCGGGCCTACATTTACGATAACTCAGCTGAAGATGTGGCTCCGCAACTTCTGTTTCGAACCGAAAACGGCACATTGAAAAAGCTCTATCGCGATCCCGTTAATGACTGGGCCAGACCCATTTTGGAACAGTTGACGCGGCCTGCTCCTTAACCGCTTGGGCGACCTGCAATTCTTCCTTTGCAAATCGGCTTCGCTCTCGCCACCATGGAGGCCATGCCCTCGGATCTCTTCGCAAATGCGTCGCTGTTCACCCCGGCGGAACCGGAATCCCTTCACAAGATCGACATTCCCGACACGGTCATCGCGGGTTTGATCATGCGGGTCATGTACCTGAATTCCCGCATGGTGGCGCACGAGATCGCCGCGGAACTTTGTCTGCCCTTTTACAACATCGTCGAGCCAATCCTGAATGAATTGAAGGACAGCCGCTTGATCGAAATCACGCGTGGCGACATGGCGGCCGTCTCGTACGTTTACTCGATCACTGAGGCGGGACGCGCCCGGGCGCTCCAATATTTTGAGCAGACGACCTACGTCGGCCCGGCTCCGATTTCGGTCGATAGCTACGTCCAGGTCATCAAGGAACAGAGCCTGCGTCAGATCACGGTTCACGCTGACCGCCTGCGCGATGCATTCCGCGGATTGATCTTCGACGAGAAAATTCTCGACCAGGTCGGTCCGGCGGTGAACTCCGGGCGATCCATCTTCCTCTATGGTCCTCCCGGCAACGGCAAGACCTCGATTTGCGAACGCATCGTCAAATCCTTTGGTGGGTCGATCTTCATTCCCTTCGCGGTTGAGGTCAAAGGCTCCATCATCAAGGTTTTCGATGAATATAATCACAAGGAAATCGCGCCTGGTTC
>CAIPBM010000190.1 GCA_903863295.1 uncultured Verrucomicrobiota bacterium | reverse complement strand
CCGTTGAGAAACACGCCGACAGCGTGAGGTGGGATGTCCCACCGGCCCGTATCTGGCGCGTCTGGATACCTTTGCTTGAGCGACTGGTACACCGTGGTTCCTTTGGCAACCAGCTCGGCGTTTAGGGCTCGGTGGGCCAGCGTCACAGGATCAGTAGGCGCGGTGTTTGTCGATGGCGTCTGGGCCCGCGCGGATGAGGTGTTTACCAGTCCGAGAATGAGCAGGCCAACCTTAACGCCAATTGGCGTAAAGGTTCGGGCTAGAACTAAACCGCGCCGGAAAGCCGATCTCACAAACTGAGTTATGCCGTCGGGCATCCTTCAGTCAATCGCGACCTTTGTCTGTTGACGGAACGAAATCAAAAATTAATTCAGACCATTCTTACGGAGTTTCCTTTTTGTAAGATGGTCGCTGGCACCAAAAACCAGCCTGACTGTGCCACCAAAAATAGGGCTACCACAAAGGAGATTTCATGGATTTGGTACAACTTGGAGTAGAGATTAATCCGCGCGCGGCGAACACAGGCGCTTCTCAATTTCAGTCCCTCCTAGCGGCCATGAGCCAGGCAGCGACCAAGATGCAGGCCGCGGTCGATGCCGCTTCCAAGCAGGCGGGCGGAAGTTTGGCCAATGCGGGAGCCGCGGGAAGCGCAGCGGGTAATAAAATCGCCGATGGCGGTAAAGCAGGCGCCAAGGGAGTCGATGAAACGGATGCCGCGGCCCGACGCGCAAAGAATTCTCTCGAATCCATGGGTAGTTCGCTATCGCGCATCATGGAATTCGCTGGTGGCGGGTTGCTCCAAGAACTGATATCGGGCGGCATTGAGCGAGCTCTCGATATCCCGGCCGAGATCATCCAATCGGGTTTGGAGTACAACGACATGGTTCAAAAAACGACCATCTCCCTCGCCGGCATGGTGAGCGCTCAGCGCCCTGATCTCGTTCATCAATGGTCCGACGCGCTTCGCGTGGCCGATGAGGTCATCGCGTCCATGCAGACCCGGGTTCAACAATTTCATTTTTCATCGTTGGCCGTGCTTCAGGATGAATTCAATTCGGTCGCCACTGGCACGAACGGTTGGGGCATTTCGCTGAAACAGCAGCTCGACCTTGCCGACTCGCTCCTGGCGGCATTCCGCGCGAAAAATATCGACGGTCAGCAAGCGGCCCGGGATTCAATCGATTTGCTCATGGGCCGCGGTGAACGAGTTGTGGCAGCCCGGGAAATCATGCAGCGGACACCCGGCAATGCTGACTCCATGGACCTCGGCACGTTCAACGAAGACCTGAAAAAAGTCGAAGACGGCGTCATGTCAGCGGACGTCCTGGTCAAAGGCCTGATGGCCAATATCAGCAAATACTCGGCTGCCGCCGAACAGGGAAATTCGATTCTTTCCACGTCGTACGAGGCTCTCAAAGGCCAGATCGAAAAGGCCATTGGAGGCGAAACTCAATCGCTCTACACCGACCTGGTGGACCAAACCAACCGGGTTCGCGCCGTCATCGGAAGCTCCGACTTTGCCGACGGGATGAAACCAATGGTCGAGTACCTGAAGCAAGCCGTCGACCTCGCGGGAAACCTCGCCGTTGCGCTTGCCGTCGACCCGAAGGATTTCCCCCGAATCTTCGGCGACGTGTTGAACGCGGTGATCGCCAGCTCCATCGAGTACGCCATTTCAGAACTGCCCAAGCTCGAGCCCGCGGTCGAAAATGCGTGGAAGGCGAGCGCGCCGATTTTGTTCGATGTTATGTTCCAGGCGGCGGCGATTTTGACCACCGCAGTCGAAAGCATCCTCGCGCAAGTCGCCGCTAAGACCCGGTTACTGGCCGATGACGCCAATGTCGGAGCATGGGCCAACGGTCAGGATTTGCTCTTTGGCCCCGGCAAATGGTCGGATCCAAACGAAATTGCTGCGATCAAACAGCGCGATAAAGATCGGCAACTTGCGGTCGGAGGATTTAGCCCCGACGAGTACAACCAGAATATCGCCTCTCGCTATAAAGCAAATCTGGCTTCCTCAGCCGACATGCAAAGGGGCTTCATGGATAGTCTTGGTCTACCCCAAGATTTGGGCGGACCAGCCGCGGACGCCGACGCGAAATGGAAGATCGTCCAGGCTGACATGGCCGATGTGAAAGCCAGGGCCGACGCCATCAAAGCTGCAAACGCGGGTGCGCCCCCTCAGCCAATTCCGGCCGATTTGACCAAGCCGGGCGGTGTGGCCACTCCCGACGCTGACCAACAGCATAAACTCGACCTCATGACGCTGGATCGCCAGATGAACGAGGACAAAGCCAAGCTGCTTGCCGCCCAAGCCCAGAGCGATACCGATATCCTGAACAAGGCGGAAGCTGTAGTAAAAGTCGACGAGTACAAAAAGCAGCTTCTTGAGAGCCAGAAGTTCACCATGGCTGAAATCAATGCCCTAGCGGCGGGATACGCGGAACTGGAGGCGGCTCACCTTGCACTTGGCACCCAAAAGAAGACCAACCTTGAGGAACAAAAAGCGTTGCTGGGTGACGTCAATGCAGCGGAGGAAGCCGCCGCAGCTGCGCGGGCCCAGGTGACGGCGATTAATGGTGACCCCTTCATGACCCAGTTGGCCAAGCGATCTGAATTGCTGCTGAGTTACGACAAGGAAATTTCCGACTTGCAAGCCGTGATCCGACTCAATCAGGAGGCAATCAACTCAGGAGCCCTGAAAGACCAGTCGGCCATCGCGCAGCGGCAAAAGCAGATTGATTCCTCAAGTCAGGAAATCGCCAGGGCCCAGAACGACCGCAAATTACAGACAGACTCGGGCGTCTTCCAAGGCGACATGGTGAAGTTTTACGATTCGCTGGGTTCAGTCGGTAAGGACTCTGCCCAATTGCTGACCGGAACCCTCAACACGGCGATTGATTCGGTGACAGCCAATATCATCAAAGCCCAGAACGGCACGGAAACTTGGGGCCAGGCTTTCACCAACATCACGACGACGATCCTGTCCGACTTGGAGGAAATGATCCTCAAAATGGGCTTACAGCTCGCCTTGCAGGAATCCCTCAGCGCACTGTCGCCAGGTACATTTGGCGCGGCTGGCGGTGCCTCCATGCTTTTGGCAGGTCACCACGCCGGCGGGATCGTGGGCATGGAGCCGTCCTTCAACCGGGTCATGCCACGGTTCCATACCGGTGGTGTCAGTAGCGACGAACAGGTCGCCGTGCTGAAGAAGGATGAGGGCGTGTTCACCCCGGGCCAGATGAAGGCCATGGGCGATACCAAGCAGGCCCCGGCGGCGCCAGCGGTCCACGTCCATATCATGCAGGCGAGCAATCCCCATGAAATCGCCGAATACCTCAACTCGAACCCCGACGTCATCTTCTCCGCGATGTCGCGCAAGCCCGGCATCTTTAAGCAACTCGCGCGATGAACGATGTCGCTGATTTTTCGCTCCAACTCGGCAAGGTGGCCAAGATTCTCGATTTACGGCTTGAGGCGGTCATCAAGAAGGTCGCATTTGATCTCCATGCCGACATCACCTTCAAGACCCCGGTGGACACCGGACGGGCCCGTGCGAGCTGGAACCTTTCCGTTGGAAGCCCAAGCCCAGAAACCCCGGCTCCCGTCGCGAAAAAGGGAGAAACGGTGCCACTGACCGTCATTGATCCCTCAGCGCTCGACGGCGCGAATCTCCGGACAGAACCGATCTACATCACCAGCAACCTGGACTATGTCCAATACCTCGAGGGCGGATCGTCCAAGCAGGCTCCCGAGGGCATGGTACGCCTTTCCGTCATGGCGACCGTTGCCGAGTTGGAAATTATAGTTGCCCAGGCCGTCGCAGAACACCCGCTTTAACCGACCGCCCCCAACAGGACACACACCACGAACCACGTACCCATGAAAACCTCTAAAACAATCACCATCGAACGCAAGACGTTCGTCATCGAGACAGCCAAGAACCATATCGGATCATTCATCCGCATCACCGAAACCGTCGCCGGGCACTCGCACCGCAATACCATCGTGTTGCCCGCCTCAGGAGCGTCTGAGCTTGGAATGGCCATTACCGAGGCGGGTGACGCGATAGCGGACACGGATGTTAATCCTGAGGATATCCAAGATAACGCTTGCTTGAATAGAGCCCAGCGTAGGTAGTTTCTAAATTTGAAATCTTCCTTTCCGATGCTAGCCTGAATTTTAAGGAGGTGATGTTGCCTGAAAGCAATTCTAACCCTCACGGAAACATCCTCAAAAGCGAGGAACCATAGTCCTCCGAAAACCGGGTAATCGGCTCAAGTGACTCTCGAAAATGGTTTCGCGGTAAAAACGTAGCGTTATAAGGCAGCCGAGTGGTTGCCCCAAAGAGGCCGTGGAGAGATTGCCCTCTCGCGGTCTCGACTTTTTTACGGCAAAGCGATCATGCTGCCAAACTGATACACTACCAGTCGGCGTCTTCTCGAACGAAAATCATCCGATCCGGGCCTGGTTGCTGCGTCACCGCGCTGTGCTCGTGCGCTCCTACCCCAACCGGGATCAGAGAGTCCTTGCCTACGTATCAGATGCTCGCAAAAAGGGGGCTGTAAACATGGGCCTCAACCTTTACGCCAATTGGCATTAAGGTAGTCAGGAGACGACCATATCGCGTACTCGGTATGGTCAAAAACCGCCGCTTGTCTGGCGAATATTTCCCACCCGCCGGGTAAAGGTTGCGTTCACTTGATCTGAGAAAATAAAGTTTGATAGAAGATACCCCTTGGGGTATCGTTCATGGCATGGCAAAAGCTCTGTAAAAAAAGAGGCCCGAGAGGTTGCAGCCCCTCGAGCCCCAAGCGATACCGAATCTACCCTTTAAAGAAAGACCCAGTACCAGATGAAGACTATCAAAACCCAACCCCGCGTCAAACAGGACCTCCCTATCGTCGAACAGGTCCGCAAGTCGATGCACAAACAAAACCGCCTAGCGATGACCTGCGGATTCATCCTCGGCAGCTTCGTCCCGGTGGCGAGCTTCACCCTTGGACACTACGAAGCCCCGGCGAATGGCATGATGTGGCTCTTGGTCGCCGGCGGACTGGCTTATAGCGCGATGACCGTCTTCCAGTGGGCTACTATAGCCTTCAGGCATCCGGCCAAGGCGCTCGGATTCTGCGTCCTGATCGAGGGCGTGATGACGTTCAGTCACACTCTCTGGCTCAGCCTTGCCGGACTGACGTTGCTGGTCATCATCAACGGTGTGGCCACTGGCAGCACGCTAGCTCTCGATCAACGCCAAAACCGGGGGTATCGGTGAAAGATGCCATCCCTTTTCTGACCGTTTGGGCAATGGCTGACTGTGCAGCGCGAATCTTCGCCGCAAGCCGTACGACCAAAAGCAGCGATAGAGCGGCAGTCAAGAGGCGCAAGTTGCTTCGACAGCCTGCGGTTGAAACGCTCCGGTACCTGTGGAAGACCGGGGATCCAAGCCAGCGTGAGGCTGTGGCTTGTCGGGTGGCTGTCTGGATGAAGCGCCCAGTCGAAGGTCTGGGAAAGCGCATCCGGAATAGAGAAAAAGCACGCTTTAAGGAAATGGCACTCCGGATTCTCATCGCAAACGCCAACGAAATGCCCCCGTGATCGGCACCTAATCATTCCCAACAAAATATGAACACTCCGTTACTCGACGCCCTGATTATCCAAGTGAAGGACAAACTCGAAACCCTTGGCCGCGGGGCTCAGGCTGACCTTGCCCGGCATCTCGGCGTAGCTCCGCACCATGTCACCCGGTGGTTGACCAGAACTCGCGAGCCAAGCGCGGAAAATACCCTGGCCCTGCAGGAGTGGCTGAAAATCAAGAGGCGTGCGGTGTCAAAAACCAGGTCATAACCCTCGCGATCACTTTTGCCAAATCCGATTTCAATCAACGCTGAGGAAGGAGAGCAATGTATGATTCTTCATTGTCCATATGGCGAAATCTGCTATTTCGGCAAATTACGGGAATCATAACGGCGATCTCTCAAAACTTCCGGATGGCGATCTTTCCTCAGCAACGCATCGACGATTAGCGAATGACCTCTCCACCTCAAACTTTTTGCATGGGCATAGACCTAGACGACTGGTACGCCTGTCACAATTTTTCCCTGGCTGGAAAAGTCTCTAGCGTCGAAGTGGCAGCCTTGACGGTACCTCCGGGTACTTTTCCATCCGTGAAGACGATGGACCTAGATGCCTTTAGACGTGGGCAGATCGGCCTTGGAATGCTTAGCCCACGGTTTGCAAATCGTATCCTGACACCATTGAGGGTGACCGGAAGAATTGATGCCATGGGAGAGATTGAATTGGCGTTCGAGAGGACGAGACGGCTCTTAGCGCCTAGGGCGCCCAGTCGGCTTTCCTGTATGTGGCTCGCAGAGGACTCGGAGGCCGGGCGAGCTCACGTCAGGCAGATGTTTTCCGTTATTCCTCGTCTGTATGTCGTCCGCGTCCGTATTTCTCTAGATTTAGCCTTTAAGGCGGCCCACACAGGTTGGTTTGACCAGTATGTCCAAAAACCGGAATACCAATTTGCGGCCAACTATTGGACTGGTCTAAGCGGTCCAACGGGTGGTTGGGAGTTCCTGCTCGACGGAGCAATTGAGCTCCTGGATCCTGTGGACTTGGAGTATATCAGGACGAACCGGGCACCGACCTCGTAGAGGACGATCAAGCTTCACCCAGTCGGCTTGAATTCATAATGAGCACGAAGCCAAGATCATAATATGGATCGATCATTTCATTTACAACCCGAGCGATGATGCGACCGCTCCAATGAGTCCCAGTTAAGCGACCAATTTACCTTGCAGACTCGCTTGGCTGATTACGTTCCTATTGCAGGTGAAAAGGGTAATATCGGGCACCGTACACAGATCGCCGTCATCGGAGATGATATTGGTGACCCCTGAATTGCGTGCTGTCTGTAGCAAAAATAGGTCATATCCATCCAACGGGTATCTGCATAATTCTTCTTTGGCCAAGTCGGTCGCCGCTTGATCGATCATCACAGGGGCTCTAAGAATGCTCGCCACACTGGTTACTCCCTGCCAGACAGTATCGATTGTTTGCAACACGCTAGCTCGTTCAGAGGTAAAGTTATGTCTGAACTCTTTAGAATTAGCGACACTACGGGCCGATTGTCCCGGTAAATGACTCCAAATTCGATACTCAGTTTCTTCGATGCAATGCGCTAGCTCTGAGAAGGTCAAACCACACCAATGAGGTTTTCCGCCTGCCTTAACTATACGCGCCATAATTTCGGGATAGTCCCTAATCTGGTAGGACGGGATGTCTGGGCAATCAGTTAGTCTCGGGTACACCGTCCAAAACCACACGTTCGTGTCGACAAGAAAAGTTTCGTTCCGCTGCGGTAAATGTTTCGACAGATCGATGACTCGAGAACGCACCTGAAAATTTGCGGCCATGTTTTTCCTAGGTGCTACGAATTCTTGGATAAATCTTCGAGCACTTTGTCTAAAGCCTGCTTATATCCAGGATCCTTGTAATAGCGCTCAGCGTTTTCAATAGAATGGCGCAGAGGCTCGACCCCGGCTGCGGGAAGGTTTTTGAACTTCAAGCGATCACGCAGTTGTTCCTTGCTCGCTTTTTCAAGCAAAGACCCGATCGACGCATTAAAAAATGCTGTTACAAAAATCCGAGTTTTAGCAAAGTCGAGCTCGATGGTCTCCCCTCGTTCGAATGCTGGACGAAACACTTGGCTAAGTTTTTCTCCATCTTCGTAGGTCATGCAAATTTCGCCTACGGTGTCAAAAACAGAGATAGTCATACAGTTCTAAAAAATCGGATCAGATTCCGAGGCCAATTTATACGACCTCCCGTCGCATTTGAGCAAGATACTTACCATGGTACCCTCAAAATAAATATTTCGCGAATCGAAAAAAAGACCTTCTCTCGACGCCCTAACGTAACCTTCGTGACTAAACATCTCCATCTTACCATTGTTTACCTGCACAAATGAATTGATCAAATCGAGTCCTAGGCCTCGACCACCGGGTCGTGTACTGGTGCCCTTCTTGAAAGCCCATTCCAAGCAGTTTTTAGCGGGAAGGTGCGATGGCGGAATATTAAACGTCTTCTCTGAATATCTTCGAACATTGTTTGGTATACCCACGCCAAAGTCGACCATCGCCAATCGGAGGTGATGCATTTTGGGAAAATGCTGGCCACAACAGAAGAGGCCGACACCAGATTGGGCATGGTCAAAAACGTTGATGTAGATTTCACCAAGTCTACTGGTAACGGCGCTCCGCAGTGCTTCGCTAACTCTTACCCAGTTTTTTCCCAGCCACAAGGTGTCGAGATAACGAACGTAGCCAACGGGTTCTTGAATGCGGTCCTCTCGAAAAGGCACAGAGTTTCCTGCCTTAGGCTTTCGAGGCGAACCAAAAGAATTAAGAAATCCATTTTGAATTAGATTACTTCGGATCGCGGGATAAAGTGTATCCCAGAGAAAAGTAACGGAATGCCCGTTCGCTTCAATCTGACGTGCCATTCCGCCAAGAAATGCGACAGCCTCAGGGCCGAGAAAGGTGCAACCTTGGAAACTAAATGCGACATCCTCAAGAGGCGCAGCTCTTACCTCCCTCCAAAGATTGAAAAGCCGTTCGTATCCAGTTTGATTATGTGGAACTGATGGAATTGTAAAAGTCATGGAATCAAGTTTGGTGAATGGTCTGCTCAGAGACAAAATGAGTAAAGGCTTCTTTCAAGTTGATTGTCCGCCCGGCGAATCGTACGATTTTACTTTCTCGCCGCAAGTAGCGCGATGCCGATAAAACTCCGATGATTGATAAAACGATGTGATTTCGGTTTATGCTCCGGACAAGAGTGCCACAACCAATCATTCCAGTTACTACATCGTGACGATGGCTTAGGGATTTGCCAGCTCAGATGGCGGCGCCCCTTCTTGTTCGCTCGCTTATGACGTTGAGCTTCGTTCGCTACAGCCAAAAATGTACCCAAACCGCGAAATCAAGACCGTGACGGGTTGATCTCAGAGGTAAAACGAGTCAACAAGCGGGGTGCAAGAAGGACAAAAAGCTTTCACCCTAAGTGATTTCGCGCTAAGCATTGTCCAGCAAATCAGGGCTAATGGGTTGCTACCCCATTACCATGCCCCAAGGAAAAAGTCTCCAACGCACGCCGGCCCAGAAAGAGGCCGATCTTGCAACCGTGTCCAAGTTGCTGGCCATCGGGTACAAGCCTCGAGCCATCCTGGATCGGATCAACGCTCAGCGCTCCAACAAGCTTTGCCTACGAACCATTCAGTTCGACATCGTCCGGGCCCGACGGCACTGGCTCGAAACCGCTGAGAGGAACATTGAGGTTCACATCGAACGCGAACTCCGCCTCCTGGACTACATCGGGACTGAGGCACTCGAAGCCTGGGAAGCGTCCAAAGGGCCCAAGATTCAACAGGAGCAATCAGAGGCGAAAGGTACCGCCCGCCGTTTCGGGAACTACGACGGGGCGTCGGAATTCCTGAATGTAGCCGTCCGGTGCTCCGAACAGCGTCGGAAGCTACTGGGGATAGATCGTGAGCGGGAACGCCATCGGACTGACCCCCTAGCGGACGATCCAACCAGGAGAGCCACCAAAATGGTTCTCGAGATCGTCGCGTTACCCGAATGGTCCGACGAAACTGAGCAACTGGCGACAGGCACAGGCGGAGGAAACACCATCGCCGAGGAGTCCGAAAAACATCTCGCGGCACGGCCACCAAACCAAGGATTCCCGCCATGAAGCTTACCAATCCGGAAGCCCGGGTAGCCGCCCGTGGACTTGAGCTTGCCGCAAAAGCCGGAGTCACCCGCGAGACAGCCAAGCTCATTTTCGGCAGCCCCGTCGTCATGGAACGGAAGGCGAAGCGGGCCGCGCGAGCCAACCTGACCCGCTGCAAGGGATGCTTCAGAGATTTCGTGGCCGACGGCAACCTCGTGATTCTCGTCCAAGCCAAAGGAAAATTGGCCACCTTTGAAGTCACCGGGCCCGAACAAACGCGAGTGCTGACCCTGGTTCAGGCCGTAATCGACCACAAATGCCAGCCCGGCTTCATCCGCACGCAGGATGTCCATGGCAATCGGTGGGAAGTCTTCGTTGACCACACCGCCCGGATCATCGACAGGCCCGTTCCTCCAACTCTTGAAACCGACAGCCAACCCTAACCAGAAAGACCACCTCCATGCCCCGCGCCTGCTACGCCACTGAAGCCCAAATCCCGAAACACCTCCGATCCGAATACGAGAAACGAGGCGACAAGTTCATCCTCAAAATCGAGGGCGATCATCCCAGCTTCGTGCCGAGGGGCATGGTCGACGACCTGACCAGAAAGCTTGAGGCCGTGAAAGACATCGATCCCGAGGAATATCAGTGGTTGAAAAAAGAGCGTCTGGAAAGTTCCGCCAGCCTCAGCAAGCGGATTAAAACCCTGCAGGCCGATCTTGACCGGGCCGCAGTTCGCGAACGCTTTTACCACCTGGGTGTAAAGTGTGGTGTGAATCCCGCCGCCCTTGAGGACTTCGCGGAACGTGGTGCCAATCGGTTTCGCGTCGAGAAGGGCGAACTGGTTGCCTACGACAAAAACGGTAAGCGGATCTACGGGAAGACCGGGCACGGACTATCCCCAGAGGAATTCGCCGAACAGTCGAAAGAAACCGCTTCGCACCTTTTCGAGAACGGTAACGAAGCAGTGACTACCGTCGACCAGCCCAAGAGTAATGGCGCATCTCACGTCGGGCCAAACCCCTTCGCCAAGGAGAGTCGGAACCTGTACCAGCAAAGCCTGTTGGTGAAGCATCATCCCGACCAGGCCCGGCAGTTGGCCATCGAGGCTGGCGTCAAACCGACTTGGTGACCGTCAGCAACCAACCTTTACGCCAATTGGCGTGAAGGTGGGTGGCAGGGCGTTCTGGCGGAGTGGACGGGCGTCCACTGGCGTCACAAGCCTTGCTCACCAGGAGCCGAAAAGATACCGCACCAGGGCCACCACCCATGAAAGGACGGTTTGTCCGTTGAAGGCAGTTTTGCAGCGGAATCGGATTAGAACTTTTAATTTAATGGCCATGCTCACCGACTGGTGTCAAAAAGATGCCGCGCGGTCAGACTCATGGACGTCAGTCGCTCGTTGCGGACCCGGGATGATGCTCGAAGGGGGACGCCACAGCGTTGTGGCGTGAGCCTTCACTGACTTAGCTCCTCCTCTTAGCGCAGCCGCTGCGGATTAGTTTCGCTACTGACCTTAGTGCCAATTGGCGTAAGGGTCGAATTGGGGGGATGCGAGAAACCTTCGAATCAGGATCGCAAATTGTAGCTGCCCGATGAATTTGTCCAAATGTCCAAGCCTGAATGTCCAAAAGCCGAGTCTAGATTTGTGGCGAGCCATTTTCGAGCATATATCGAAAAAGCCTGACCAATTCGAGATGTCGGCCGTTTTATATCATCATCACTGATGAATCTTGGCGGTTGGTGAACGGCTCCAGGACTTGGGCGTGGGTCATCGAAGTTCGTGTCGCGAGCCTCCTGCTGGTACTTTGCACGGCCTTGGCAGGGGTACTGCAAGAAGGGTTCTGACTGGTTGATTCGGGCGCGGCCAGCTCCTTTTTGGACGGCATCTGGCCCATAATCTCTTGGCAGACCTCCTTCAAAATTTCTGGTGTAATGCCTTATCCCCTCTGCTCGGAAATAAACCTGGCCTTACCTACAGCACGTTCAATCGTAGCTACGTAGCCCTCCTTCGACTTGGCCAAGCCAGTGAGCGTTTTGATCATGCCGCTGGAGGCCGAGGGTAGGAAGTGTTGCGCGATGGCGCGTAGATCCTCGTCAGAGAGTTCCGAGGGTAGCCGTTTGTGTTCAGCCAGTCGGCCCATGAACTGCTCAGACGCCCAGACTGAGCATCGCTGACTGAAAACGTCCATGCACGCCGAAAGTTATGACAAATACTAAAGACCGGCATAGGCAGGTGAATTGGAGAGCCTTAGTTGGCCGGTCGCTTCCAGAAAAGAAAGAAAGCCAAATCAACTCCAGACTCATGGCGTGCATGTTTCGCTGGGGAAGGAAAGACGGTAACAAGCTCATAGCCCATTTCTGAGCGTATCTTCATCTTTTCTGGAAGCTGGCTCTCAAATGATTCATCGAATACATGCTCGTAACGCTGTAGATTTTCCATAGATCAAGAATGCTCCCACCGTGCCCTCAGGCAAGAGCTTCCTATCTCGCCCGATAAACGTATGAATGCAGAAACCGAATCCTTACTCGAAAAGGCGTTGAAGCACGTCATGGAAGAGTCTGCCAAATTGCTGCAGAGAGACGATCTTATTGACCTTCGACCGGTGGCGGTAGCACTCAACAAGCTGGCCTCCGAGACTCATCAGGTCAGAGTTGACGGAGTCCATCGCCTGAAATCTGTCCCTTCACTGATCATTTTGGCAAAAAGCGCGGAACATCTGTGCGATGACATTTCCGAGAAAAATTGGAAGTACATCCCAATGTCAGTCAGTGCGATTTACGAAAATATTGAGGCTTCTCTTCGCCCGGCAAAGGGCGAGAAAGGGGCAGCCGCAGAGTTGCGAAGCCATTACGATAAAATTCGCATACGCCTGCTTCAGCAGGCTCTTGGAGCCAAAATGCTGGATTCGATAAGTGACCGAGGCGCGGAAATTGAGCGGGTATGGCAGCAATTTTTACAGAATGCCCTGGGAGATACCGTACGGGTGCTTCAGGGTGGAGTGATTTGCGACTATCAGGGAAATGCCTCTAAGCACCAGATCGATCTGATCGTTGTGCCAACCGAGGCATTGGTAACTTTCCCAAGCGGAGCGGAAGATGGGAAGGTGCATGTTCCCATCGACCAGGTGATCTCGGCCATCATGGTCACGTCAAATTTAACGGCGGCAAAGCTGCGTACCGACTGGGAGAAGTTGATAGCGATCCCTGAATATACCGAGAAGACCGACGCCAACGACCACCCACAACTCAAGGATCACCCATGGCCGCTTCGCTACATAGTCGGCGCACAGTCCGATCCGATTGAAACGCTGGGGGAAGCTTGGGTGAAGGCGGCTGAAAGCTTCAAGGGACCGGCACCTGAATTTGTCGTTACCCTCGATTCCGGTTTCCTCTATTCAGGTGCTACCAAGTGGCCCCGGCCGCAGTTCCCTCGGAAGGAGGTTACCGACGTGCGCGCCGAGGAAGGGGTTTACCGAGGCCTCGGGCTAGCTTGGTTACTTCTACAGCATCAAGGACGTCTCGCCGTGTTGCACCGCCGCGCCCTTGGCCCAATCAATCGACAAGCCAAGGCCCTCAACTACGCTAGTTTGAAGAACGCCACCCCTCCGACCTGGTCGCCGCGATTTTATACAGGGTTCCAGCCGCATGAGGTTGCTGGAATATTTGAGTGGGCGTGGCGCGAGAAACACGTCCATAATCGCCTGTTACTTACAGCTCTCAATCGCAAGGGTGAGCATCCTCTTTTCAAAGAGGGATTCTCTCAGTCACTCACCTCTCCCTTCAACTTTACTGGCCAACGGTGGTTTCGGTACGGTGCCAAGCACACCTCCGGCGATCTTGTCGCACTCGAGGAGTGGTTTGATATCGAAAGCCCGGATAAGCACTCCACCCGGATAGCCGTTTTCAATGCTGTCTCGGGAGAGGAACTGACCGGGCCTGAGATTGATGCGCTGAAGCAAGTCTCAGAGGTTGAAAGGTTGGTGCCACCAACTGCTGGCGCAGCAATTACCTGAAATGACCACTAAAAAGCCAACCGCCGAGGAAGGGGTGATTAACGACGTGCGTCGCACTCTGGTACAGGCAAAATTGTGTCGCGAAGTATGGTGGACAATAAATGGTGAGCACCGGCAGCGGCTTGATATTGTCCGGGCGCTGAATTTCTATGTGAACTTCTTCGGTGTAATCGGTCCCGCCGCTTGGGTTGCTTACATCACCAATCTTTCGTCTCTCTTTGATGCCAACCCCAAATCAATCGCCTTGCGAAGGGTTCCAGGCATTGAAGACGAGCCTGGCTACCCGGCGTTGTGGGAAAAAGGGCGGGTTTTATTTCGCTATCGCTCCAAAGTAATAGCCCACCGCGACGAAAAGCTGGTGAACCGAAATTTTGCTGCGGAATCGAAACTTACTCCTGACAGCCTCAAGTGGATTCTTGATACCTCGTGCCAATATTTTGACGCTGCTGCCTCTCGCCTGAACCTTGCCCCTGTGCCGCCGCTCTCGTGCGAGTCAGACTTCCTCTTGCTTGTTGACGATATAAATCGCCGTTTCCCCAGACCCAAGAGCACAAACGCTGTGACCGGGTTGCCAGATTTGAACCGTCCAGGATAAAAACGACCCGCCTTCCCGGGCGGTCAAACGTCCTTGCTAGATGGCATCCGGGCCTATTTGCAATGCGTTTTTTACAACCTAAGCGGCTATTAAAGTTGGAAATATCCGGCAATCCGTTACTTTTTGATCCGTGATCAAGCCCGCCCAGAAAGACCTGGTATATAAGGAAGCCACTTTCCTAACCCCCTCAGCGAAGACACTTCAGGAGATGCTACAGGCGGCGCGGCGCAAATTGAAGTTCGCGGTCCAACGTGAGCAACGCCATGGGGTGGACAACGACAGTGCCCGCGTTTGGAATAGCACGACTAAATGCGGCAACCTCACTTGCGGCATGTTTCACACTTATGAACACGGCCGCAGTCAGTTAATTCTTGGGGTGGCCGATGATGTGGAAGAATACGATGTTCTATCGAGCCTTGCCCCGGAGCACAAAAAGAAGCCGTCCGAATTTAATGAAGGCCTTCTCTTCTTCGGGGTGACCGACAATCATGTTGCCGTTTTACAATCTTTTGCCCTGCGCTTCGGGCCGTTTGAGGAATATCTGAACTGGCTGCTCCGAGACGCCTCTCATGAGATGGACGCGGACAACTACCTGAAGCTCACCGATCCGCCGACAAAAAAGCGACTCAAAGACCGCACCCTGAAGCCGCTTCATAGCGTTGTCATCAGCCCATCCCTGCATTCGAGTCCGCAGGCCCCCCTTCAGGACGGAGCGGCGAAGACCACAAAAAAGTTGGGGATGTCGCTCTTGTCCAGCGACTGGAAACCTCTGAAGGCCATCCTGAGCCTTGCCGGGGCTGAATTACCTGATGAATTGCGATTGGATAACGACTTCGATCCAAAGCATCTTCAGGTCAGCATCGAACTGAAGTGGCTCAACGGCAAGAAGGACAGGGCGCAGACCCCGGTTTTGGACACCATCATGCACGCCTTCCAAGATGTCCCTAACCCACCGATCAAGGCCGTGATGGTCAATGGTCAGGAGATCAAGGGTGAAGAGTTGAGGCTCCGCAGACCTGCCTCCATCCAGGTGGACGGTAAGATTCCCGTGCCCCGGAGCGTCTACGATGAAATGGTCAAGTTCCTTGTCGATCTGAAGAAAGCGGGCGATATTAGCTAGCTATGAGCGCCTGGTTTGAACGTCCAAGACCAATGGGGTTACTCGGGGCGTTCGTCCAGTTCACCCTTGCCGGTTGTGTGTCCTGGGTCGTTTGGTTTATCGACCCGCTCTTCGATTCAAAAATACATGGCCCGCTACTGGCGGGTCTTGCCTCAGCATCTTTGATGCAGGATGTGCTGATGGGAAAATTTCAAAAGGTCAAAGAGGATGCGCGGAACCTGAGCGGTCTCAAATCGACTCATCTAGCCGAGCACTTTGAAAAGCTGTCTCGATTGAGTGACTGTGCAGAGCGGACCTGGCTGACGGCTACTCTCCTTCGTGGGTTGATCGTCGTTGCGGGACTATTTTTAACCTTTGGAAACTTCGGGGTTGAAGCGCGGGCTATCACGGTCCTCGGGGGATATGCTGCGGCGACCTTTGCATTCCTCTTGTGCATCCGCACCTACCGTCTCTATCGCCACGTTGAGAACTTTGTCGTAACCAAGGAAACCGAACACAGGTTGAAGACTGCTCGCGCTGAGTCGGCCGAGAAATTGAGAACGAGCGTTGAACCAGGATGGGATAAAGACCTGAACCCGGTTGGCTACGACAAAATTGGTCTTCGTCTTAAAAATTGATTCCCACTAAGACGGCGGCATTGTAACAGAAGGCCGCCAGAACTGGGAATGCAATAGGGTTGCCGGGCGCTTGCAAGACCGCTGCAGTGCCCGCGCCAGCCTCAAAAGTGGCTTCAGATTTCACACCTTCTCTATCTGAGAGCCAATGTCCAGAAAATGGACAACTTCACATCTTCAACTTGTCCAGCTTCACCCCTGCCACGATGCAGCCTATTTTCCATAAGTGCTTTCAGATCGTCGAACTGGGCTGATTTGCGCTCAAAATAATCTCGTCGTAAGTGCTTTGTTATCAGAGGCCGCGAGAGTATGTCCCGCAAGATTCGGTTTCTGCTTCAGAGGTAAGCCTCGTGTAAGTGCCTCAAAATTTGGCTTATTCCGGTTAAATTCGGCTAAATTCAGGATCGGACAGATTCATCGGGCAGGGGCAAAATCGGCACCCATGTTCACATTTTGAGTACCGGAACCGAGCGGTACAGAGAAGTGGTACATTTACCTCGTGGCGGACGCTTCTTTTACAAGGAAGTGCTCTTTTGGCTGTTTCAGGCCTACTCCGGCCGCCTCTGGCTGCTTATTGTCACATGCATTGTCATTTCGACCTTTTCAGTCCTCTTTTTCAGAGGAAGCGGAGCCGGAGGGATTCGAACCCTCGGTACGGTTTTAAGGCCGTACAACGGTTTAGCAAACCATCGCCTTCAGCCACTCGGCCACAGCTCCTTGATCTGATTGAGCCTGTTGAACACAAGGCAGGTGTGTCCAAGCAGGTGGAGGGGAACATTGGCCGAGTCGATCAGGAAAATCGAGAACAAAGAATAGGAAAAGACGGAGGCCGTTACGCGGGTGGAATGAGGGCGACTTGGCTCGGCAGATTCCTAAATCAGCATCAGGCCCCTCGATTGAGCGGGGGCGCGCCCGTTTAGTGGGATTTGGAGGATGCGTCCCACAGGTCGGGCGGATTCTTGGGAAGGCGGTTCTGGCTCAACCAGAAATCCTGGATGGCCTTGGCCATGACGACCAAGGCTTCGGGCTGGGAAGGCTTGGCAAGATAGGCATTCGCGCCGTTCAGGTAGGCGCGATGAATATCGGAATCCTGCAGGGATGAGGTCAGGAAGATCACGGGTAGGATGCGTACGGAGGGTTCTGCCCGGATGCTCTTGAGTACTTCCAAGCCGGTTTTTTTCGGCATGTTCAAATCCAGCAGGAACAGGCACGGCAAGGGATGTTCGATACGATCGGTATAAAGGCCCCGGCCCAGGCAATAATCGATGGCTTCTTGTCCGTCGGAGAGTGTGACCAGGGGATGGGAGATGCCGGCTTGTTTGAAGGCGCGTTGCAGGAAAAACGTGTCGTTTTCGTCGTCCTCCGCATAAAGAATGGGTTTCAGGCTCACAATGACTTTTTTCCTGCGGGTATTTCTATCCAGAATGTCGTCCCCCGATCAAGTTCTGATTCAAGGCCAACTTTTCCGTTCATGCGTTCGACAGCTTTTTTGACAATAGCCAGTCCGATGCCGGTTCCTTCATAGTTCTTGGTTGCCTGCTGGAAAATGGAAAAAATCTTTTCATGTTGATCGGCTTCAATGCCTATGCCGTTATCCTTGACCAAGAGACGCATGTACGCGGCTCGCTGCTCCGCCCAAATCCGGACTTGAGGCATCACGCCAGGAGGAACAAATTTAACAGCATTCCCGATCAGATTGGAAAAAATCTGGGTCAGCATCGCCTCATTTCCCACAACGCTGGGCAGGGGGCTTTGAACGGTAATTTCCGCCTTGTCTGGAGCGAAGGCAGGATAGGTATCGATGATGCCGTGAAGGAGTTTATCAAGGTCGACTGTTTCCAGGGGGAGTTCACTGCTGACCACGCGACTGTAACTGAGGACATCCTGGATCAGGTTG
>CAIPBM010000189.1 GCA_903863295.1 uncultured Verrucomicrobiota bacterium | reverse complement strand
TGCTCTATGATCGCCAGAAAAAGTATGACCTGGCCGCGCCGTTGCTGCAGCAGGCGCTTGAAATTCGTCGGAAAGCTTTGGGCACCTCCCATCATGAATATGCGGACAGTCTCGCCGCCCTGGCCCGGCACGCCCATGCCCAGGGAAAACTTGAGGAAGCGCTACCCCTTTACGAGGAAGCCCTCAAGATTGACGACGATGCCTTGGGCGAAATCCACCCCGATACGCTGGAGATCGCGACCGATCTCATTTATCTGAAACTGGAATTAGGCAAACGGGATGAGGCGGCAGCCCAGGCGAAGGACGTTATCGAGGCTCAGCAGAAGGAGCTCAATGGCGTGTTCGCCTTCACGCCGGAGCGTCAGCGGTTTGGGTTTGAGCAAACCATGCAGCCGTGTGAGCTCCCGGCCGCGCTTGATGACCCGGATTTGCTCGCTCAAGCCGTGTTGCGAACCAAGGGCGTGGTCCTGGATTCCTTGCTGGAAGATGAGGCCGTGGTGCGGGCCGCGCGTGATCCGGAGGTGCAGGCTTTGATGCAACAGAGGCGACTTCTTTCGGCGCAGTTAATGCAGGCGCAGGGCGACCCGTCAGGTGTCATTTTCCCTCACTCGCCAGAAATCGCGGCAGACCGGTTGAGGCTGGAAAAAGAGGAGCAGGACCTGGAGGCGAGTCTCGCTGAGAAGGGAATCGGCAGTGGCATGACGCGTCGTGCGCTGGCGACGGAGGTGAGCGCGGTGAAAGCAGCTTTGCCAGAGGATTCCGCGCTGGTCGAGTTCGTGGCTTACCGGCGTTACATCGGACGACTCAATTCGCAGCCTGCCTATGGCGTCTTGGTTTTAACCCGGAATGGCCCCGCACGGTGGCTCCCCCTGGTGGCCACATCAGAGATCGATTCCCAAGTTCGCCTCTACCAAAAATATATGCGCAAGCGGGTGCGCGAGGCCACCCTGGCCATGGTACTGCATGGGCTCTTCCAGTCGCTCTGTGACCCGGTGCTGACCGCACTGCCGGAGGGCATTCATCGGCTTATCATCAGTCCCGATAGTAACTTGAATTTTATCTCGTTCGCCACCTTGCTTGATCCGAAGGATCATTTCTTTGGCGAAGATTTTGAACTGAATTACGTCTCGAGCGGCCGCGATTTGCTCGAACGGTCGCGTGTGGTTCCGGCAAATGGGGGCAAGAATCTGCAACTCGTTATCTTTGCCAATCCCGCTTATGATCGGCTACCCGATACTCCTGTGGAAAAAGTGACGGGCAAGCATCGTGCGGATGTGGATGATTTGCTGGCTCCATTGCCGGGCACAGAGAGAGAAGCGACATTCCTGATGCAGGAAGCGAAGGAGAACGGCCTCAGCGCGACGATCTACCGTGGCATTGAAGCCAGCAAGGAGAACCTCGCCAAACAGGACTCTCCCTACATTCTGCATCTCGCCACGCATGGGCTTTACCTTTCCTCCGAGGACTGGCCGAGTCTTCCCCCCTCACCAGATACGGATGTCGTGGGAATAGTCGGGGGGCAACCCATGTCGCGAAGTATGCTGGCGTTAGCGGGCGCCTCGGTGACGTTGAGTGCCTGGAAGAAGGGAGTGTTTCCTCCCCCAGAGAATAATGGCCTCTTAACCGCGCAGGAGGTCGCCAGCCTGAATCTTGATCACACCTGGCTAGTCGTTCTCTCAGCTTGCGATACGGGCAGCGGCGAGGCCCAAGCCGGGGAGGGAGTTCTGGGCTTGCGCCGTGGTTTTGCCCAGGCGGGAACACAAAACTTGTTGATGACGCTGTGGCCCGTGGAGGACGCGGTGACGGCCGACCTGATGGAGGCGTTTTACCGTGAGGCGCTCCAAAGTGGAGACGCTCCCCATGCCCTGGCCGACGTGCAGCGGGCAAGCCTGATGGCGGTGCGGCAGAAGTCGGGATTATCCGAGGCGGTGAGAAAAGTGGGGCCGTTCATTTTGAGCTATTGAATGGAGAAGAGGGACTGGGTCTGAGCAAAAGCGCCTCGCCTAACGGTTAATTCTTCTCTACCTGAAGAGGGAAATGACTTCCCTTCGCGCTCCGCTTTTTTCGGTGAGCATCGCCTTCGCGACAGGGTGTCTGATGGGATTGGATGGATGGATTTCACTCAGGCTTTCCCTCTTCGCCTTTGGAATGCTCATGCTCTTGTGGCTGGTCTTGGGGCGGAGAGAAAAGGCGTCCCTGTTCGCATTTTACTTGGTGGTGACTGGCGCCGGGCTTGTCCACACGCTGCTGATGAGCAGTTCAATTGCGCGCGATGACCTGCGGCTTTTACCGGAGGAGAAAACATTCCCGACAACCCAGTGGCGAGGGACGATCATCGAAGAACCGACGGCGCAACTTTCCTCCCGCATCACGCGCCGTGCCATGGATCGCACCTCTTTCGTTCTGGAGATGGAAGCGTGGCGACCCACGGGAGGACGACTTTTTGGAGCAGCGGTGGATGCGCCCTGGCAACCTGCTCAAGGCGAGGTGCGCTGCACCGTGATCGGTCCGGCGAAAGAATTGCAATGTGGTGACCGGATCGAATTTGCCAGCGCCCTGGTTCCGGTGGAGGCTCCGCTCTGCCCCGGTGAGCTCGACTACAATGCCTGGGAAGCCGCGCAAGGCATTTACTATCATGCCTCGATTGCTTCATCGAACTGGCAACGGATCGAGACCGGAGGTGGTAATTGGTGGCAGAAGCTCTCGTTTCGCGCCCGGGATTGGGCCTATGGGCAACTCCAACTGGGACTGGAGGACGATCCGCGCATGGCCGATTTTTTGGCCGGAATGTTGATTGGATACCGGCAGCAGATCCCGGTGGACATCGAGCAGGACTTCCGTCGCACGGGCACCCTCCATGTCTTTGCCGTCAGTGGACAGAATATTGCCGAGATGATTGTCGTCGCGATGATCCTGCTGCAACTTTGTGGTTTCGTCCGCTGGCGTTGGGCCTGGACGCTGGCTCCGCTTATTTTGCTTTATTGCCTGCTGACCGGGTCACCTTCAAGCGCCATTCGGGCGACGGTGATGGCGCTGGCGGTGCTGGCCGCCTGGCGGATGGGGCGTCCTCTCAACGCCCTTGGATGCTGGTCGCTGGCCTTCATCGCCATGCTCATCTGGAATCCGCCGATGTTGTTCGATCCCGGTGCACAACTCTCGTTTGGCGTCGTGCTGGCCCTTATCCTGGTCGCGCCGCCACTCCTTCGATTAATCGATTGGATATTCGAAGCTGACCCGTTTTTGCCGCGAGATCTCCTGACCTCTGCCCAAAAGTTTGAAGAGAAGGGCTGGTACTTTTTCTGCGCCCTGCTGGCCACCTCGGTGGCCGCGACGATCATCAGCGAACCGATCACCGCGATCGACTTCCATCAAATCACGCCCATCTCGGTTTTGGCCAATCTGCTGGTTGTGCCGATGGCGGGATTAATCACGATTGTCGGCACCATCAGTGTGGCGGTCTCGATTTTCAGTCCCCAGCTTGCAGCGTTATTCAACAACTCAAACTGGCTTCTGGCGAAAATTCTGATCTCCGTGGTTGGGTGGCTGGCGCATCAACCGGGGGCTTCGCTTAATGTGCCTGACCTGCGAACGCTCGCTTCGCCTGAGCCATCCTTTGTTGTCGCGCCCTTGCAGGACAGCGCGTGTCTTTTGGTGCGAACCAGCGGGAGCACGTGGCTCATGAATACGGGACGTGAAATTCCGGCGCGAACCAGCACGACGCATCTTCTCCAATTTTACGGGATCAACCGGCTTGATGGACTTATTCTCGCGCAACTGAGTGGGCCTGATAATGGAGGCGCAAGTCTCATTGTCCGGGACTTTCATCCCAGGAGGTTAGTCTTGCCGGTGCTGACGACGAAGTCTCCCCTCGAAAAAACGATGCCGGAGACGATTGCCTTGGCGGGAGGATCAGCGGAATCATGGCAGCAAGGGCAGAGCTTCGACCTCGGAGGCGGGGGCAGCGTGGAGGTGCTTCATCCCGATGGTGACAGTCGGGAAAGCCATGCAGAGGACCGGGCCTTGGTGCTGCTCTTCCATGCGGGGGGCGGGACGCTGCTTTGGGCAGGAAAGATTGGGCCGGAAGTTCAGAAGGATTTGTTGGCGGCCAATCCTCACCTGGCGGCAGATGTACTGGTCATGGGAGCGGAGCCGCCTCCGAGTTCGGATTGGCTGAGGTCATTGGGGGTGAGGGATTGGATCCAGATACCACCGCGCGACCGGCAGGGTAACGCGACGGATGCTCCGAAGCTTCCCGATGCTTGCCGGGCTTGGGCGCTAAATGAGACGGGGGCGGTTGATGTTCACTTTCAACCCGCAACTGGAGCAAACGCTGCCCAGATGGTTTTACGGCCTTGGGTGGCTCCTCCGGAATCGGCAGCTCAGCAGTAAGGCTGGCAAGCTTTCAGCCCAAGGTAGGCGCTTGGGCGCCGAATGATCAAAACATATCACAGACTTCTGCGAAAGTGGCTCGATTGTTTGCGGCATTCTGAAGGAATGCCACCACCTTAGCCGGTGGTTGAGCCTACGGTAGTAGGTGACACCACCGGAAATGAATATCCAAGACCTGCACCCCGAAGGGGTGACGCTGCAGTGCGACCCCCGCCGGGGTCGGTTGGACAAAGAATCATATTCCGGTGGTGGCGACCGCTGATGCGGTCTTACCACCGGCTAGGGTGATGGCAAGCCTCTGGCTTGCAGAGGTGTCTTTCAGGTTTTTCGATCCCAATCTGTAGACTATGCGCGGTGTTTTAAATTGCTCTACAGGCCGACGTCTCTTAGGCGGGAGGCGGGAGGTTTTCCGAGATAGGTTTTCTCGAAGCGCTTGAGCATGGCCTGGCGGGGATCGTAGGAAAAGAGTTCCGCGTAACGTGCCCAACTGACGAGCTGCTTGAACAAGACTTTGGGCCGTTCATTGGGAAACATTTCCGCGAGAACCCGCAGCGCTTCTTCCTCGGGTAGTTCTTTATGGTCGGACTCGTCGATCAGGTCGGCCATATGCTTGAAGATTTTCAGGTCGAGCAGGAGATCGTGCATCAGTTTCTTACGCTGCTTGGGCTCGGCTTTTTGAAAGGCGACGCCGGCCTTGGTCAGGCGCGCGGATTGGCCCGGGGTTTCAATCAGGTCGATCAATTCTCCGGCTTTGACCACGGAGAGGAAGGTGCTGAAATCCTTTTTCAACCGCGTGGCCAGACCGTAGAGGCTTTCCTGATCGGGGCCGAGCATCTGGACCAGACCGATGACTTCTCCCAGGGTAACGTTAGGCAGCGGGGCGTAGGCTTCATCCTCGACGCTCTCAGGTTGAGTCACTTCAGGCTCCACGACGGAAGGTTCATCGTGAAGAACCGAATTGGTGAGAATGGCATGAATCTGGGCGACGAGTTGTTGGAAGGCGGGACTGGCTGGATCGCGCGGATAGGGCAGGGTGTTCGGAACGATCTTTTGGACGCGACCGGGGTTGGCGGCAAGGACGACGATGTTGCGGGCGAGATAGACCGCTTCCGAGATGTTATGCGTGACAATGACCAGACTCTTGAAACCGGCGGCGGAATCGGTCGCAATCCGGCCGATTTCATTCCGCAAGGTTTCACCCGTCAAGACGTCCAGCGCGCTGAAGGGCTCATCCATGCAGAGAATTTGAGGTTCCATGATGAGGGCACGGGCGATGCCAACGCGTTGCTTCATTCCGCCGGAAAGTTCCTTGGGCAGGACATCGCCGTAACCATCCAGGCCCACCATTTCGATGATCTTTTGAAAGTGCTGCTCCTTTTCCTCCGGCGAGTAGGATGAATTCTCAAGGCCAAGCAGGATGTTCTCCCGGACGCTGAGCCAGGGAAAAAGCGCGAAATTTTGAAAGACCATGGCGACGCCGGGATTGACCCCATGGAGGGCCTCGCCCCGGTATTTGACCGTGCCGCTGGTGGGCTTAATCAGGCCTGAGAAGATTCGCATGATCGTCGATTTTCCGCAGCCGGAAGGTCCCAGCAAGGCCATGACATCGTGTTCCTGGACGGTGAGATTAATGTCGTCGAGGATTTTGACCTTTTGGTCGGCACCTTCGCCAAAGCTCATGTTGATTCCGATCAATTCCACGATGGGTGGGGTGGGCGGGGTAAGTGTGGACATAAGCGGGGGTGGTGTTAGGTCAGCAATTGATAACGTTCCTGGGCGATGGCGGAAAGTCGTTTCCAGACGAAGCGGTTAAAGAAGACAACGAACAGCGCCATGGCCAGAATGGCGGCAGAGAGCTTGGGGAAATTATTGGTGGCTTGTGCATCGGAGATCAAGGCCCCAAGACCGGTGGCCATTTGGGTGGTGCCATGATACTGGACATATTCCGAGACAATGCTCGCATTCCATGCGCCACCGGCAGCGGTAATCCATCCGGTGGTCAGGGCGGGAAAAATACCGGGGAGATAGAGGGTGCGCCATTTCTGCCAGCCATGCAAATGAGTGAGCATGGTGCAGGCGCGGAGATCCTGGGGGATGGCGCTGGCCCCCGAAATGACGTTAAAGAGAATATACCAGATGGTGCCCAGCATCATCAATAAGACCGAACCCCACTGGAGATTGCCGTGGAGCAGGTAGATGAGGATGACGAGATTGGGGAAGACGAGCGGGGAGGGGAACGAGGCGGCGATCTGGGTCAGGGGCATGATGTAGCGGGCCCAGCGTGGATTGGAGCCGATCCAGATGCCAAGAGGGACGGCAATGAGGGTGCTGAGGAGAATGGAAGCGAGGACGCGGGTGAGGGTAAGGAGGAGATCGCGGACGATTTGGAACCACTCGGTAATCGTTACCTCCCAGAGCAACTTGAAGATATTCACCGCGCCGTAGGCCAGGAGAACGATGGCGATGATGGAAAAGATGATGCGCCAGGGGATGGCAGAAACCATCCGCGAAAGAGCGCTTGGCTCACGAGGCGTGACTTTAACGACGGGAATAATCGTCCTGCGACGGATGCGGCGCTTGAACGCGTCATGAATCCAATTGGCGATGCGTGAGCGGCTGAAATAGCGAAGTACGGCGGAACGATCATGATACTCGGACTCGGTATCTTCGATTTTGAATTTATTGGACCAGACAATGAGAGGACGCCAGATCAGTTGGTCAATGGCGACGACCATGATGACCACGGCGATCACGGCATAGACTTGCGCCCAACCGTCATTCTTTTCCTGCGCCACGCTCATGTAGGAGCCGACACCCTTGACCCGGTAATCCTGGTCGCCGATCTGAAAGGCCTCGATGATGGAAAGGAAAAACCAACCACCTGCGACGGAGACCATGCTGTTGTAAACGAGCCCCTTGGTGGCGAAGGGAATCTCGATCTGGGTGAATTTTTGCCAGGGGGTGAAACGGGCGAGCTTGCCGACAAACTGAAAATCGGCGGGTAGCGCCTTGAGCGAATAATAAAAGCTGAAGGTCATGTTCCAGACTTGGCCGGTGAAAATGACGATGATGCAGCTTAACTCGATGCCTATATTGCTGTGGGGGAAGATGGCCACCAGGGCCAATTCGATGGGAACGAGGAAGGCGGAGAGTGGGAGGCTCTGTAAAATATCGAGCAAGGGAATGAGAAAGCGTTCTGCCTGCCGGTCGTAAGCGGCCCAACGCGCATAGAAGAAGGTGAAGAGAATCGAGAGGACATAAGCAACGGCTCCGCGCAGAAACGAGAGCATCGTATAGTAAGGCAGGTACCAGGGCGAAAGATCGATATCGACTTTGCTCTGGAAGGGGTGATGCCACTCGCGCCCCATTTCGATCATGCTGAAAATCCCGGTAATGATGGCGGCCAGGATCAGGAAATCGGCGACGAAGGAACGTTTTGGTTCCTCTGTCGATTCGTGACGTTGCGCGGGATTAAGTTCCATGAGTAAAAAGACCTTCCGTAGGTAAGAGGCGGAGGGCCATTTGTCGATAGTAATGGCGGAAAGAAAAAAGATGTTACCAGAATGTAATTTAATCGAACCTTTGGCGGCATTTGTTTCGATGCTCTTGGATGGTGACCGCCAGCAGGCAAGCCTCTAGTTTATACCCCTCATGCTACCTCGACTACGACGCCTTGTACTTTGCTTCGCGATCATGGCGGCGCTTCTGGCCGTTTGGCTGATGCCCAAATTTTGGTCGGGTACGCGCCCTGCCGGAGTACCCTTCGGGATCGTTTTCATTCCCGGAACGGAGAATTTCGGCACCCAAGATTTCGCACTGCATCTCAGTTATCTTCAGCAAATTTGGCACCAGAGCGTCGCGCATCCCTACCGACTGGATGACCAGGAGCAGATGGTGAAGTTGTGGTTTCCCCGGATGGCCTCTGGTCTGCCTCACGCTTATTCCCCGGTAACGTTGGTCATGACGCTGCCGTTACTCGGGATGACGCCCGGGTGGGCCTACTTTCTGGTCACGTTGCTAAACGCGGTATTACTGGTCCTGCTGACCGCATTTTACCTCCTGCCGCGGGTGAAGAACTCTGTGCAGGCCGGGGCCCTTCTGGCGGCGTTTTGCGGGTACGTGCTCTTCGATATTTTTCTCATGGGGCAGACGGCGATCATCACGACGTCTCTTCTGGCGGCAAGCATGGTGCTGTTGAAAAAACGATCGACCGATAAAGGGCGTTGGAATCTCAGCGGAGAGATCCTTCTGGGCTTGTTGCTCTACTTCATGGCGATCAAGCCGAGCGTCGCTTTGATTTTGGCGGCGCTGCTGGCCGGAGAGAGGGCATGGAAACCGCTGATCATTGCCGGATTCGGCTTCGTCCTGACCTGGCTCTTGTTGGTAGGGCATTATGGCGGTGTCGTCTCCGGGCTGAGAGATTATCTCTGGATCCTCAACCACTATTGCCAGGCGGACATGACGCCGTTTATGCGTCCCGGATTGGTGCCAGGCATCAGCACGAACCTGACCTCCTGCCTGACGATTCTTTTCCCGGCCCAAAACGCCAATATCTTCATGGCCAGCCGCTGGCTCTTTGAAGGAATGACCTTGGTCTTGTTGATTGTGCGGCTGATGGGCCGGATCAATCTTTCGACTCAGTTCCAGGGACTGCTTTGGACATTCCTGCTTTTTTGTCCACACCTGCTGGTAACGGAAGATTTTGTCATTTGCCTGCTGATCGTCGAAGGATCGTTTTTCCGCCCGGACCGGTATGCGGCGCTCAAAAT
>CAIPBM010000188.1 GCA_903863295.1 uncultured Verrucomicrobiota bacterium | reverse complement strand
TGCCGTGCCGCTGGGAGAATCGAGCTTCAGACGGTGGTGCATCTCGACCACTTCCTGATCGTAATTTTCACCCAGCGTCTCTGCGGCCAACTGGGTCAGATAAAAGAGCAAGTTCACGCCCACGGAAAAATTCGGCGCAAAGACAATGGGGACACGCTTCGCCACGGCATCAATGGCCAGCCTCTCCTCCGCGGTATGTCCAGTCGTGCCGATGACGAACGCCTTGCCATGGTCTGCCACGATCTTGGCCAGATCAGCGGTGAGCGAGTGATTCGCAAACTCGATCAGCACATCGCTCCGGTCGATCACCTCAAGGATATTGTCGCCTCGGTTAATGCCCGCAATTAATTCAAGCTTCGGATCCTGCTTCGCCAGACGCATCAACGCCTCGCCCATCCGGCCCTTGGCCCCGACGATCACTACCTTGGTCTTGTCCGTACTCATAGGGGAAAGTCCTAAAGCCCGAGGCTCTTCAGCGTCGCTTCCAGCTTCGCGCGGTTCGCTGGTTGCAAGGGCACGAGCGGCAGCCGCACCTCTTCCGTCATCCAGCCTTGCTTGGCCAGGGCAACCTTGGTCGGTACGGGATTCGATTCAATGAACAGATCGCGGAAAATCGGGTAAAGCCGACGATGAATCTTCTCGGCTTCAGCCGCGTTCCCTGCCAGAAACGCGCGAACTAGGTCGCCCACTTCCTTCGGAATTAAATTCGAAGCCACACTGATCACCCCGACGCACCCCACGGACATCGCAGGAAGGGTCATCGAGTCATCGCCGCTCAAGATGGCAATCTTGTCGGGCAAGGCCTGTCGCAACTGGCTGAAGCGCTCGATTGAGCCGCCCGCTTCCTTGATCGCGACAATATTGGGATATTTTGCGGCCAGGTTCACCATCGTATCGATCCCGATTTCAATCCCGCATCGTCCCGGAATGCTGTAGGTGATGATCGGAAGGGAGGTGCTCTCCGCCAGCTTGGCATAATGGGCAAAAACCCCAGCCTGTGTGGGCTTGTTGTAGTAGGGAGCCACGATGAGAAAGCCGTCCGCGCCGAGCTTCTCTGCCTTTTGGGTCAGATAAAGGGCCTCCGTCGTGCTGTTGGAGCCGGTCCCGGCAAAAACCTGGGCGCGCCCCTTGACCACCTGCACGGCTAGTTCGATGACGCGGAGATGTTCCTCGGTGGAGAGCGTCGCCGATTCACCCGTCGTTCCGACCGGAATCACGCCATCAATCCCGGCGGCTACCTGCTGCTCCAGCAAGCGGGTAAAGGCGGCTTCGTCGACGCGATCATCGCGGAAGGGAGTAATGAGAGCGGTGTAGGTGCCGCGGTACTTGGCAGAAGAAGTGGACATGATGGAAGGTCAAACATAGCGGACAGCAGCTGGATTAGCAATCCGGGCGTTCTCGATCTCAGCTCGATTTAAACGCGAAGGCAAACCAGGCCGCACCGCCGAGCAATGCAAAGCTAACCATGTAATTCCATTTCAAATCCTCACCCAGCACCAACTTCGCGAAAATGACGAAGACCACCAGGGTGATGATTTCCTGAAGTATCTTCAATTGATAACCATCCAGCACCGTGAACCCGATTCGGTTCGCGGGCACTTGAAAGCAATACTCGAAGAAGGCGATGCCCCAGGCGATGAGAATGACCAGCCAAAGCGACCGGTTCTCCAGATACTTGAGATGCCCATACCAGGCGCAGGTCATGAAGGTGTTGGAAGCGATCAGCAGGAAGATCGTTTGGAGAAGGGGTGAGATATACATGGAATAAACTAAATATTTTTCCCTGCAAAAGTCACTCATGAACAATGCCTTGTGCTGAAAATCTTTGTAACTGCACTTTAGCATCGCTTGACATAACGCTCTAATTGAAGAAGTCTAGCGACAATATAGACTTTATATGAAAACCCTCTTATCCATTTCCCTTATCACTCTGGCGCTCAGCTTTAGCATCTCGCTTGCCCCTGCCAAAAGCGTTGCTCTCCTCAACGTCTCGTACGACCCCACGCGCGAACTTTACCAGGATTACAATCAGGCGTTCGCCGCCTACTGGAAAAAGCAAAACGGCGACGACGTCACCATCAGCCAATCGCACGGCGGCTCGGGCAAGCAGGCCCGGGCGGTCATTGACGGCCTGGCGGCGGATGTCGTCACGCTCGGCCTCGCGCCGGACATCGATGCCTTGGTCACCAACGGTCATCTGATTGTGCCCAACTGGCAGACGCTTCTTCCGGAAAACAGCTCGCCCTACACCTCGACCATCGTTTTTCTCGTCCGCAAAGGCAATCCCAAGGGGATCAAGGATTGGCCGGATTTGATCAAGCCGGGCATTGAAGTCGTCACGCCCAATCCCAAGACCTCCGGCGGTGCCCGCTGGAATTTCATCGGTGCCTACGGCTATGCGCTCAAGACCTCCGGCGGTGACAAGGCGAAGGCGGTCGACTTCGTCAAAAGCCTCTACGGAAACGTCAAGGTCCTCGACACCGGCGCACGCGGATCGACCGTCACGTTCGTCGAGCGCGGCCAAGGCGATGTGCTCATTGCCTGGGAAAATGAAGCTTTGCTCAGCGTGAACAAACTTAACCCCGGACAATTTGAGATCGTCTATCCCAGTCAGACCGTTCTGGCCGAGCCTCCTGTCGCCGTGGTTGACGTGAATGTCGACAAGCATGGCACCCGCGAGGTTGCGACCGCTTATCTCAAATACCTCTACTCGCCCGAAGGCCAGGACATCATCGCCCGCAACTACTACCGCCCTCGCGCAGCGGATGTGCAGGCCAAGTACGCCAGCCAATTCCCCACGATCAAGCTCTTCACCGTCGGTGAACTCTTCGGTGGCTGGGGCACCATCCAGAAAGAATTCTTCGGCGACGGCGGCGTCTTCGATCAAATCTACAAGTCGCCCAACGCCAAATAATCTGCAATTCAGGCAGCTTACTCGCCCGGTCGCGATTCCACCGTCTGCGCCTGGATCATGCCGACAAAATCGCGGAGTTCTTTTTCGCCCAGTTCAGAGACGGCCAGATAGTTCATGCCCGCCTTGGTCCACCCGATGACGTGATAACCGTCCCGGGTGAAAAGGCCGCTGCGAATCGACTCCGCATCCGAGGGCCAGATGAAAAGATTGATGTAGTGTTTGCGCCGTTGATAGATGATCGCGGCGACATCACGATGATCCAGAACGTCGAGCCGTCCGCCGATCAACGGGTAGCCGGATGCCCCCAGGTCCACCACCTGCGGCGAGTAATCCAGCCGCCCCGCGAACCATGGTTTGACCGTATGCTGATCGGTTGAGGCGACATCCATGAGATGATTGGCCTGCAACGAGCGGACATGATTCGCCACCGCTTCCCGATCCACTTCCGGCATACCTTGTGTGAGGAAAACCCCAACCGCCAGTAAGGCCATGACCGCAGTCGCCATGCCGGAATACATCCACGCGAGCGCGGCGGGATTCCACGATGACTTGGCAGAGGGCAAAGTTTTCTCCGCCCGCAAGGCAGCTTCCAGGCGCGTCTTGAGAAAGGGCGAAGGCTTGTAACGCGGCGTTTCTGCGTGGATCAATTCGACGAGCTCCTTTTGACCAGCCAGTGTCTTCTGGCAAAGCGCACAACCAGCCAGGTGCTCTTCCAGCTTGAGGCAGGTAGCCAGGTCGAGTTCACCATCCTGATAAGGTCCCAGCAATCGGGCCGCTTCGTCATGGTTCATAAGAAAGACTCCCTGGCTTCCGCCGCGATGATCTCCGACCGCAATCGTCCCCTCGCCCGGGCCAGCCGCGACATGACCGTGCCGATGGGAATACCCACGACCGTGGCGACTTCCTTGTAGGCGAGCCCTTCGAGATCATGCAGCACAATGATTTCCCGGAACTCGTCCGGTAATTTTTCGAGCGCAGCGTGAAGGCTCTCGGCATTGGCCTTCTGTCGAAACGCTTCCTGACTTTCCGCTTCGCCCACGGGCAAATGGATATCCTCGTCAAAAGGTTCCGGCATCTCCGTGCCTCGTGTTTTCTTGATCATGGTGTAACAGACGTTGCGCAAAATCGTCATGAACCACGCCTTGCCGTCCCCGCCGCGAAAGCGGGAGAAGGACTTGTAGGCGCGCATGTAGGCCTCCTGCACGGCATCCTCCGCATCCTGGTCGTTACGCAGGAGCCAGCGGGCGAGATTGTAGGCGGCATCCAGATGCGGCAGGAAGATCTGCTCAAAGTTGACTTGATCCAGATGGCCTCCTGCAGGTTCGAAATTGCGTCACCATAGAGATACCTCATTCCCCCCGGTTTTATTCCCGAAAAGATTTTTTTTATTCATGGAATAAAGAAGGGCTGCTGCAGGTAGTGCATCAGGAAGGCCCATAACGGGCTTTTAGCATCTCAAACCTTCACTCTTAAAAACAGGACAAATTCCGATGAAGCACAACGACATTATTCTCCACGATACCAGCCGCGATGGCATTGACCGGCGCGGCTTTCTCAAGTGCATGGGCTGGGCCGGCACGGCGGTGGTCTGCTCCATCTCCGGTGGCATTCTGACTTCCCGCGCCCTGGGCGATGCGCTCAACAACCCCGGTGCACTTGCGACAGCGGAACTCAATTTCGTGCAAATCAGCGACACCCACATCGGCTTTAAGAAGCCCGCCAATACCGATGTCATTGGCACCTTTCAGGAGGCGATCAAGCGGATCAATGGCCTGGCCAAGGCACCTGAATTTATCCTCCACACCGGCGACCTGAGCCATCTTTCCCAAGCTGACGAATTCGACACGGTGGAGCAATTGCTCAAGACCGCCAATGCCTCGAAGGTCTTCTACGTCCCCGGTGAACACGACATCCTGAGCGACAACGGCGCGCTTTACCTGGATCGCTTCGGAAAGGGAACGCTCGGCCACGGTTGGTATAGCTTTGACCAAAAGGGCGTCCATTTCATTGGTCTGGTCAACGTCTTTGGTAAATCGGAGCAGAGCCTCGGCATTCTGGGTCAGGATCAGCTCGACTGGTTGCAAAAAGACCTTGCCGCGCTTTCAAGCAGCACGCCGATTGTGGTTTTTGCCCACGTCCCGCTCTGGGAAATTTATCCTCAGTGGGGTTGGGGCACCAGCGATGGAGCCAAGGCGCTCGACCTGCTCAAGGGCTTCGGTTCCGTCACCGTCCTCAACGGTCACATCCACCAAACGATGCAAAAGATTGAGGGCAACATCACCTTTCACACGGCCCGCTCCACGGCTTTCCCCCAGCCTGCGCCTGGCACCGCCTCGAAACCAGGGCCGATGGTCGTCCCCGCCGGGCAGCTCCGCAGTGTACTCGGCTTGACCAGTGTGAATTACACGGAGGTCGACCATCATCTCGCGTTGATCGATTCAACCCTGGCCTAGCTTCGACCACCGTGATCACGATCGATCCCGCCCTGTGGTCGCGGCTGCATGGAGCCAGCGTCCACTTCCCCATCGCCCTGACCCTGGCTTCTCTCCTCTTTGAGGGACTGGAATTCCTCAGCCCGAGGATGTCTTCCCTAAAGACCCAGCTCCATGCCGCAGCTCGCTTCACCATCATCCTCGGCGCACTCGGTACCATCCCCGCCGTCTGTTCCGGGATGCTGATGACTCGCGGGAACCCCTGGGGACATGACGCCTTGTTGCTGCATCATCTCTTCGTCTGGCCCGCCTTTGCGGGTTTGGTGGGGCTGGGAACCTGGCGGGGATTGGTCGGTGATCCAGCTTCACGCACGGGTTTGGCCATTTATCTGACCGTCCTTTTCCTCGTCACTGGACTCATGGCGGGAGCCGGTTATTGGGGCGGCGAGTTGGTACTCAATTCCTGAGATGAACTCGTCTTTTGAAGTCAAAGCCCTTGGCTGGGCCTTGGTGGCAGTCGTGATTTCCTGCGGCACTGCTGGACTGGCCTCGATCCTGATCAATAGCATGCCCGACTCAAGTTCATCATCGTTCCATGATTTTTCTTCGCCCGTGGCGACCACCGATCTGATCGATCAAGGTCGGAACGATTATGAGCAAAGCTGCTCACTCTGCCACGGCGATGAGGCAACGGGTGATGAAGGCCCCAACCTGCACCGGCTGCCGGTCAGTAATGCTTACATCACCGTGATGATCAAAAAGGGAATCAAGGGAGAGATGCCCAGCTTTGCCCAAAAATATGATGAGCGACAAATCGCCGCTTTGGTTTCTTATCTCCGGTCCCTGCCTTAGGGACGGTTAAAAGACACTTGGTTTCGGCTTACTGTCCGGGCCGCTTGCGGTCTCCACCATTACCGCCTCCGCCACCACCGCCGCCGCCGCCGAGTTTCTTCTGGCCGCCTTGCGATTGCTGGGCGGGAGCGGGACGGGATTGCTGCTGCGGGCGGGACTGAGATGGCGCGGGACGCGATTGCGGCGCGGGACGGTTTGCCGGCTCCTGCTTGGTTCCCGGTTCCCGATATCCATTTCCGCTGGGTTTCGTAAATGACTCGCGCGAAGGCGTGCTTGGCTTTGGTTTGGCCTGACCGCCGCCGTTATTTGCCGGTTGGGTCGAAGGTTTATTACCACCATTCCAGGTTCCGCTGCCATTGCTTCCGGGGAGTTTGTTTTCCGGCTTGTTGCCGCCGTTCCAGGTTCCGCCGCCATTGTTGCCGGGCTTGTTACCGTTCCAGGTACCGCTACCGTTATTGCCGGGCAGGGTCGAGGGCTTGTTACCGCCATTCCAGGTTCCACCACCATTGTTGCCAGGCTTGTTACCGTTCCAGGTACCGGATCCGTTATTGCCGGGCAGGGTCGAGGGTTTGTTGCCGCCGTTCCAATTTCCACCACCATTATTGCCGGGCTTGTTACCATTCCAGTTTCCACCGCCGTTGTTGCCATTGCCGTTCCAGCCGCCGGGTGGCGGTGGTTTGAAGCCGGGCAAGGTTCCACTGCCATTTCCGCCCGGACGGTTGTTATTCGGATTGTAGACTGGTCGGGGCTGGGGCCGGTTGTTATTGGGCTTCCAGGTGTTGATCGAATTATTGTTATTGATCGTCGTATTATTGTTGTTGTTGATCGTGACGTTGTTTCCGCCACCACCGTAAAAATTGTTGTTATAACCGTGCCAGCCGCCGGGCCCCCAGTTGTTCACGTAGATATTGTTATTGTTCCAGTTGCAGCCGTTACTGATCCAGGCTCCCATGGCGAAGCCGATGCCAAAGGTGATCAATGGGGCGACCACGGGTGCCGGTTCAACATAGACCACCTGCGGGTTATACTGCGGCACGTAGATCACCTGAGGATCGGCAGGCACCACTTGAATGACCTGCTTCTCGACGATGACCGTTTGCTGCGGAGTCGACTTGAGATTACCAAGGGCGTTGGCCTTGGCGCGCTGGGCTTGGATCGCCGTCATCACATCGGGCTGCTGGGCAATCACCGCTGCGCCAAGCTGGTTCGTCCAGTCGAGATTCTCATTCATCATGTTGATGACGTCGGGATAACGGGCGAGGCTCTTCACGCTCGGGTCCCAATGTTGGGCGTCGATCTGGTTCGGATCGCCATTATTGGCCAGATACCGCGAGGCCAGCACGATGTCCGTCGGAACCGTGGAGGCCGGTAGGATGAGGGCCACGAGTGGATCCGGGTAAAGGGCGATGGGCGCAACGAGCGTATCCAGATCTGCCGGGGAGAGAATCGGTTGCGAGCCCGTGGGGGCATTGTAGTTGGGCGGCGGTGGAGGCGACTGGGCCCAGAGCTCAAGAGGAGAGCCGGCCAGATTCAAGGCGAGGAGAAGTGCGAACGTTTTTTTCATGGATCAATTTTCTTTAAGGAAGGAAGCGATTAGCCGCGAACCGGGCAGTCACTTAAGTGACTAGATCGCCAGAGCGCTGAATGAGAAATCACCCGATGATTTCCCAAGCATCCCATGCGCATGACTGATGCTAACCTGAAATTGAAAGTCGTCATTAGAAAAATTACCCCTGAGGTGCACGTCTCCCCTAGGCCAAGGCGCTCTCAACGATCCGCAGAGCTTCCCCAATTTCCTCGGCAGTGACGTTGAGGGGTGGGAGGAAGCGGACGGTCTTGTTCGCCGCCGGAATCAGGATCAAACCCGCTTGGGTCAGCTTGGCGACCACACTGGCCGGTTCATCTTCGGTGACCATCCCCACGAGTCCGCCGTAACCCCGGATTTCCTTTATTCCCCGGGTGCCTACCAGCGCCTGGAGCCCCTGCTTGAGTTGCTCACCCCGCGCTTCGATATTTTGCGCGAGCTTTTCCCGTTCGACTACATCCAGGATGGCCAACGCAACCGAGCACGCCAGAGGTGATCCGCCGTAGGTCGTCCCATGACTGCCGGGCGTAAAGACATTCTGGTAGGGCTCCCGAATCCAGACGGCTCCCATCGGAAAGCCTCCGCCCAGCGATTTGGCCATGGCAATCGCATCCGGAGCAAAGTCCTCGCCGCCCGGCACGCCATCCAGAATCCGCTGATAACTCTGCCACCGGCCGGTCCGGAAATAACCGCACTGGACCGCGTCCCACAGGAGCAGCAAGTTGTGCTTCCGGGTCAATTCCCGCAGCCCCAGCAAATATTCCGGCGACGCCACAAAGACTCCGCCTTCGCCTTGGATACCCTCAATCTGCACCGCAACGGTCTTCGGCGTGATCGCCGCTTCAATGGCGGCCAGGTCGTTGAATGGCACATGAACAAAGCCGGGAACCAAGGGTTCAAAGCCATGCTTGATCTTGTCCTGGCCCGTCGCCGAAAGGGTTGCCATGGTCCGCCCGTGAAAGGAGTTGAGCGTGGTGATGATCTCGTAACGCCCCGTTTCATGACCGAATTTCCGCGCGAGCTTGATCAGGCCCTCATTGGCTTCCGCGCCACTGTTGCAAAAGAAAACCTTGCCCGGCCCGGTCAACCCGACGATCCGTTGCGCGAGCCGTCCCTGCCACTCGTTGTAATAGAGATTGCAGCTATGGATGAGGACGTCCGCCTGCCGCGCCAACGTGTCCCGGATCGCGGGGTGCGCGTGACCGAGGCTGTTCACCGCGACTCCACCGCCAAGATCGAGATATTTCCGCCCTTGGTCATCCCAGGCGTAACTCCCTTTGCCCCGCACCAAGGTCAGTCCCCGATTCGCGAGAGGTACCACGTACTGATCAAAAAGGGCTTGAACCTCCGTGCGTGCCGGAGCCTCCGCAACGGCGGGCTTGGGCGTAGGCGATGACTTCACGGGCGATAGGGTATCAACGGACATGGTTTAATTATCGAATAGACGATGCCCTGGGTCAATCCTGCTGAACCCACGTCACCGCTTTGTTTCCAGACAGCCGTCGCTCCGCAGATCAGTCGCAAAACCTCGACAAAGAAATACCGCACAACGTTTTTAGTTTCCAACCGCGCTTCCCTCAGCTTTTCTTGGCTACTCATGATGCCTCACCCCGTGATTGCCATTGATGGCACCGCCGCTTCTGGAAAAAGCACGTTCTCCCGCAAACTCGCCCAACGTCTCGGTTATGTCTATGTCAATACCGGGGCCATGTACCGGGGAGTCACCTGGTACTTGCAGGAAAAGCAGACGCCGCTCAAGGACATCGATGCCGTGACCCGCGAAATCGCCAATGCCGGGGTCGAAAGCTGGCTTGAAAATGGCGAACTCGCTTTCCGTATCGCGGGGCTCGATCCCCTCCCCCATGTCCGCGAAGCCCGGATCAACGAAGCCGTCTCCCTCGTCGCTCAAGTTCCCGCGGTGCGCAGTGTTCTGGTGGCCGAGCAGCAGGGTCTTGCGGCCCACGCTCCTCTGGTGATGGAGGGTCGCGATATCGGTACCGCTGTCTTCCCGCAGACGCCCTATAAATTTTATATTGATGCCAATGCCGAGGTGCGGGCCCAGCGCCGCCAATTGCAGGGGGAGACCGATGTCATCCAAAAGCGCGATGTCCTGGACCAGCAGCGGGCGGTCTCTCCATTGACCTGCGCCGCGGACGCCTTTCGGCTTGATTCCAGCTACGCCTCGGTCGACGAGTTGCTGGTCATTGCCCTTGGTCATTTGCGGGCCCGCGGCCTGACTATTCCAGCCTGACCCTTTCCATGAGTACAACTCCCGTTGCCAGTGCTCCTGTCCTGCCCCTCTGGAAGGGCTCCGCTCCCCACAGCCTGGGCTCAACGCCGGACGACATCCCCACGCTTACCGTTTTTTTGCCCGTGAAGAGTGCCAGGGCGGTTCCCGCCATCATCATCTGCCCCGGTGGCGGCTATCAGTTTCTCGCCTTTGAGCACGAAGGAATCAACGAAGCCGAATGGTTTCAAAGCCGGGGCATCGCCGCTTTTGTCCTGAAATATCGCCTCCCCATCCATGGCTACCGCCATCCGGTCCCATTGCTGGATGCCCAGCGCGCCCTGCGGCTCGTGCGCAGTCGTGCCTCGGAATGGAACATTGATCCGGCGAAAATCGGGATCATGGGCTTTTCCGCCGGGGGACATCTCGCCTCGACCTTCGCAACCCATTTCGATGGCGGCAATGCTGAGGCAACCGATCCGGCTGACGTCCCCAGTTGTCGCCCTGACTTCGCCGTGCTGGTCTATCCTGTCGTTACCTTCCAGGACGGCATCACGCACGCCGGTAGCAAGCTCAACCTCCTTGGCCCTGATCCTGATCCTGCTTTGGTCGAAAATCTCTCCAACGAGAAGCAGGTCAATCCGCAAACGCCTCCGACGGTCCTGGTTCATTCCCTGGACGATCTGGCGGTTCCGATTGAGAACAGCCGTCTCTTTTTCGCCGCCCTGCAAACTGCCGGTATCCCTGCTGCGCTGCACGAATATCCGAGCGGTGGACATGGCTTTGGTTTTGGCCCGAACTACCCGCACGCCCCCGAAGGCTGGCTCGATCGCGTTTACGATTGGCTGAAAGCACAGAAACTGATTTCTTAGCTTTGAGTTGAGATAACTCCCGGAGACTTTCCCTGCTTGGAATAGGAGGCCCGATCCGATATAAGGCCTCTTATGGAGGAGCTTCGCTACTTTTATTCCACCGACGGAACCGATGCCCACGGCCCGGCGACAAAGGAGGAGCTCGATCAGCTTTTTCATGCGGGAACCATTGGTCCGGTCAGCTACCTCTGCCGGGAGGGGGAGACCGAATGGCATCCACTCAATGTGGACGATTTCCAAACCCAGGTCGCCGTACCGCCCCCACCACCACCTCAACTCCCCCCACCGCCGCCGCCACCTCAACCTCAAACGAAGCCGAAATTTCAGCAGGCTTCATCCCGACCTGCGGAGGACGGTGTGGTTAATTTTGTCCTGACGGCCACCAGCTTGGTCGCGGTGCTGGGGACTTCCGCCCTGATGGCCTTTGTCGGCACCAAGAGCCTGAGCGACAGCCAGAATCTCTCCTACCGGCTGGGAGTTTTCGTGGGATCGATGATTGCCGTCGTCATCCTCCCCTTTCTCATCTCCTTTGTCTTTCCGCGCCGCCATCGTCTTCTGGTCCGCACGGTCGGAATCGTCGTGGTGGCGAGTCTCATGGTCATTGGCAAATTGAGTCAATTCAGTTCCCTGCACCGGATCGAAACCGTGACCAAGGAGGTCAATGACCGCACCAAGTCGGAAGCTCAGAAGGAAATCGCAGCCAAGGGTTATTACGACGGCAACACCAAGCAAAGTGACAATGACCTGCAAAAATTAAAGGACGCGGTCAGCCAGGATGACTCGGAAGTTTCCCGCCTGGGTCGCGATATCCTCACCGTCACCGAACAACTCGTCGCGAAGGCGAAAGCCAGCGAAGCCGCCGACAAGGCGGTGGGCAATTTCGATCCGGCGACCATCACCAGCCTGGATGACATTAATACCCGCAAGACTGCGATCTCGGCGTTGCGCGACACCCAGGTGGACATGATCACCTTTCTCCAGAACTACGACGCTCATTGCCATGAAGCGATGGCGAAGGATCACTTCAATCCCGATACGGAGAACCAGACCATCGCGGGCGCACGCAAGGGTGGGCATATCGACCTGCTGATTTCGCTCTGGCAAATCAAACAGAAACTCTCCGAGGATCATTTGGCACGCCTCAGTTTTCTCCAGGCGAACTGGGGCCACTGGAGCGTCAAGGAAGGCAAGCTCCTGTTTGAAGATCAGGCCACACTCGAGGCCTATAATGGTTTCGTGCACAGTCTTCACGACGACGTCAAGCAGCTCGGCGACGTGCAAAAGCAGATCTTCCAATAACGTTTTTTCGGGGTACCTCGCATCGGGGTTGATAAATCGTCAAGACCGGACGAAGCTCTTGCCCCGATGAACGACCTCGAAATCTGTTACCTCCCGGCCCAGTGGCGTGCGCTGAAAACCGAAGCCCTGAATGCCTCCGCCTGCGCGGTCATCGACGTTATCCGGGCCACCTCAACCATCGTGACGGCCCTGGCCAACGGCGCGGATGGCGTGCAGCCGGTGGCCGATGCGGCGGACGCCTTCGCCTTGAAGGCACTCCATCCAGAGGCCCTGCTGGCCGGGGAACGGGGCGGCGTTCCGCTCGCCGGTTTTGACCTGGGCAACTCACCGGAAGACTTCACCCGGGAACGCATCGGCGGCAGACGCATCCTGCTCACAACCACCAACGGCACCCAAGCCTTGGAGGCCTGTCGCGGTGCCCGCGCAGTGATCGCGGCTAGTCTGCTGAATCTCAACGCCGTGGCGGAAAAGCTCAAGTCGCTGGGCCCGCCCTGGATCATCGTCTGCGCGGGGCACGAAGGCGGCTTCGGCGTGGATGATGCGATTGTCGCGGGAGCCTTGGCGGAGGCGCTGAACCAGCCGGACGCCTTTGTCTCCCTCTATCATTCCGTACGGCAAAATCTTAGCGGAGCCCTGCAGGGTAGTCTGGCGGGACACGCCCTGGTGAATGTCGGCATGGGGAAGGACATCCCTTTTTGCGCGAATGTGAATACGCTGCCGGTGGTGCCCATACTTGATGGCAAAGGCGTGCTTGGGATTTAGTGGCCGCTCAGATAAATCCTGAACGTGTAAAGGCCTAGGCAGGCTTTTAGTAACTAATCGCGCTGAAAACCGGATATTTCTCCAGGCGCTCGCGGCCCTTGAGGAAATTCAACTCGACCAGAAAAGCGAGCTCCACAATTTCCCCGCCACATTTTTCGACCAATTTGGCCGCCGCCTCCGCCGTCCCGCCGGTCGCTAGAAGATCGTCAATGATGACGACGCGCTGATTTTTTTCGACGCCGTCGATATGAAGCTCCAGCGTGCCTTTGCCATACTCGAGTTCATACTCGGTCTGGTGGGAGGTATAGGGCAATTTGCCTTTTTTACGGACAATACTCAGCCCTACCCCGAGGTAATGCGCCAGGGCACCGCCAAAAATAAATCCGCGTGCATCAATGGCCACGATCCGTTCCACGCTCTTGCGCTGGTAACGTTCCGAGAAAATGGTGACCGCGAGGCGGAAGAGCTGCCCATCGCTGAGGATGGGTGTGATGTCCTTGAAGACGATGCCGGGCTTGGGAAAGTCAGGCACATCGCGGATACTACCCTTGAGCCGCTCGATGGCGCTTTTGAAGGAGGTGCTCATACGGGTTTCAGTTTGTCCTGTTTGTCGAGCGCCCGCTTGATCTTGCGCAAGGCAATATTCTGCAATTGGCGGATACGCTCGCGCGTGACTTTGAACTTTCTGCCGACTTCTTCAAGCGTCATTTCTTTTTTTCCATCGAGGCCGAACCGCAGCGTGATGATCTTGAGTTCGCGCTCGTCGAGGACGTGAAGCAGGTCCATGACCGCTTTGCGAAGATTTTTGTCACTGAGCAAATCGGAGGGCGTATGGGCTGAGTCGTCACCTATCATGTCGCCAAGGGATGCGCCGTCGTCTTCCTGGCCGACCGTGGCATCCAGTGAGGCCGGGCGGATAGCCGCCGTCCGCAATTGCGCGATCTTCGAGGCAGGCATGGAGAGTTCCTCACCCAATTCCTCATCGGTCGGTTCACGGCCAAATTCCTCGGCGAGCTGCATCCCGACCCGCCGCATCCGTGCGATCTTGTCGACGAGATGGACGGGCAGACGGATCGTCTTGCTCTGGTTGGCCAGCGCACGCTTGATCGATTGCTTGATCCACCAGGCGGCGTAGGTGCTGAGCTTGCCACCCTTCTTCGGGTCGAATCGCTCCACCGCCTTCATCAGACCGATGTTGCCCTCGGAAATCAAATCAAGCAGCGGCAGGCCGTAGGCGGCGTAGTCGTGTGCGATCTTGACCACGAGGCGAAGGTTCGCCTTGATCATTTGTTGCCGCGCCGCTTGATCCCCTCGCTTGATGCGCCGGGCAAGCTTGACCTCTTCCTCGCGCGTGAGTAACGGAGTTTGTCCGATCTCGCGCAGGTAAATTTTGATGCCTGAATCGCCGTCGTCCGCGTACATAAGGGGAATTAATACCAGCCTAGGCGAGAATGTCTGCCCGCGCGGTCATTGCAACCTTTAATTTAAGAACCGTGACCGGTATTAGTTTCCGATCACGGCCTCTTTTACGATTTTAATCGATCAAACTGCGTCTGCCAGGGCCGCCTGGGCTGCCGCCAACCGCGCGATGGGCACGCGGAAAGGAGAGCAGCTCACATAGGTCAAGCCGATCTCGTGGCAGAACTTGACGGAGGCTGGATCGCCGCCGTGTTCGCCACAGATGCCGAGCTTGATCTCAGGCCGGGTCTTGCGGCCACGTTCGATCGCCAGCTTCATCAACCCACCCACGCCGGTCATGTCGACGGTGGCGAAGGGGTTCTGCTTGATGATTTCGAGCGTCTGGTAGGCCGGAAGGAACGAACCGGAGTCGTCGCGGCTCATGCCGAGGGTCGTCTGGGTCAGGTCGTTCGTACCGAAGCTGAAGAACTCGGCTTCCTTGGCGATCTCATCCGCCACCACGCAGGCGCGGGGGATTTCGATCATCGTACCGACGAGGAAGTTCAGGCGCGTGTTGTGCTCCTTGCTCACCTTGGCGGCGACGTCGCGCACCAGTTGAGTCTGGAGTTCCAGTTCCTTGGCGTAGCCGACGAGCGGGATCATGATCTCCGGCTTGACCTTGATGCCTTCCTTCTGCACTTCAATCGCGGCTTCAAAGATGGCGCGGGCCTGCATGGCGGAAATCTCGGGATAAACGATGCCGAGACGGCAGCCACGATGACCGAGCATCGGGTTGAACTCGTGCAACTCAGCCACGCGACGACGGACTTTTTCCTCCGTGACGCCGAGCTTGTGGGCCAGTTCAGCCTGTTGCTCATGCGTGTGGGGGAGGAACTCATGCAATGGGGGATCGAGGAAGCGGATCGTGGCGGGCAGACCGTTCAGCGCGCGGAAAATACCGGCGAAATCGCCCCGTTGATAAGGGAGGAGTTTCGCCACGGCCGTTTCGCGGGCTTCCTGCGTGTCGGCCAGGATCATCTCGCGGACGGCGTCAATGCGGTCGCCATCAAAGAACATGTGTTCCGTGCGGCAAAGGCCGACGCCCTGGGCGCCAAAAGCCACCGCGTTGGCGACTTGATCCGGTTGATCCGCGTTGGTGCGGATCTGGAGGCGGCGCAACTTGTCGGCCCAGGCCATGAGCTGCGCGTAGATGCCGTAGGTCGCACTTTCCTTCGGGTCGAGGGTCTTTTCAATCAGAACCTGGACGATCTCGGAGGCCGCCGTCTTGACTTCACCGGCGAAGACTTCGCCGCTAGTGCCGTCGATAGAGAGGAAGTCGCCCTTGTGGAAGACGCGATCGCCAACCGTGAGCGTGTTGGCATGGTAATCAATATGCAACGCGCTGGCGCCGCACACGCAGACCTTGCCCATCTGACGCGCAACGAGCGCGGCATGGGAGCTGACACCGCCGCGGGCGGTCAGGATGCCTTCCGCCGCGAGCATGCCGCGGATATCTTCCGGAGAGGTTTCTTCGCGGACGAGGAGCACCTTGCCCTTGGTCGCCTCAGCTTCGGCTTCGTTGGCGCTGAAATAGATGCGACCGCTCGCCGCGCCGGGACCGGCGGGCAATCCGGAGGCAATTTTCTCCGCGCTCTTGATCGCCTTGCGGTCGAAGATCGGGGTGAGGAGCTGGCTGAGCTGGTCGGCCGGAACGCGGGAGACCGCATCCTGCCAGGTGATCAGCTTTTCCTTCACCATTTCCACGGCGATACGAACAGCGGCGACGCCGGTCCGCTTGCCGTTGCGGGTCTGGAGCATGAACAGCTTGCCGTTTTCGACCGTGAACTCGAAATCCTGCATCTCATGGAAATGCTTTTCGAGCGCGGCGCGGACATCTTCCAGTTCGCGATAAGCCTTGGGCATCTTTTCTTGGAGCGTGGCCACGGGATCGGGCGTACGAACGCCGGCGACCACGTCTTCACCCTGCGCATTGATCAGGTATTCACCGTAGAACACTTTTTCGCCGGTGGCCGGATCGCGCGTGAAGGCGACGCCAGAGCAGCTTTCGTCACCGGTGTTACCGAAGACCATCGCCTGGACGTTAACGGCGGTACCCCATTCGTTCGGGATATTGTACTTCTGGCGATAAACGATCGCCCGTTCGTTGTTCCACGAACCGAAGACGGCCCCGATGGCGCCGCGAAGCTGATCATGCGGATCGCTGGGGAAGTCCTTGCCCGTGCGTTCCCGCACCAGGGCCTTGAAGCGGACAACGAGTTCCTTGAGGGAAGAGGCGTCGAGTTCCGTATCGGAAACGCCCTTGCGGCCCGGGAAGACTTCATTCTTGAGCGCTTCAATGACGACCTCAAACGGCTCATGGTGTTCGCCCGCGCGCTTTTGCACGCCCATGACGACGTCGCCGTACATCTGGATGAAGCGGCGGTAACAATCGTAGGCGAAACGCTCGTTGGAACTGACATTGACCAAGCCCTGCACCGTCTCGTCATTGAGACCGAGATTGAGAATGGTGTCCATCATGCCCGGCATCGAATCGCGCGATCCGGAACGGACGGCGAAGAGGAGCGGGTTGGCCACGCTGCCAAAACCTTTGCCCAGGCTCTTTTCGATTCGCTTGATCGCTTCTTCGATCTGAGCGTCGATCTCCTTCGGGAGGGTTTTGCCGTGTTGATTGAACCAGGTACAAACTTCCGTGGTGATCGTAAATCCGGGAGGCACGGGAAGACCGATGCGGGTCATTTCCGCGAGATTCGCGCCCTTGCCACCAAGCAGCGCCTTCATCTTGCCATCGCCGTCCACGCGGCCTTCACCGAAGAAATAAACCAGGCGGCCCTTCTTGGCCTTCGCGGCCGAGTGGCCGTTGCGTTCCGCGGCAGGCTTGGCCGAAGCTTTTGCCTTGGCCTTCACTTTTTTCACCGGCTTGCTCGCCTTGCGCGAATTGGGAGCAGCTTTGAGGAGAGACACACGTTCTTTTTTCTTGAGCTTTTTCTTGGATTTTTTGGACATAAAGAGAGGCGAATTTATTTCGGGTGAGAAAGGTGAGGCTATCACCCGCGAAAGGTGAGTCAAGCATGCGGCCCAGTTTCCTCCGAAAAAGTCGCAATTCGCGATCAATGACGTCGGGGGCTGGCGGTAAAAATCGGCCGATCCGCGCGTCAACGCCGCGCCGTCGTCCTCGCCACGAAAACCCAGGCAACAACGCTGCATAGGACGACGTGCAAGCCCAACACCATCAGGCAGTAGTTGAAATCGGCGATATAGGTGTCGGTCGATTGCCGGACGATATCGTAATGGGGCGAGTCAGAGAGGGTCTTCAGGTAACCGCTCCAGCCCCAATAAGCGGCGATAAAGGGACGGCACAAGGTGCTGACCAGTTCCGGCAAAGCCAAGACCGCGCCCGAGAGGGGAAGCTGTAATCCCACCAGATAGATCGCGAGCAGCGAAGCCCGTTCGGGCGACTTGGAGATGGAGGAAATCGCCAGACAGGTCACGCTCATGGCCAGCGTGGTGATGAAGAGAATTTCAAACTGGCTGGAGAGCGCCCCGGGAAAGCTGCAGACCGACTTGACGAACCACGTCATCCAGAAGGCCTGCGCGATGCAGAGTCCGATCAAGAGCAGAATCTTCGTGGTGACATAAGCCCAGGGGGAAAGCCCCGCCCGGAGTTCCTTCTCCAGGACATCCCGTTCCTTGGCGATTTCGCGCGCGCCATTATTCGCGCCCATCAGGGTCAGGAGAATCACCTGGAACATCGAAAGCCCGGAAACAAGCGAGGCGGTGGAAAACGATTCCCGGGTATAACTGAGGTTATCGGCCAGTTCCTGGACGATGTTCTTTTCAATGCCAAGATTCAGATGCTGCACATGGGGCAAACCCTTGGTGGCAAAGATGGCGACCAGGAGCGGGAAGGTCACCAGGAGCGCCAAGTGCAGCCAGAGCTGAGCCCGGTCCCGGCCCAACAGCACCGATTGGCGGCGCACTAAAGTCCCGAGTTGACTCAGGCTTCCCGGAGGTGGAGCGGTATTGAGCGAATGAGGCTCAGGCGACGGAGGCAATTCGCCGGAGCGGTCTTCGTCAAAACCGACAAATTCTCCATTGGCGGAGGCATGCTGGTAGCCTCCGAAGACCGCCTCAATCGACTCGGTACTATGCGATTCCAGCAAGCCATCATAGGAGCCTTGGTAACAAAGACGCCCTTCGTGCAAAAAGACTATCGAATCGCAAAGGCGCAGATTGCTCACCGCGTGCGTCACGAGGATGACCGTCTTGTTCATCCCGTGGGCGAGTTCCTTGAGCCAGACCATAAGCTCATGTTCCGAGTAAGCATCCAGGCCGCTGGTCAACTCATCGAGGAGCAGAAATGCCGGGTCGCCAATAAGCTCTTCCGCCAAGGCAATCCGCCTCATCTGACCGCCGGAGAGGGTCGCATATTTCTGGTGCAAAAGCGGTCGGATCCGGGCGAGATCGATCACGTGCTCAGACCATTGCTCGCGGGTCGCTTTCGGCACCGTCGAGGGAAGCCGCAGCGCCACGGCAAAATCGAGAATCTCGACCACGGTCAGGTCGCCGTGAAACGCGCCGAACTGCGGCAAGTACCCGACCGCCAGCGGTAGTTGCTGGCGCAGGGTGTCCACCGGATGTCCCGCGAGCAGGATGCGTCCCGCCGAGATGGACTGAATCCCGGCCAGTGCGCGGATGAAGGTGCTTTTGCCGCAACCCGAGGCGCCCACGATGGAAAGAAAAGAACCTTCCGGCACCGCGAGCGAAATGTTCCGCAGCAAAACCTTATGGTCATTGCCGCGGCCGACGGAAACCGAGAGGTTCTCGACATACACAGCCGCTTCCATTTTGGCTGTCGTATGCATGGAATCCCGACGACCGATCTAGTTCGTCTCCGCAGGCGCGGGAGCGGAGGCACTCTGGGGGGAAAGAATCTGTTTGCTCACGCGATCAATGCCGTCGTTGGCAATAATGCTCGCTGGATAAAATGCCTGGGCGTTGACGTACCAGGTGAGGCTGTAACCAAGCTCCTTCTTGGCCTCCGCATCGCGGGCGTTGTTCAGGGCGCTGACAAAATCGGCGCTGCGCCCAGAAAGGCTCGCGAGGAGCTTGTTGAGCTTCAGATCATCCGGCCAATCCTTGGAGGCCAGTTCAACCGTTTCCCAGGCGCCATCGACATCGCCGCTCATCATCAGCATGTTCGCCTTCTCCGCCGCCATTTCGGCTTTCTGGACCTTGGTCAACGCATCCTTCAACTGCTGCTCACGTGTCGCATCGCCTTTCACCGCCGGGGCGAAGGCCACTTGCTTCTCAAAAATGGCGCGGTAGTTCTCGTCCTTCACCAACCGATCAAACTCGGTCGTCGATTGGTTCTGCACATCCTCCGTATTAAAGAAGCCAGACGCCGAGGTCTGCAAATCGGGATTGCCCGGCCATTCTTCCGCCGCGACTTGAAATTCCTGCATCGCCTCGGTCACATGTCCGCCCTGGGCCAGCAAGCGTGCCTTGCCGAGGCGCAACCGGCTTTCCAGCTTGATGCCGTTCACCATCGCCATCGGCTTGGTCGCGTCAAAATCGACCGCCACTTTCTTGATATCGGCCAGTTGTCCTTCAACCTGCTCAAAATCGCGGACTTCGAGTTGGTTCTTCAAAACATCAAGCTTCGTCAAAAACGTGCCGACCTTCTCCTTGTCCGTCCGGGGCAAGCCTTGCAGACCGGGATGAAATTCATTGGCGACAAATGCCTCCTGCAATTGCTCGGAAGCGGCGGCAATCTGATTTTGATCGGCCTTATATTTGAACACCTCGATGGATTGGCTGACCCGATTATTAATTTCCAGCGCCGACGTCACCTCATCGGCAATGCTCAGCGGCTGCGTTCCCTGGTCGGCTCCGCCCAACGTATCGCCACCCAGAAGACCACCGGCTTTGTTGATCGCCGCCAATTGGCCGCGCGTGTTGACGCCCAGGGTCTTGCCAATCTGCCCGGCGGAATCGGCCAGGGTACGTCCATTCGCGCCCACCGCAGCCGTGGCCTGATTGCTAATATCCGCTGGATAATCGCCCTGGTTGAACAGCGCACGGTAAAAATCGGCGGCCAGGATGACGTGATAGTATCGATGACCGTTATAAAGCGTCCGGATGTAATCGGAAAAGTCGATCCGGACTTGGTCGCTCATCTTGTTCGCCTTCATTTCGTTGAGCTTGATCTTGGCCCGGGCTTCCAGGAGCTTGAGATACTCGGCGGTCAACTCCATCTTGCCCTCAAGACCGCTGCCCATCGTGGGCATCAAGGCTGCCTCGGCTGCGACGGGGTCGGCATTGGGACTGGTCAAAGGCGAGTTCGTGGTATTCTGCTCACTCACGGACGAACCGTTCCCCCCCTTGTTTTTCTGTTTCTGATCCTGCTCCTCCTGGCGCAGGTCATCGGCAATCAAATCGGCATTATGATTATAAGTCTCAATGTTATCGCGCAATTTATCGTTGGCGATTTCCAGGCCGTTGGTCGTCCGGTCATTGTTCCAGATCGCTTCCACCCGGCTGGCCAGTTCCCGGCTGATGCCGGCATCAAGATCCTTATACTCGCCGAGCGCGTAAAGCATTTTCCAGGCACCAAAGGCATCGCCTGACTTTAACGTATCGGAAACCTTCGCCATCTTGTCGAAGTACTCCTTGATCCGGTCTTGCGGGACTTCCTTCAGGCTGAGATAGGTCTGGAAGCGGGCCCGGATTTGCGGATCGTCCAGCCCCGGCGTCTGCAGGACATCCACCGCCTTGATCTTGTCCGCGAGTGCACTGGCCACCTGGTTACCCGCCTTCGCGGTGGTGCCTTCCCCGGCCTTGTGATTGAAAAGATAATCGAGCGCGGTGGAGGTGCTGCTATCGATCTCGGTCGCGTTGTTGGAAGGTTGAGGCTTCGCCGCCGGTGGTGCGGGAGCATCCTGGGCCAGTCCGGCCTGCAATGGAACCACGAGCGCCAGCGCGAGGAGATTATTCCTTTTCACATGAGTCCGCATAAACCAGCCCTCCCTCCCTCACCTCCAGCGAGATTTGATAGTTCTGGCCCTTGGTAAAAAAAATACCGCTTAAAGTTGGTGGAATCAGGACGACCAGCGCATGACTGTCATCCTGGACGGTGAAGACCATGAGATGCCCCACATCCGGCTTCCAGCCGAGATCGTTGGAGACTTTCAAGTCGGCCTTGAATTTGCCGCCGGCCAGGGGGCGGTAATCGGCCAGATATTTATCCATCGGAAACGTCGGTAGCGTCCGGAACGGATCGTTGAGATACTTGAAGGTGAAGAACGCGACAATCCCCAGCACGATCAAAACCAGCAGGCTCGAGACGATCCACAACGCCACCGAAGTCCCGTCGCGGGAACGTTTGGGCTGCACGGTGGACGTCGTCTGGGCAAAAGGCGAAATGATGCGCTGATTTTCGCCGTCTTCTTGAACGTTGGGATTGACCACAGGCACCGTTATTGGAGTCTAAGCGACACAACTCGTTTATTCAAGCAGAAGCTATTCAGTATTCACGCAATGAAGAAAATGAAATTGAACCGGTAGGTAAGCGCTATCGGTCCCAAGCTTTCAGGTTACCGCCACCTCTTCCAATCCAAGTCTGAGATTTGATGACTCGATAATTTACAGTTCACAGCAACGATTTGAACTTTCCCCGGTTAAACTTTGATGCGCATCTCTTTCCTCCTTTTCCTTTTCGGCGGCCTATGCTGGCCCGGCTTTTTACATGCCGACAAAGTTGATTCCACCGCCGCTACGGTCAACTCGTTTCCCTTTCAAAACCCGGATTTACCTCTCGACAAGCGACTGGACGATCTCATCGGTCGCATGACGGTCGATGAAAAAATCTCCCAGCTCATGATGGATACTCCGGGAATTGCCCGCCTGAATATTCCCGCCTATCACTACTGGAATGAGGGCCTGCATGGCTTGGCGCGCAACGGAATAGCCACGGTCTTTCCCCAAGCGATTGCCATGGCCGCAACCTGGGATCCGGATTTACAGGAAAAGGTCGGCGATGCGGTCGCGACCGAGTTTCGCGCCAAAAATAACGAGATCATCGCCAAAACCGGAGGTGCCAGCAAAATTTATCAGGGACTCACCGTTTGGTCGCCCAATATCAATATCTTCCGCGACCCCCGCTGGGGACGGGGGCAGGAAACCTACGGCGAAGATCCTTTTTTGACCGGTCAGATGGGTGTCGGCTATGTCCGCGGATTGCAAGGCAATGACCCGACCTATCTCAAAACCGTGGCAACCTTGAAACACTTTGCCGTGCACAGCGGTCCCGAATCACTCCGACACAAATTTAATGTCGATCCGTCGCCCCGGGATCTGCGTGAAACCTATTTACCCGCCTTTGAGGCCGGTGTCCGGGAGGGACACGCCTGGTCCGTCATGAGTGCTTATAATGCGGTCTACGGTATTCCCGCACCCGCCAATGCGTTTTTACTGACCGATGTCCTGCGGAAGTCGTGGGGGTTTCAAGGAGCGGTGGTCGGAGATGTCGACACCGTCAGCGACATGATCGGCGCTCACCACTACGCCAAGGATGGAGCAGTCGCCAGTGCAGAAGCCCTGCTCGCCGGAAATGACGAATGTAGTGGCCACACTTATAACGCGCTTCCAGACTCGCTGAAACAGGGCTTGGTGAAAGAGGCGGATATTGACCAGGCGTTGCGCCGCCTCCTCACGCTCCGGTTCAAACTCGGCCAGTTTGATCCGCCTGACCGCGTTCCTTACCGGAGCATACCTCCCAGCCAGGTGGGCACCCCCGAACACGACGCCCTGGCCCTTCAGGATTCCCGGGAAAACATCGTGCTTCTGAAGAACGACGGAACTCTTCCCTGGAATATCTCAGACCTGCATACTGTCGCGGTTTTGGGCCCAACTGCGGATGACAGTAGTACCGTCATTGGCAATTACAGCGGCAAGCCCGCCCAGACCATCACACTGCTTCAGGGCTTGAAAAACAAACTGGAACCGAACGGCGTCAAAGTCCTCTCCGATCCGGCAGTTCCCCTGGTCACAGGCTTTCGCGAAACGGGCGAACCCGTTCCGCCAGGTGTTCTCTTTGTGGACGAACAAAAATCGGCCCCCGGTTGGAAGGGCGAAGTTTTTGATAATGACCAATTTTCCGGCAAGCCCGTCACCCGGACGGATGAAAATCTCAGTCTTTTTTGGAACCAGGCTCAACCGGCACCTAATCTTCCGCTCACGAATGTTCATGCCCGTTGGAGTTCCGTGCTCTACGTCCCCAAAACCGACGATTACGCTTTGTGTCTAACCTTTTGCGGTACAGCCAGTCTCTATTTGGACGACAAACTAATCGCCGGAGATGCCAAGTTGCGTAATCCCGAGGAGGTCAGCACCCGCAGCGCTGGGGTCCACTTGGAAGCAGGTCACGCCTATCGTTTACGCATCGAATATCATCAAGGAGCGAATGCTTCCACGGGAAAAATATCCTTCGGCTGGCGTCCGCCTCAAAACGGCAGCAAAGCTCTCGAGTTAGCCGGGCAGGCCGATCATATCATCCTCATGCTGGGCATCACCCCCAACCTGGAAACCGAGGAAATGCATCTAACGGCCCCGGGGTTCTTTAATGGAGATCGAACCTCGATTCAATTGCCTGCATCGCAGCAGGACTTGCTCACCCAGGTGGCTGGGCTGGGCAAACCCTTCATCGTCGTCCTCACCAGTGGCAGCGCCCTCTCTTTTAATACTTCCAAGCCCCATGCCATTTTTGAGGTCTGGTACTACGGGCAACGTGGAGCCGATGCCCTGGCCGAGGAAATCTTCGGCCAGACGAATCCCTCCGGACACTTGCCGGTAACGTTTTATAAAAGCGATGCCGACCTTCCCGACTTCGAAGATTACTCCATGAAAAACCGGACCTACCGGTATTTTACCGGAAAGCCCCTCTTCGCTTTTGGATATGGTCTGTCCTACACCAGCTTTAACTTTGACCATCCGCAGCTTTCATCCTCTACTCTACCTCCCACGGGCACGGTGAATCTGACGGTAGACGTGAGTAATACCGGCAAACGCGATGGAGACGAAGTCGTCCAGGTTTACGCCCATGCACAACATCCGCCGGTCGACATGCCTCAGGAATGGCTGGTTGGCTTTAAGCGCGTTTCCATCGCTGCCGGCAAAACGCAATCGGTTTCCCTTTCGATCCCTGCCCAGCGCCTGCGCCATTGGGATGAAAAGTCCAACGCCTACCTGGTCGATCCAGGTGCTTACGATCTACGCATCGGCGATTCCAGCGACAACATCCTCAAGACGGCAATCCTCACCATTCAATAAAGAGCCGTTGATTCGATACCGCAGGACTTCCCCGTTATCCGCCGCTAGCCCCAGTGGCGGATATTTCCCCTCGCTCCTCTGTAGCGGCGGTCTATGACCGTCGTGCCTGCCCGCCGCGATGGCATCCGAAACTATCGGATGGACGTCCTGATCAGTCCTCAAAGTCGGCGCACCTTCGCCTATCCAATCTCCAAGCTCTAATTCCCCATCAAACTCTTATACAAATCCCCCGCCTTTTTCTCCGCCTGATCCATGAGACTGCTTCCCTGATCGAGACCGATCGCGACCAACCGGGAGGTCAGGTCTTCCTGCAGATGGTCCGGCGTGCCGGTGACGTGGACATCGGCCCAATTGTAATTCTCCT
>CAIPBM010000187.1 GCA_903863295.1 uncultured Verrucomicrobiota bacterium | reverse complement strand
TGGCTCCGGTGACAGCGAGAGACATTGTTTAAGCATGTGGATTGCTTCGACGAAGAAGCCCCATAAAATGGGGCGAGCAAGTGCGTTCCCAAGTGCAACTTGGGAACGAGGGGACATCAAATGACTGAATCCGAAGCCTACTTCATCGTGAATTTGATTTCCGGCATCGGGCCGGTGCGGGCGCGTAAATTGAAGGAGCGCTTTGGCACGCTCGACCGGGCACTGGTGGCACGAGGGGCGGATTTACGTTCGGTCGAAGGCATCGGGCCGGAACTGGTGGAGAAGCTGGTTTCGTGGGAATCGACCACGAATGCGGAAAAGGAGCGGAAGTGGGCGGAGGATCTGGGCCTGACGGTGATCACGCAAGCCGATGCAGCTTATCCGGCGAGCCTGCTCGAAATCTACGATCCGCCGCTGGTGCTGTATACCAAGGGCAAAATTCCGGAGACCTGGCCGCGCGGCGTCGCGGTGGTGGGCTCGCGCGAGACGAGTCACTACGGGCTCGAGACAGCGAAGAAGCTGGGCTACCAGCTTGCTTATGCGGGCGTGCCGGTCATCTCCGGTTTGGCGCGTGGGATCGATACCTCGGCGCACCTCGGCGCGCTGGCCGCGAAGGGGACGACCTGGGCCGCGCTGGGCTGTGGTCTCGACCAAATGTATCCGCCGGAGAACGATGCGCTGGCGGCGAAGATTGTCGAATCGGGCGGCTGCCTGATCAGCGAACTGCCCCTCGGCACTTCGCCGGACAAGCGGACCTTTCCGATGCGCAACCGGATTGTCAGCGGGTTGAGCTTCGGCGTTTTGGTGATTGAGGCGGGGCGGCAGAGCGGCGCACTGATCACCGCGCGACAGGCGCTCGACCAGGGGCGGCAGGTTTTCGCGGTGCCGGGACGCATCGATAATCCGCTGGCGCAGGGCTGTCATCAACTGATCAAGGACGGGGCAAAGCTCGTCGAGGGGGTGGAAGACATTTTGGCGGAACTCGAATTTCTGATTCCGCGCGAAAGACCGACTCCCGAGGCGCGTCCCCTACCGGCGAATCTCACGGGCGACGAAGAAAAGGTCTATGCCGCGATTGAGCGAGATGAGACCCCTATCGATACCATTACGCAACGGACGGGATTGCCGTCGGGAACCGTTTCGTCAACGTTGTTGCGCCGGGAAATGAAGAAGCTGGTGCGGCAGTTGCCGGGGACAGTTTTTGTGCGGACTTCGTGAAGTTTTGCAGTCTGTAGCGGCGGTCTACGACCGTCGCGACCTAGCGATCAAGTTTCGCAGATCACATTATCAGGCTGATTCCAGCGACGACGGTCATAGACCGCCGCTACAGGGGCTGGAACTCGAACTTGCCTCAAGTTAGCGAATCTCGCTGCGCTCGTGGCGGATGTCGACGGCCTGATAAAGGTAGTAGACTTCTTCCGCGATATTCTTGCAGTGATCTGCGACCCGCTCCAGGCAGCGTGCGACGATCATGAGGTTGAGCGCGCGGGTAATGGTCGCGGGATCCTCCAGCATGAAGCTGGTCAGTTCACGCGCGAGTTGCTTGTTGATCGCATCAACTTCCTTGTCGCGGCGGATGATCTCCTGCGCGAGTTCCGGTTTGCGGTCGATGAAGGCGGTGATGCCGTCGCGAAGCATGCCCTCGGAAATCTGGGCCATGCGGGGAATATCGATGAGTGGCTTGAGCAGAGGTTCGCGGCTCAGGTGGCGGGAACGACGGGCGATGGCCACGGCCTGGTCGCCGATCCGTTCGAGGTTACTGGAGACCTTCGAGGCGACGAGCATGAAGCGGCAATCGGTCGCGACGGGCGCGTGGGTGGCCATGTGGTTGATGACCAGTTCGTCGATGGTGACTTCGAGCTCATCGAGCTGGGAATCCTCCGCTTCCACCGCATCGGCAATCTTTTCATCCCGTTCCACCAGGGCGCGCAGGGCGAGGGAAAGATTCCGGTCAGCCAGGCTGGCCATCATTAGCAACGTTTCGCGAATATTGGCGATCTGTTCGGAAGCGGGACCGTTGGAGTAAGGAAGATTGGAGCCGGGAGCAGCCATGGAAAAGTGATGGAGAAAGGTTGGAGGCAGTTCGGAAAAAGTTCAACACCCGCGATCAACCGAAACGACCGCTGATGTAGTCTTCCGTCTGCTTCTGTGTGGGATTGGTGAAGATTTTTTCCGTCGCATCGATCTCAATCAGGCGGCCCATGTAGAAGAAGGCGGTTACATCGGAGCAACGCCCGGCCTGTTGCATGTTATGCGTGACGATGACGATGGTGTAATTCTGTTTGAGCTGATGGATCAGCTCCTCAACCTTGACCGTCGCGATGGGGTCAAGCGCGGAGCAGGGCTCGTCCATGAGAATAATCTCAGGTTCAACCGCGATCGCGCGCGCGATACACAGCCGCTGCTGCTGACCGCCGGAGAGGCCCAGCGCACTGGTGTGGAGGCGATCACGCACTTCATCCCACAACGCGGCGCCGCGGAGACTCCGCTCCACCGTCTCATCGAGGAAGGATTTGTCCCGTTCACCCTGGAGGCGGAGACCGTAGACAATGTTTTCGTAGATCGACTTCGGAAAGGGATTCGATTTCTGGAAGACCATGCCGACGCGCTTGCGTAGCTCAATCACATCGACCGAGGGATCATAGATATCCGTGCCGGAAATCTTGATTGAGCCCGCGCCGATGCGGGTACCATCAATCAAATCGTTCATGCGATTGAGACAGCGCAGGAGGGTCGATTTTCCGCAACCCGATGGCCCGATGAAGGCGGTGACCAGCTTTTCCTTGATCGGGAAATTGATCCCATGCAGTGCCTTGTTCTGGCCGTAATAGAAATCGACGTTGTTAATGTCAATGACGGTCGGCGCGTTCAGGCGCGCGGCTTTTTCAGATGATGTGGCACTGACGACCGGTTTGGGCACAACGTCCCCAGTCTGCGCAGTCAAAGACGTTTCGTCCATCATAGTTGTCGGTTGGTTGTAGCTCATGGGCGGGTGGGTTGAGTCCATTTCACGAGACGAGTCTGCTCTGCGCCATGCTAGCCACATCCGATGACGCAAGGAAAGCCCGTCAAATCAACCTGCTGTTTGATTGTTACGGACAGGTGTCGGGAGCGAAACGTTTTCAGCACGGCAAAATCAATCGCCTTCCGCCTTGGGGAGGTGTAGGAGAAGTAGGGATACCGAAGATGAGCCTCCAGCAAAGACAGGAAACCACGCTGCTGGGGGCTCTTTTCTCGATGCGGGGCCATCAGGTTTCAGCCCATGAACTGGCCAGGCTGGCGGAGATTCCTCCCGCCGAGCTGGCGGTGAGGCTTGCACCGTATCTTGAGGCCGGTTATCCGATCCAATTTCATCCCCAGGGAAGTCTGAGTCTCCTCGAACCGCCCGATATCTGGTGTGCGGAGGAAATCCTGGGACGTTGTCCGCCTCGCGAGAACCTGCCCGCGTGGAATCCGCTGCTTTTGGCCGAGACGGCGTCGACCAATGACGTGGCCCGGGAACAGGGACGACGCGGAACGGCAGCAGGTTTTGTCGTGGCGGCTTCTCACCAGACACGGGGGCGGGGACGGCTTGGCCGGACCTGGGAGTCGCCACGCAACCGCGGACTCTACGTCTCGCTTTTGCTGCGACCTGACCTGGCGGTTCCCGAGGCGGGGCAACTGACCATCCTGAGCAGCGTCGCAATGGTCCAGGCTGTCGAGGAGGTCACCGGCGTGCGCCCACAAATCAAGTGGCCGAACGATCTCATGGTCGCTGGACGTAAACTGGCGGGGCTCTTGATCGAGACGGAACCGGAGGGCTCGCGGCTGGCTTTTGCCGTGGTCGGCATCGGCCTGAACGTGGGCCATGCGGCGGACGATTTCTCCCCGGATGTACGCGGATTGGCGACGTCCCTGGCCATGATCACGGGTCAGACACCGCGCCGCGCCGATTTGCTGGTTGCCTTGCTCCACGCCTTTGAGCATCGGCTGAGCCGCCCTTTCGCGGAGGCGCGCGAGGCCTGGGCTGCGAGCAGCCTGACTCTTGGTCAGCAGGTGACCCTGACAACGATCCGGGGCCAGAAGCATGGCCAGGCACTGGGTTTGGATGAATCGGGCGCACTGCTTTTGCGCGGGGATTCGGGCGAGGTTGAGACGGTGACCTCCGGCGACATGCGGGCGGTTTAAGAGCGGGCCAGCTCCAGCGCCGATTAAATTTACGGTCACCGACCGAAGTTGGCCCGTGCCTTGCTTCTTGCTCTTGTATGAACCCTCGTGGCAACCGCCCCGCAACCGCTCGAGCGCTTAGTCTCGAAGCGCGGGGATGGCGGTCACTTTGGTTCCGGATTTTGATCCAGCTAGCCCGGTTCGTTGATTAGGGGGCGGACAGAGTTGGTTGGACTCAGCTTTTGTGTTGTTAGAGGAGAAAAGAGTAACTGGGGGCGGCCCGGCGGTGCGAAAGCCTGCCGGGCCGTTTTATTTTCTGCACCACCCACCGCGCGACTAACCCAGCAAAAAGCGGATAAGCATTTCCGAGGCGAAGGCGATGAGGCAGGTCGCAATCAGAAGTGTGCAGGTGCGCGTCCGGGCAGAAACGCGACTCGCCCTCCAGGCGAGAAACGCGAAGGCAATCACGACGGCCATGGGGATGGCCGTGAGCGAGACCAGAGTCAGGTCGCTTACATGGACGTAGGTTGCGCCGTGATGATTGAGGATGCCATTCACTTGCACCTCGCTGTTGAATGGGTAAACCGGAGCCAAAAGCTCCACCCCCAAGACCACGGCGCGGATCAGCACGAGGATGAAAAGCAGCCCGACATAGCGCTGGGCGAGCGACTGCGTCACGCCGGAATCGGCGGCGGAATTCTGCATGAGCACGTAGCTACTGTAGGCGAGTCCAATAATACCCCCGCCCAGATAGACAGAGGCGAGGTGAATGGCCTGCGCGATTTGCGACAGGTGTTGCGGATGAGTTTCCTCCCGCAAGGCGATGATGAGCATGACGCCGATGCTGATCCCAAGACCGGAAGCAATGCTCAGCCACATCTTGCCGCTGAGGGCGTTCGTGGCCCGGAATTTCCACCAGGAGCCTGCACAGATAATGGCGAAAAAGAGGGGATAATGCATGATCGCCGGGGGCGTGCTCATCGCGACCAGGATCCAGGCGATGGTCGCCTTCAAGGTTTCACCAGCAAAGAGGCTGGTGCGGATCGTCTTGGTGGGAAGAAAGCCGAGGAAAATAGTCGACCAGGCCGTGGCGGTAGCGAGGATCAAATCGACGGGATAGCTATCCATGAAGGTATCGGTATAGAGAGGACTCGCCGGAAAAGCGATGGTTATGAAGTCCTGTTTTATAACTGACCTTGTAGGGGGGAAGAAATTATGTCTATTTTTCCTATAGACATAATATTTAAACGGTGGTAGTGTTGCCAAATCATGGAAGTGAAAAGAAATGGGGAAATATCCGCAACTGGCCAACAAGTTGCTTTTCTCTTTTCAACGCCACGAGCCTTCTTCCTTAAGTTTATGAAAAAGCCATCCCGTCGTGATCACGAGCGAGCCACCAGCCGCCGGAGTCAACGGGCTTGTGCCGCAGCAAAGGGAAGCATCGGGCCGTGGGCGTTCAGCCTCGCGAGCGAAAGTCTCTTTCCGCTCGGTTCGACTGGCAGCGTTTATCGCGCGGCCTACCGGACAGCCGATGGCCAACTTCGCTTCCTGCCTCTTTAAGTCGTCCGGCGGGGTAGCCAAGTGGTAAGGCACGGCTCTGCAAAAGCCGAATGCGTGGGTTCGATTCCCGCCCTCGCCTCGATTTTCAAGTTGTAGACGAGTAATTCATACACGGTCATTTATGTGCGAAAGCCATTGAGCCCGTGAACCGTAACAGCAGAGTAGCGGAGAGTTCACTCCGACAGATGTTTTCATAGCTCCCTTCCAAAGGGAAGCTGCGAAGGAGTCAGGAAGGTTTTAACCAGTGGTCCTTTACCGCAAACGGTCATCGTCTTGAACCGTTTAAACCATTCACCCTCCGGCACCTCGGGTTGAGTATCTAGCCAGGCAGCCAGAGATTCGAGGGCCTTGGCGTCAATTTTTCGTTCCTGGATACGTTGAAGCAAATGTGCGAAGAGCGGACGGGGAACGTCCTTACGCTGAACCTTGGGCATCAGGAGCCGGAGTAAAAGCCTTCCGTGATTTTGCCGGCAATCTGGCGTGCTTCGCCAACTCTCTTGGTCTTAGCCAATTGTGTGGCGAGCTTACCCAGTTCCGCCGGGGTCATGGGTTCGGCCACGAGCTTGATTTTCAACCCAACGGCATGGGCAGCCCGGCTCATGGACCGGAAAGTGATCGAGGTGTTCCTGGCATCAAGAATACGGCGCACGGCAGTGCGCGCTGTTCCCATTCGCCGAGCCATGGCCGAGACAGAAAGCCGTTCGGCATGCATCTTTTTCTGGATGGAGGAGATCAAGGAACGTTTGAACTCAATATCGGATGGAAGGGTGGGTGACGGCATGTGGCGAATATGGTTCACTTTTGAACCATAGGCAAGAAGGGATTCTCGCGACACCAAGTTGGTTGAGGCTTGTCGTTAAAACTAAGCGTGGGGAGAGGTTTTTTCCCTTCCCAGCAAGGACAACGGCGCAATCGCGTAGTTGAGCTGGACGAGGATGATGAAGCCGATGCTGAGATAGGTGCTGATGACGCAAAGGAGTGCGCCAAACGCATAGAGCGATTGCCCGATGATGATGCGGTGACAGATGGCGGCCTGGGCCTCGAGAGGAAGATCGTCTTTGATGAGCTTCGCGCGGGTGGCGCGACCCCACGAGGCGTAGAGCAGGACGCCGAAGATGAGGATGTTTCCCCAGTAAGCGAGGAGCGCGCTGGGAAAGGTGATGTACTCGACAAGCAGCCGCGTGGAAAAGGGCAGCAACGTGACGAAGAAGAGAAAGGCGAGATGAATCCAGGTGAGGTCGCGGTCGGAGCGGGTGAGGTGGTTCATCTGGGTCTGCTGGCCGACCCAGAAGATGCCGAGGGTGATGAAGCTCATGAGATAGACGAGGAATTGCGGCGCGAGATGAACCAGCGCGCGAAGAAGCGCGGAACTGTCGGTGATGTTGGCCTCTTCCGGCACGTGGAGATCCAGAACCAGCAGCGTCATGGCGACGGCGAAGATACCATCGCTGAGGGCGGCCAGACGTTCGACGCTCTGACCCGCAAAACGGTTGTAGGAATAGGACATGGTGACGGTTCTATATAGAAGCATTTGAGTCTCTGATTGCCATTCAAAAGGGAATCTCCGCCAATACCCAGACTTGTATGAAGGGTGCTTCCTCGCTAAAAATCGTACTCCATGTATCGACTGATACTCATTGCGGCGCTATGGATGGTTCTGTGTCCGGCAACGAGAGCGCAAGATGCCGCCGTCGCGGCCGATCCCAACGCCTTGGTGCAAAAAATCCAGAGTGAATTGGCCGGCCCCATTTCTCCTGATGGCGATGCGAAGTCGAATGTTCCTCATGGAGAAATTCTACAGGGGACGATTACCGATTCGGCCATCTATCCCGGAACGGAAAACCCTTTTCAGGTCTACGTTCCCGCCGAATACGATCCGGCCAAACCGGCGTGCCTGCTGGTGAAGCTCGATGGTTTGGGCGGATACGAGGCTGCCGTGCTCGACAATCTGATCGCTAAAAAGGAGATTCCCGTGATCATCGGCGTTGGAATCACTCCTGGAACTATCTGGAAGGATCCTCCAGGCACGCCCAAGCGACAAGCGTATCGTTTCAATCGCTCCTACGAGTTCGACAGTGTCAACGATCACTTCCCCGACTTTGTTCTGAAGGAGCTTTTACCTGCGGTGCAGAAAATGAAGACGAAAGACGGCCGGGTCATTAATTTATCGGCGGATGGCAATGATCACGCAGCCACGGGCGCGAGTACGGGAGGCATCGGCTCCTTCACGCTCGCGTGGCGGCGACCGGACCAATTCACACGCGTTTACGATATTATTGGCACATTTGTTTCCATGCGCGGTGGCCATGAATATCCCGCGCTGATCCGTAAGACGGATCCGAAACCGATCCGGGTTTTTCTGGAGGATGGATCGAACGATGCATGGAATCCGCTTTTTGGTTCCTGGTATGACGCCAATGTGAACATGGAATCAGCCCTGACTTTTGCCGGTTATGATGTGGCCCATGCCTGGGGCGTTCACGGGCATGACGGTCGTCCCGGAGCGGTGATTTTTCCCGATGTGATGCGCTGGCTCTGGCGTGATTATCCGGCACCGATCAAAGCAGGAATTTCGCAAAACAGCACGCTGAATGAAATCACGTTACCCGGAGAAAGCTGGCAAAAAGTCGAGGGAACTTTCCAATCCGCCACCGGGCTAGCCGCCAATCCTCAAGGTGAGGTCTACCTGAGTGATGCACCGGCAGCAACGGGCTATCGCATCGGCGCGGACGGCAAGGCGGTTGCTTATGAGACGCAAACGCCAGGCATTGTGGGGCAGGCTTTCGGCCCGGACGGCACGCTCTACGCCATCGCTCCGGCAGACAAGAAGATTCTGGCGCTTGTCCCAGGAGGAACGCGCCGCGTGGTTGCGGATGGAATCGCAGGTCATGGCATCGTGGTTACGCATGACGGCACGCTCTATGTGAGCGAACCGGGCGAGCACAGCGATATGCCCAGCCAAATCTGGCAGATCAAGGCCAACGGCGACAAGAAAGTCATCGACCAGGGGCTGCAGTCCGCCTCCGGAGTAGCGCTTTCACCTGATGGAGCACTCTTCTTTGCCGCAGAAAAAAACACCAAGTGGATCTACAGCTACCTCGTCAATCCGGATGGATCACTGACAAATAAGCAGGCCTTTTACTGGCTGCATATGACCGATATTCCCAATGACAGCGGCGCGGAGGATCTTGCGGTGGATACACATGGAAATCTGTATGTCGCAACTCGCATGGGTGTTCAGGTCTGCGATCAAAATGGCCGAGTACGGGCGATTTTGCCTTTGCCTACGCCGTGCGGCCCTGTCCGCAGTCTTTGCTTTGGTGGGGACCATTTCGACGTTCTCTATGTTACTGACGGAACACAGGTTTTTCGTCGCAAAATGAAGCTGCCGGGATTTGCACCGTGGAGCGCGCCGGTTCCTTATCCAAGCCAGGGCGCGGGTTGATCCCTGCGGTTGGCGACTATTCCGGCACGATGACGCGAAGCTTGCGGCGCTTGATGGAAAATTCGACCGGGGCATGACCGGCCACCTCGCCATCGGCTTCGAGCGGGACATGGCGGTCGGCCTTGACGAGGAGGTGGGCCGTCTTGAAGTAGCGGACATCGGTGAATTTGGTGAGTGAGCCAAAGACGAGGCCGCGCAGGTAGCGCATGAGCGCCAGGTAATTCATGTGCTTGAAGACGCAGACGTCAAGCAGGCCATCCTGGATGTCGGCATCGGGGAAGAGCGAGAAGGGTCCGCCATAAAGACGGCCATTGCCGACGAGGACGAACGAGCCCTCCACGGTCGGTTGTCCATCGCAGTAGACGCGGAGGCGCGGAGGCTTTTCGGCCACCACCTGGGTTGCGGTAAGGAGATAGCTGAGCGGGCCGAGAACTTTCTTGATGTGCCGGTTGTTGCGCTCCACGACCTGGGCGTCGGCGCCGACACCGGCCATCTGCACGAAGTGATGGCCATTGGCGCTGGCCAGATCGATGGCGCGGATTTTGCCGCCGCGGATGACCTTCCAGGCGGCGAGGAGGTTGAATGGAATGCCGAGCTCCATCGCAAAGACATTGACCGTGCCCATGGGTAGGATTCCGAGGGCGACATTTGAGGTACCGATGCCGTTGACGATCTCGTTGATCGTGCCATCGCCGCCTGCCGCCACGATGGTGGTGTAGCCTTGCTCGACGGCGCGTTCGGTCTGTGCCTCGGCATCGCCGGGACCTTTCGTCGTCTTGATCACGACGTTCCGGATCAGGCGCGAGAGGCTTTGCAGGCGCGTGCTCACGCCCCGCGCCGCCGGATTGGCGATGATGCAGATGCGATTCAAGGTTGGCTCTCCATGAGTCGATGCGGTAGGTTGTATGGCATGCGTGCTCTTCGCTGGTTACTCGGAATCGTGGCGATACTGGCAGTGGTGGTGGTTCTAGCTATAGCCGCCGGTGCCGTATGGCTCAATACCTTCATCCATTCGGACGCTTTTAAGCATGAAGTCGAAGCGCGGGCGGGCGACGCGCTGGGTGGCACGGTGCAGATCGGTTCGGTGAACCTGGATTTACTCAAGGGGGTGAAGCTGGAGGGGCTTTTTTATCAGATCGACCCGGGTCATGTGAACGGACCGGGGACGATTCAGGTCAAGGTGGCGAGTATCAACTGCTCCTATGCATGGACGGAATTGTTCAATCGCCGGTTGCAATTCACCGGGGTGACTCTGGATCAACCGCAGATTGTCTTCACCAAGGAAGCGGCTGCAGCCCCGTTGCCGCCCCCTGAAAATAAACCGACCCCGACAACGAAGGAGTCCCCTGAGGCTGCGGCCAAGGCGACGTCGGTTCCGTTTCAATTCGCGCTGGATCGCGCGCGGGTCAAGGATGGCTCGGTTTCCATCCGGGATGCGAACGGTATCTCGACCGTTGATCTCCAGGGCGTGAATGTGGAGGCGAACACCTCCGGCTTTACGGAAGGTAAGGACGTGACGGGTAAGCTCACCATTGCCACCGCGCGATTCTCCCCCAACCTGGAAGTGACGAGCTTTTCCACCGCGTTGACGGGGAGCCGGTCGTCGTTGAAAGCGGAACCGATCGAGGCTTCGGCCTATGGGGGCAGCCTCGCGGGCTCCTATGAATTTGGCCACGGTGATGACCTGGAGTTGAACGCGAAGGGCATTGACGTGGCTCAACTGACGGCGGCGACGGTTTCGAATTCCTCGGCCAAGTTGAGCGGCTCGCTGGACGTGCAGAGTAAGTGGCATAACGTGACCGGTGCGCTCTCCGGCGAAGGCGACGCGTTGTTGACCAACGGGAAGCTGGAAGGGGTGCGCATCCTGGAAGACTTGTCCGGGTTGTTGCGGGTAAAGGAACTCAAGGAACCGATTTTCAGCAAGGCACAGAGCCATTTTGTGGTTCAGGATCAAAGCACGCAGTTGACCGGGCTGGAAATCGACTCGCCCATTTTTCAAATCACGGGCGGCGGGACGATTGGTTTCAATGGGGCCTTGAAAATGGATTTGGTGCTGATCTTGACGCGCGATGCGATGAAAAAAATGCCAAAGGAACTGGCCGCTTCTTTCGTCCAGAAGCAGGACGGCACAGGCTCGATTGCCTTTCAGGTGACCGGCACTACGTCCGATCCCCAAACCGATCTGCCCACGCGATTGCTGATGCAAAACACGCAGATTCAAAATGTGATCAACAAAGCGCTGAACAAATTATTCCATTAGCAAGATGGCCCTTTTCCCGGCCGATCAAAATCGGACTAGGATTGACCAATGGCCGCGAAGCGCCATCTTGAGCCATATCCTACGTTTGAGGGATAGTGGTTCCTCGAACTTTCCCTTTTCTCCAACCCTATTTCCATCCGCTTATGATCCCAGGTTCCAATCCGCTCAATCCCCGGCAAGGTGAGGCCACCAAGCACGCCGATTACGTTATTGATACCGCCAAGAAATTGGCCGATGGCAAGCGGGCGGGGGTGATGGCCACCGTTGATGAGCACGGGATGCCCCATCTCCGCTGGATGGCCACGCTTTCTTTGCAGGACTGGCCGATTCTTTATACGATCACCTCTCCCGCCAGCCGGAAAATTCAGCACATCGGAATCAATCCCAACGTCAGCTGGATGTTCTGCAACGAGGAGATGAACATCATCATCAATATCTATGGGAAGGCCCGGATCGTGACCGATTTTGGGAAAATGCAGCATGTCTGGAAAATGCTGGAAGACAAATCCAAGGCCTATTTCCTCAGCATCAATTCCGACGGCCCCGGTTTTGCCGTCATTGAAACCTTGATCGAGGATATCGACTGCATCGTCCCGAAATACGACATCAAGTTCCAGGCCCACGGTGACGATCTCGGCGAACTGCCAAGCCGTCTCGATAATTAGAGCGCCCGCTCTCGATCCCGGGCTCACCGGGTACCGGTGAGCTCTACGTTACCTGGATAGTTTCCGTGACGAACCGCTCAAGCCGCCCTGACGGGCGGTGGAGTTTTGTGATGCGCTTCCGTCCGGAGGGGAACCTCGTCATGCCAGGAGGGTACATCGATCTTGGCGTAGCCCTGCAGCGCTTTCCGGTATTCCTCACGCTCCAGCTGCTCGGGATTCTCCACGCAGCGATGACTCAGGCTTCCCCGCGCGGCTCGCAACGAGGTGATATGGCAGGCCTCCATCCAATCATGCAATTCCTCGTTGATAATCTTCAGCCACGGAATTCCGCGCTGAAGCAAAATGGAGCAGAGCTGCGTAACGCTGGCACCGCTGAGGATCATCTTCAGCACATCGGCACCGGTCCGGATACCGGTACTCGCCGCCAGGTAGCCGATCTCATGTTGATAAAGAAGGGCGATCCAGCGCATCGGCAACCGATTCTCGGCGCTGGTGCTGAGTCGTAAGGTGTACCCCGGCCCCATCGAAAGCAGATCGAGATCGCTTTGATAAAAACGGTTGAACAAAACCAGACCCGAAGCTCCGGCTTCTCTCAACTGTTTGGCCAGGCCCGTCAGATTGGTAAAATAGGGTGACAGCTTGATGCTCACCGGTATACCGACAGCATTCGTGACCGTCTCGACCACCTCCAGATAGGCCCGCTCCACTTGCGCGGCAGGAACCTCGGGAGAGAGACTGAGCTGATAGATGTTCAACTCCAGTGCATCGGCCCCGGCTTCGGCAATTCGTGCCGCCAGGCTTGCCCACCCTGCCGTGGTGGAGGCGTTGAGACTCGCGATGACTGGAATTTTCAGGCAAGCTTTGGCCTGCGTGATCTCGTCGAAATAGTATTCCGGATGACGGGCGCGCATTTCCAGCGGATATTCGAAAAGGGAGGGCAAGACTACGGCACCCGCGCCCGATTCCTCCATTTCCTGGAGCGACTCCACCTTGGCGCCCAATGGTGATGCCGAGGGCACGAGGGGAGACCGAAGTTCAAGACCGAGATAGTTGACGGAGGTGTCGTGGGCGGGAGCATTCATAAATCGAGGGTGACCTGAACCAAGCCATCTTGAGGACGAGTTTGAGGGTTGAAGCCAAGGCTGCGGCAGAGATTCAAGGTGTCGTGATCGGCCACCAAAAGTTCGCCGGTCAGGACGCGATAACCAAAAGCCCGGGCGAGTTTGACGAGGCGATGAAGCAAGACTTTGCCCAGCGCCCGGGTATGCGCATCGTCATTCATCAGCATATCGAAACTCGCCTGGAAGGGCTCGACCATCTGGGTCAGTCTCCCAACTGCCAGAATCTCGGCTTCGCGATGCGGCGTGGCGGTCTTTTCAACCACCACGGCATACGACTCAGGTGTATTGGTGCAGATTCGTGTCAAACGCTCGTGCGAAGTTCGACGATCCAGGCCCAGGTACTCAAAATAGCGGAGATAGATGCTCTCCTCCGAGAGATTTTGATGAAAGCGAATCATCTCCTCTTCGTCCTCCGGCCGGATCGGGCGCAGGTTTACTTTGCCGAACCCTTTCACCGCCGTGATCTGTTCCAGATTCATTCGTCGCGGACGACCGCCAAAATCGGGAAGCCGCGCACTGGCAAATCGGGGCGAGGTGGCGAGGAGGTTTTTCATGACGCTTTCCTTATCCGCCAATTTAAGGGCGCCTCTCATCCGCCACTACACCCGCCTTGTTCAATCTTAGTCCAATTTTGGTTTAAACCATCGCGCTCTGCCCCGTTTTAACTTGTTCACTCTCAAAACAAGATCATCATAATAGTGTCATGCAGAAATCTGCGGAAATCGTTCAGCAGCTTTCCAGGTCGCAAATTTTTCGCGACTACGAATTGGCGTTTAATCAGGCCACGGATCTTCCCCTCGCCTTTCGACCTCACGAAATCTGGCAGCCAGCGATGCGCGGCAAGAAAAACGAGAACCCGTTCTGTGCGCTGATGGCCAAGTCGAGCCGAAGTTGTGCGGCCTGTCTGCAGGTCCAACAGGAATTAATCGAGGGCGAGCCGGGGGAATCCCATTCGGTGATGTGCTTCGCCGGCCTTTGCGATACCGCAGTGCCGGTCAAAGTGGGTGCCGAGGTGATCGGGTTCCTTCAGACGGGACAGGTCGCGTTGCGCAAGCCAACTTCCGCCGGATTTTCCAAGGTGGCGCAGCAACTCATTCTCTGGGGCGTGAAGGTTGATCTCAACGAACTCCAGGATGCCTATTTTCACAGCAAGATTCTCGCGAAGACCCAGTATGAGGCGATGGTTCGTCTGCTGGAGATTTTTGCCAAGCATCTCTCCGTGATGGCCAACCAGATTCTCGTGGAAAAGCGGTATGAGGAGCCTCCGATGATCACCCGCGCGAAACAATTCATCGGCGAACATCAGGTCGAGGAAATCTCGCTCGACCAGATGGCGAAGACGCTCAACGTGAGCACGTTTTATTTCTGCAAGATGTTCAAGAAAGCCACCGGGCTGACTTTCACTGATTATCTCGCGCGCACGCGAATCGAGAGAGCCAAGAATTTACTCCTCAACCCCAATGCCCGCGTCAGTGAAGTCGCCTACGACTGCGGCTTCGTCTCCCTGACCCACTTCAATCGCGTCTTCAAGCGCATCGTCGGGAAATCACCCACGGTCTATCGGCGCACGGTACGGAGTTCGTGATGACCTCCGAGGAAAAGCAGCGCGAGGAAGCCAAGCGGGATCGCATGGTCGATCCCCTCGTGCGTTGGAAACAGATTCAGAAAGCCATTACCTGGGCTTAGGCCAACATGCCCGAGCATCTGCGCCGGAACCGGCCACGTCTGCCCAAGATCCTGCCTCCTCATGATAAGTCGGTTGCTTGACGCTGGTTTTCTCCCGCGTAGATTAACAAAGTAGGTTCATCCGCAAGGAGACCATGAAACTCATTCTTCCTTTCCTCGTCGGACTTGCGCTGATGGTTAGCGCGACGTTTCTGCAGGCGGATGATTGGAAAACAACCGACGGCAAAATTTATCAGAAAGTGACCGTGGTCAAAGTTGAGCCCGATGCGGTGACCATTCTCCATCAAAATGGCGGAGCCCTTGTCCCCCTCACCACGCTTTCGCCCGAGCTTCAGAAACAGTTCAAGTATGACCCGGCGACCGCGCAAGCGGCGGCGGAAGCTCGCACCAAGGCCCAGGCAGAAAGTGCGAAGGCCTTGCAAGCCGAGATGAACCGGGCCGAGCAGCAACGTCAGGCCGCCCTCATCGCCCAAAATCCAAATCCACCTACCGACACGCCGACAGCTTCCAGTCTTGGTGAAACCCAGATGAGCTTTTCCACTCCAGCAGATCCCAAACATTACGGCATGGGCACTCTTGTAGATACAAGTATCAAGCTGCGGTGGGATCACCCCTACGGCGATGATCATTACTCCATGGGTGCGCTGTTCAGTCCCACCCAGCGACTGACTCCTGATCCCGATGCGAACCATCACACCACCAATGATCTATTTGGTGGCAGCCACTGAGAGCTAAGCCCGCTGTTTAACCCAATCCCCTCTCCTCCAGATCACCCTCATCCCAGCCGAGGTGATGCCCGAGTTCATGGAGATACGTGAGCCGCACCTCGGCATCAAAGTCCTCGTCCTGGTCCTTGCAGTAATCGTCGATGGCCACGAGGTAGAGAATGATCGGGCCGTTGGCGGGTGAAACTTCGCCCGCCTCAAAGTGGCCATAGGTGCCGAGGATATCGGGATCCTCCTCACACTCCTGCTGGAAGAGACATGGCACTTTTTCCGCCTCGACGCGCACGTCCGGTGGAAGTTCCGCGATGGTGCAATCGATCACAAGCCTCGCCCGGGCGCGCAGCGCTTCCCAATTCGCGAGGTTCATTTGACCGCGGCCGCCGCTTTGCCGCGCTTGGTGTGGACCTGAAGCAAGGCGACATCCGTGGGATTAATTCCCGAGATGCGCGACGCCTGGCCAAAGGTGCGCGGCTGGATTTTCTTCAACTTGACCCGCGCCTCGGCCTTCAGGCCGGGAACGGAATCAAAGTCGATCCACTCGGGAATCGACCGGTTCTCATCGGCCCGGTTCCGTTCGATATGGGCTTGCTCGCGCTTGAGGTAGCCTTCGTACTTGATCTCGGTCTCGAGTTGCGAAGCGACTTCGGCATCGATGGCTTGAAAGGGTTCGGGTAGGTTGGCCCAGGTGGTATCAGGGCGTTTGAGCAGATGTGCCCAAGGTTGCCCATCGTGCTTGATCGTCTGGAGGAGTTGCCGGGTCGAAGCCAGTGCTTCCTGCTTCGAGCGCAACTTCGCGATCCGTTCCGGAGAAGCCAGCCCTACCGCCGCGCCGATTCCGGTGAGGCGGAGATCGGCGTTGTCGTGACGTAGCAAAAGACGATGCTCGGCCCGGGAGGTGAACATACGATAGGGTTCCTCGGTTCCCTTGGTTACCAGATCATCGATTAGGACACCGATATAGGCTTGATCGCGACTCAGGATGAGCGGAGCCTTGCCTTGAACCAACCGCGCGGCATTGATCCCGGCGACGAGCCCCTGCCCGGCCGCTTCCTCATAACCCGAGGTGCCATTGAGCTGCCCGGCAAAGAAAAGGCCAGCCACCCGTTTGGTTTCGAGCGAAGGCTTGAGCTGGGTTGGCGGGCTGAAATCGTATTCGACCGCATAGCCGGCCCGCATGATCTCAGCCTTCTCCAATCCGGGAATGGAGCGAATGAAAGCGAGTTGTACCTCAAAAGGCAGGCTGGTGGAGCACCCATTAATATAGTACTCGTCGGTGTGTCGCCCTTCCGGCTCCAGGAAGAGCTGGTGCCTTTCCTTATCGGCAAACCGGACCACCTTGTCTTCCAGGGAAGGGCAGTAGCGGGGTCCGATGCCTTCAATCCGTCCGCAATAGAGGGGCGACTTGTCGAGATTGGACCGGACGATCTCGTGGGTTTGAGCGGACGTGTAGGTAATCGCGCAGGCCAATTGTTCCACGTGGAACATTCCGTCGCGCCATTCATTGAGGGTAAAGATGTCGTCACGTCCCTTCTTTAAGGTCTCGACCAAGTAGCTAAAGGGCTGCGGCGGCTGGTCGCCTTCCTGTACATCCATCCGGCTAAAATCGATACTCTTCTTCAAAAGGCGAGGAGGCGTCCCGGTCTTAAGCCGCTTGAGTTCAAACCCCAGCTTGAGCAAGGAAGCCGATAGCCCGCTGGCCGTATCTCCCATCCTTCCTCCGGGGGTGTTGCGGAGGCCAACGTGCATAAGGCCTTGCAGGAACGTGCCGGTCGTCACAATAACACTCCGGCTCTTGTAAGCGACGCCGAGTTGCGTGCTGACACCCGTAACTTGTTCACCTTCAACGAGAATCTCCGCGATATGGCCCTGTTTGACGTCGAGACACTCTTGCCGCTCGCAGGTGGCCTTCAATCGGAACTGGTAGGCCTTTTTGTCACACTGGGCCCGGGGGCCGCGCACACTTGCCCCCTTGGAGGCGTTCAACATCCGGAATTGAATCCCGGTGGCGTCGGTATTGAGTCCCATCTCGCCGCCCAGGGCGTCGATCTCGCGAACGATCTGGCCCTTGGCCAATCCGCCGATGGCGGGATTGCACGACATCTGACCGATCGTGTCGAGATTCATGGTCAGGAGTAGGGTCTCACAACCCATACGGGCGGCAGCCAGGGCAGCCTCCACCCCGGCATGACCAGCCCCGATGACGATCACGTCATACGTTTTGGGATACTCGAACATCCTCTTAGACTATCCCAAGCGGGCACGCGCGACAAGCAGGCACCTCTTTTTTGAGTTGCCCTTTCCGTGAACCATGTTAGGCTCCCTTCTTGATCGCCCGATTTGGCGTTAGACTTCTTTTGGCCGCGCTTTTTCTTTTTGCCGGCACCCTCCACCTTTTCCATCCCGCACTTTTTCTCCCCGTGATGCCTCCCTGGATCCCGTTTCATCGCCTTTCCATTTTCGTCAGCGGCCTATTCGAGTTGCTGGGCGGAGTCGGTCTGCTCATACCCGAACGACGCATCCAATTCCTCGCCGGTTGGGGCCTGGCACTCCTGCTTGTCGCCGTGTTTCCGGCCAACATCTACATGGCCGTGGCCCATGTCCAGTTACCCGGCATGCACATCGAGCCATGGGTGGCTTGGTCCCGGTTGGCACTTCAGCCCTTGTTGATCCTGGCCGTGCTTTGGGCGACGCGTTCCGGTTCGTCATGTTGTCGTTCCTAAAACGACATCTCTCTGCCACCAAACCCTCTCACTCTTTTCTCCTACCTCTTTTATTTTTATGGCCAAGCCTCTTATCTTCTCACATCGCCCGCCTTCATCCGGCATTCATTTATTGAGCGATCCTATTCCTCCCCGGCCTGCCCCTCCTGCTACCGACCGAACCGACAAGAAAATCATCCCTTTCACGGAGCAGCCCGCACGCACCAAGAAATATCGCGGTTAAGGCGGGATCGCCCGCATTGTTTTTTGTTTGATCTCTATTAGTGTGAGGTCAGGTGAAGGCCCGAAGTTGAGGGACCTTCACCTACCTAGCGCATGAAACACTACCTGGGCATTTGTCTCGTCCTGATTACGCTTGCCGCGATTGTTTTCTTCGCGATCCATAGCTGCGTTGCAGCGACGGATCATACCATCACGAGCATCCGGGACGCCTTCGTCGAAGTCCTTCGTGTCCAGCCCAAGGTTACGGTCAATCAGCGAGTGGTTCTCTCCCAAACCGCGCCCATCGCTGAGCTGGCCGTCGTGACCAAGGAAGAGCTCGTTTCCATTGGATTCACCGTCCACCTGGAAGTTCTCTCCTTCCAAATCCCCCTCACGGAAAAAAAACTCACGGCCGAGTCGGTCTACCGGATCAAGGCCGGCTTCGATTTGCGGGAACCCTTTTCCGTTGAGCTTGATCCGGTCACCCACAACATTCAGGCCCGGATGCCTCACGCCAAGATCTTGTCGGTCGAGCAAATCGGAGAACTGACCTATCATGGCGACGATGCCCTGCTTAATCGGGTCACGGATGCGGATCGGGAAGAAATCGTGAACAATCTCAATACCACCGCCCATACGATGGCGGAGCAATCAGGCTTGAAGACTGAAGCGGAGAACGAAGTCGCCCAGCGGCTCAATGACCTCATTCGGCACAATGGCCAGCCGATAGAAATTGAATGGACGAACCCCGCGACGATGCTGCATACTCCATTAAATTAGTCACATGCATTTTGCAACAAATGGTGGGCAACTTGTACCTACCTCACACTAAAATGCCTATCCTCTCCCACCTTTTCAGGCTCCAATCCAGCGGTAATTGTCATTGATTTGCCTCTCTATACGACTTTATGCCCCAAATCTGGGTAAAAATCGCCAAACTCATCTCCTCTATGCCAAAGCGGTACAACTTCTGCATCTTATCGACCTAACCAATCTGGAGATACCCTATGCCTCAACCTTCTCTACGCTACTCACCCTCACTCGACACCTTTTCCACCGCAAGCGGTTCGGCGGGCCTACGTCCCTCGCTTTTTGACGACAAGGATGCATTTATTGAGCGGATAGGGCCCTTTGCGGTTGCGGCCATCTATTTCGGAAGCTTCTCGCTGACTCCGCAGGATTCTTCCCTGTCGCGGCAGGCTTTATTCAAACTTTCTTTCCTGCACCGCCATTATCTGCACCCCGCCGGTCTCCGCATCGCGGTTGAAAAACAGACCGTGGTCCTTTCCGGCAAAATCAGCGGTCCTGCCATTTATACAATGGCCGAGATTCTCGCCCACCAAATTGAAGGCATCCGCCACGTCAAAAATTCCACCGAATTAGCGACTGCCGCATCGGACCTTCTGGCCGCCCGCGAGGCCGTCCAGCTTCTCTTCGCCACCGACCAGACCCTCCGCACCGGCGTTCAGGTTGAATCCGAGGGAAGTCGCTTGACCCTCCAAGGCGCTGTCAGTTCCAATGCCCAAAAAGCCTGGGCTGAGCAACTGGCCAGTGCAGTCCTCGGCAGCCCAGTCGATTCCGAATTAAGCACCAGCACCTATACGCCGCCGCCGCTCAGTCCTGTGACGCAGCCACCGCAGCTCGATGACGAATCGCTCCAGGCATTGGCCTTGTTCCGGCTTCGGTTGGTTCGTGATACCGAACATCTCCCGCTGAAGGTCAAGGCGAGCCGTGGCATCGTTACGCTCCAGGGCAAAGTCCGCACCGAAGCGCTCCGGCAACGCGCCGAAAATATCGTGCGCTCGACTCTCGGGATCGTGGAGCTCCGCAGCTCTCTGACTGTCGCGGAATAAATCGAGAGCCGTCGTCCTAAATCAAGCCTTGGCTTCCAGCGAAGCCATTGCCTTTTGAAAAACCTGGTCGACGGTCACGCTTCTTAATCCCGGCAAACCGCGGAGCACGTCAACCCCCGCACGTGGCGGAGCCCAGATGGTGGGGTCAGTAGGGCCAAACAAGGCGATCACCGGTAAATCGCGGCGAGAGGCCGCGGCCAGGTGCGTGACGCCTGAATCGTGACCCAAAAAGAGGGTCGCTTCCCGTAAGACAGCGGCCAGAATTGGCAAGGGCAACCATTTCGCCCGGAGATGGGGCAAGTCCTTCCAAGCTTCGCCGAGAAACTGCCCCTCTTGGGCATCAGCCTCGCCCTCGACGAGGAGAAGCGTCAGGTCAGGCCTCGCCTGAACCAGTCTCCTGCCCAGGACAGCCCAAAATTCGACCGGCCAATTTTTACTCTCGCTTCCACTGCCGGGATGAATCGCTACCAAACGCGTCCCCGGTTGGAGCCCGGATAAAAAAGCCCGGGCTGCATCCGTATCGCCCGGCAGAGGGAAAAGGTCGCTTGCAACATCTTGCTCCAGGCGTAATCCCAACGGTTCAACGATTCCCGCAAAATGATGAGCGGCCGGCTTCCCCAAGTCTTCCGGAACGCGGGGCGAGTGGGTGAGAATTTGGCCGGGATTGCACCGTTGCAGGTTGGTGAGAAAATAACCGTCTGGATCGTAGAAATAAGAAAGCACGAGGTCGAAATCACTGATGTAGTCCATCCAGGCGGGATCGAGTACCGCACGCGGGGTGAAGAAGGCGCTCAAGGGGCCGTGGTTAACTGAGCGAACTTCGTCGAGGTAGAAGCGTTTGTGTGCGATCTCCGCGAGGCGCGGTTGGCCTAGGATTTCAATGTGGGCCTTGGGCCAGCGTTCGCGCAACAGCCGTAAGGTCGGCAAAGTCACAATGAAGTCGCCAAGGGCGCCTCCGCGGATAAACAGAATATTCATCAGATC
>CAIPBM010000186.1 GCA_903863295.1 uncultured Verrucomicrobiota bacterium | reverse complement strand
CCGACGAAGTCGCGCCTCATCACGCTTTCGATTCCCCCGAGGAAGTCGCGCATGCGAAGTTGCACGCACTGCAGACCATCGGATTCTTCGCCCTCTTTTTCAGTCTCATTCTCTGTGCCGTGGCGACTTACTACTATTGCGGCACCACGAATGTCTGGCTCATCGCCGCCTGCGCAATCCTGCGCTGCCTGCTCATTGCCATCTTCCTGAACTGGCTTTTCCACTCCTTCTCGCTCATCTTCCGCACCTTTGCCTTCATCATCATCTTTTTTGGCGGCATGGTCTTCTTGTCGTGGTGGGACTCCACCCTGCAGGGCATCGGTAACCCCATTGAAATCACCACTTCGGCCAAGAGGTAACCATGTCACTTAAAACGCTTCATCAGATCATCATTTTCGCCGGGATGACCATCTCGCTTATCTTCGCTTATTGGTGCTTTACGAGTCCAACTGCGGCTGGGAGCAATGGCTACTTCATTGCCGGGATCGGAGCCGTTTTTGCCGCCGTTGGTTTCGTGGCCTACGAAGTCCATTTCCTCAAGAAAACCAAGCGGTTGATCATCCATTGAACCTCATGAAAACGACTTTCTTTACCCGTAGCGTTTCGCTGATGGCCTTGGCCCTCCTTTTTGTGCTCAATTCTGGCGCCCCGGCGCTGGCTTGTGCCGCTTGTTACGGCGATACCTCCGGCAGCCAGCAGAGTGTCGCGGCCACTTGGGGTGTTTTTGCCATGGTGGTGATCATGTTCGGTATGCTGGGAACACTCACTGCCTGCGGTTTTTACCTTAATCACCGCGCCAAGAATCCGCTGCCCGATTACGACGAATTGCTCAACGGCAACGACGCCCAACCCAACCCCGGAAAAGCCTCCTGATATGCCTTTCGCCCTCTTGATCGAAGCCTTGGGAATTTGCCCGAACGCCTCCCAGCACGGCTACACCATCGATAGCATGCTCGAGATGCTGCACTGGTTCATGCTCTCCCTCTTTGTCGGCTGGGGATCGTTCTATGCCTATACGCTCTGGCGCTTTCAGAAGAAAAAGCACCCCAAGGCCGATTACGTCGGGGCCACCAGTCATCTCCCGACCAAGCTCGAAGGCGGCGTCCTGGTTCTTGAGGTCATCCTGCTCCTCTCCTTTGCCGCGCCGATCTGGGCCAACCGCGTTGACGAATGGCCCACCGGACCCGATGTCATTCATATCCGTGCCGTTGGGGAGCAGTTCCTCTGGAACTTCCAGTACTCCGGCACCGATGGTAAATTCGGACGTTCCAATCTGAGCCTGGCCAGCACGGCCAACTCCCTCGGCATCGACTACAAGGATGTCAACGCCAACGACGACATCGTCACCCGCAACGAAATGCACATCCCCTTGGGGCGTCCCTGCATTATCGAGGTCAGCTCCAAGGATGTCATCCACGATTATTGCGTGCCGAACATGCGTGTGGCCCAGGATGCCATTCCCGGCTCGGTCATTCCGCTCTGGTTCGTCCCGATCAAGGCCGGAACCTATGATATTGTCTGCGCCCAGCTTTGCGGCAATGGCCATGCCCGTATGCGAGCCGAGCTCGTCGTTGAAGATGAAGCTGCCTACAAAAAATGGTACGATGGTGTTCTTGCCCTGAAAGCACCGGTCAAGACCGCTTCCGTAGCCCAGCCGCTTCTCCCGCTTACCGCAACGAGCCTCGTCCAGAACCGGTAGCCCTTTCTTAGATTGATCTAATCATTAAAGTTAGATCAATTAGGCACACATTATTTATCAAAAAATAATGAAACTTAAGCCTCTTCGGTAAGTCCAAGCTTATATGAAAATTACTTCTCTACGTGCCGCGTTTCTCGTGGCGGTGACATTTGTCATCCTGATCTTCAGTGGCAATCAAGCCTCGGCGCAAACCTACATCCGGGTCAGTTCCCCCCCGCCACCAGTTGTGGTGGAGCATCGCTGGGCGGCTCCTTACCGGGGTGCGGTTTGGATCGGTGGCCATCATGAATGGGTCAATGGACGCTGGGTCTGGGTGTCTGGTTACTATTCCTATCCTCCCCGTCGTGGCGGCTATTGGGTTCCGGGCCGTTACCATCATGGTTACTACTATCCCGGTCACTGGGCTTACTAAGTTCGCTTAAGTTCGACGAATTTCCCTGCGCATCGGATTTCTGATGCGCAGGGATTTTTGTTTTTGATGCATTTGCATCGCACCCCCGCCTCAGGTTGCCTTATATGGAGTCATGAACCTGCGACTAAAAGAGGTGCGGATCGGCTTGGCCTTGGGATGGATAAGCCTTGGATCCCTCCTGGCGCAGAATCCTGCGTCAAGTGTCACCCCGCCGTCCCCGCCGACTCCGCAAATCCATGGCGCGAAAGTTTTTGGAGTTCATCCTCAGGCACCCTTTCTCTTCACCGTGTCGGCAACGGGGACCCGACCGCTGACTTTTTCTGCTGACAACCTGCCTGCGGGCCTGGCGCTCGACCCCATGACGGGACAAATCACTGGCACGGCTCCGGCGGCAGGTGATTATCCGGTGACACTTCACGCCAGGAACGCGCTGGGGGAAGCAACGCGCCCGTTGCTGATCAAGGTTGGCTCAACCATCGCGTTGACGCCGCCGATGGGATGGAATAGTTGGAACTGTTTTGCGGGTGCCGTTTCCGATGACAAAATTCGCGCGGCGGCGGATGCGATGGTGAAAAGCGGCCTGGCCGATCACGGCTGGACTTACATCAACATCGACGATTTTTGGCAGGTCAATCCCGGATCAAAAGACGCCAGTCTCCATGGCCCGGAGCGAGACGCCTACGGGATGATTCTCCCGAATTCGCGCTTTCCCAACATGAAGGCCTTGGCCGATTATATCCACGCCAAGGGACTGAAGGCGGGCCTCTATTCCTCCCCGGGGCCTTACACCTGCGGCGGTTGCGCCGGGAGCTACCAGCATGAGGAACAGGATGCCCGGCAATACGCCGCCTGGGGTTTTGATTACCTCAAATATGATTGGTGTACCTATGGGAAAATCTACAGCCAGCAAGATGGTGGCAAGGGTCTTGATGGAAAGAAGAAACCTTATCAGGTCATGAGTTCGGCCTTGAGCAAAACGGGGCGTGATATCGTCTTTAGTTTTTGCCAGTACGGGATGGGCAAAGTCTGGGAATGGGGCGCCGAAACCGGCGGTAATTCATGGAGAACGACGGGTGACATCGTGGACACCTACACCAGCATGATGCGCAATGCGGGACGCCAGGTCGATATTGGTTCCTACGCGGGGCCCGGTCACTGGAACGATCCCGATATGCTGGTCGTGGGCAAGGTGGGCTGGGGCCCGAACCTGCGGCCGACCCGTCTGACGCCCGATGAGCAATATACCCATATCAGTCTCTGGTGTCTTCAGGCCGCGCCCTTGTTGATTGGTTGCGATCTGACGCAACTCGATCCCTTCACGCTCGGTTTGCTGACGAATGATGAGGTGTTGGATGTCGATCAGGATGCCCTGGGGCAGGCGGGTCATCTGGTGGGAGATACACCGGTCGCTTTGGCGAACCCGATTCAGATGTGGGTAAAGCCGCTGGAAGGGGGAGACTTGGCCGTGGGGCTGATCAATACCGGCGCGCAACATGCGAGCCGGCTCATCAAATGGAGCGATCTGGGTATCACCGGGCCCCGTCTGGTGCGAGATCTCTGGTGGCAAAAGGATTTGGGCAAATTTGACAATAGCTTCGATGGCGGAGAAGTCCCCGCGCATGGGGTCTTATTGGTTAGGTTGAGCAAGCCTTAGCGGGACAAGTTGGGGGAGGGGATAAAGCCGCCTATTCTCTGGCCAATCGTATTTTATGAACGACTGCGTTGTTGAGGTCAGGGTTCCGACTTACAAGCGGAATGATTGTCTTCGCCGCGCTTTAACCTGTCTTCAAAATCAGACATGGGAAAATTGGTGAGCAAACCTGGATCAATCCTTTCGGCAACCTGTGGTGAAACTGACCCACGACAGGCGCTGATGCTGCAAACCTTGAGCTATAGGGTGATCCCTTCAGGATGCATATTCTCCCGGCTAGAGAGTTCATGGAAATGCTATAGAGAGTCAGCGATTGCGATCCACTCAGGGTGACAGATCTCGCAGAGGCGTTTACGCGCCCCTGCGACCGCGTGCCTCGGCTACATCGAGGCAGTCTTACTTACGTCCGATCGGTTCGTCCAGCGTGGGCTGACCAGTTTTACGAACATCACCTTGGAGCGCAGTCAGGCGGAGGAAGGAGAGTAGTGCGCTCCGGGTCTCCACGCCGTCGGCGGAGGTGGCGTCGATGGGAATGTGGAACTGGCCATCCGGGAAGACGAAATGATAGGAGAAGGTGCCATCCTTGCTCAGCGTGATGTCCTGGCCGTCAATGCGGACTTTCGCATCGGGAGTTGTGCCGCCGTAGATGATCAGCTCGGCGTTAACGTGCATGTGGAAACCGCGCTCCTTGCCGAAGGATGCACCAAACGGACTGCTGGCACTGGTCACCCAGGCACCGGCACTGGACGTCCACTGACCGGACGACAGAGCCGACTCATAGCGCTTACGGAGAATTTCGGTGATCTCGAAGGAGCCGACCATCTGGCGGCGGACTTCTTCGTCACCCAGGTAGCTGAGTAACTCATCGCTTTCCTTCGGTGTGAGGTCGCGCGGTACGCGGGCCTGGAAGGGGAGCTCATAATCGCTCTTTTGCAAGCGAGCCAGGGTATCGACCAGTTCCTCGCCGGGCTGTGATTGCGAGGCAATCAAGTCATAGAGTTCGTGGAAGGAGACATTGAACGGGATCGTGACAAACTTGGCGTCCGTGTTGGGGGAGAGCGTGTCGCGTGGGGTGCGTACTTCCGCGGAGCGGGCCAGGATTTCAAAGCCGCCATCGGGGCGATAGTAACCGAGTTGGGCGATGAAATTGGTATCGGGACGATTGACCTGGATATACCAGTTTTTGTGGCTGTCCCAGACATGGATTTGCTGCACCCGACCTTCATTGGGCACGTAGACTTCCAGGAAGACCTTGCCGTCATGGGCGGAACGGGCGGCTTCCTGATACTGGGACTGGGTTAAGTCCCAGTAGGCAAAAAGGATATGGGGATCGCGGGCGACCAAGAAGAGTTTCTTGGAGCCATAGGAATCGGGCAGATAACCGAGAAATTCATAGGCCGGCAACGGTTCTGCTTTCCCGGGTAGGGGGGCTTCTTCAGGTGTCTTGACGACTGGGGATGGTGAAGAAGAGGAGGGCCGTGAAGATTCCGCCTGAGGTGCAACAGTATGAATCAGGGGTGGCTTCTTACGGGGAGTGGTCTGATCGTTGTTGGGCATAAATATTCCTGTTGGCAGCGGTTTCTTAGCACTTATTGCGCCAATCTTTCATGGGAGATTGAAGCTGATTTTAGGGAGGGCCGGAGCCCTTCCTTCCGGTGATGATTCGTGACTCGGCTCCCGACTGAACGACGAACGGGACGCTATTAGACTAGTCCCACGTATAAAGGGGGTTGCAAGGAAAATAATGTGACATCTGGATGCCAAAACAGGTCCTTTCTTGGCTCCGTCTCATGCATAAGACACGAAAATATCCCGCAAGATGGTTTTTTGCGAGTAGGCATTCCGCGATCTCTCAGATGCTGAGCTGATCCCACGGAAATTTAGGCGGAAGAAAAGGACTGGGGGCCTGGGGGGAACCGGGTACGCCATCGACCGGGTAGGTGATGACGAGCCGGTTCCTGGCGCGGGTGACGGCCACATACATGAGACGGCGCTCTTCTTCGTAGGCCTCGGGTTCAATCGACTTGGGATGGGGCATCTGGCCACTACCCGCCCCGCAGAGAACCACGCAATCGTATTCGAGTCCCTTGCTGGCGTGAATCGTCGCGACAGTCAGCTCGGTGCTGAGGTGCTCGGTCTCGGTCGATTTTTCCAGGGAGAAGGCATCGAGAAACTCGGCCATGGTGGCCTGCATCTCCTTCATCGAATCGACCAGGACCTGAAGCGTGGCCATGCGGTCGGTGGCATTTTGTGGATAATTCCGCTCAATCAGCGGATAGATGACGCTGAGGAGATATTCACCGCGCGCTCCCACGGTGCGATGGGAGCGGAGTTGCTTCAGCCATTCGTTAAGGTTACCTGCACCGCGGGGCAGGGAACGCTCGACGGCGAAGAGCTCGTTGGCGGCATCGTCATCGGCGGTGGCATAATTCTCGGCCGCGGCTTCCCCTACTCCGGGGAAAAGGGTCAGGCAGCGAACGAGGGCAACGCGGTCGTTGGGGTTGAAGGCGAGGCGAAGAAAGGCGACGAAGTCCTTCACTTCAGCGGAGTCGCCGAGGCTGAGGCCGCCATATTTGCGGTACGGGATTTTTTGGAACTTGAGGGCGAGTTCAATGGTCTCGAGCGAGCGCGACGAGCGGGCGAGGATGGCGATTTCCGAGGGAGGAGTGCCCCGCTCAGTCCTTTTACGGATCCAATCCATGATGAAAGCCGATTCGGCCACCGTGGTGGGGAGGGGAACCAGCTCGGTATTGCTTGTGTGGCCCTTGGCACTGGTCAGGACGAGAGATCGCGGACACTCGGCGACGACGCCATTGGCGAGATCGAGGATCTTCTGCCCGGAGCGGTAATTATTCTCGAGCCGGATGATCCGCGCCTGGGGGTGCTCCTTGAGGAAGACATCGACGAGGTCGCAGGAGGCACCGCGGAAACCGAAGATCGACTGGTTCACGTCACCGACGACGGTGAGATGTTCCGGGTCGAGCTTGGATAGGATTTCGTAATTGAGGGCGTTGTTGTCCTGGAACTCGTCGCAGATGAGATGGCGATAGGCGGCGCGCAGGCTGGCGGCATAAGCCTTGTCCTGGGCGAGGCGTTGCCCCCAGACCGTGAGGAGATCGTCATAGTCGAGGCCATTGGCGGTGCGCTTGAGCTTCTGGTACCACTTCACCAGGGTGAGGGCGCGTCCCGCATTCTCCTCGAAGGCTTCCTCGAAATGCTCTTCAAGGGACATCCGTTTATTCACGGCAAAGGAAAGTGCCGCCCGGACCCGTG
>CAIPBM010000185.1 GCA_903863295.1 uncultured Verrucomicrobiota bacterium | reverse complement strand
CTGACCGAGGTTTTTAACCCACAACTCTGGCTTGATCGCTGGAAGGCCGATGGGGTGATGAGACTCGAAGTCTGGCGCGAGCGACGTTTCGCCGCCATCGTTAACCACGACTTGATGAATGGTTCCTTTGATCGCGTTGTCCTCGGCTACGACTCCGCCGGAACCCGCGTCCGCGCCCAAATCCTCGATTTCAAGACCGACCGGATCACCACCGACGCCGAACGGGAAGAACGCCGTGCCTATTATCAGCCTCAGCTTACCGCCTATATCCAGGCCCTCCATCACCTCACCGGTCTTCCGGAATCCGCCATCCAAGCCGAACTCGTCTGGATCAATTGAGAGGGAGATGTTTCTCTCGTTCCCAAGTTTAACTTGGGAACGCCCTTGCTGAGGCCATTTCATGGCCGTTCCCTGCCCCACGCCACGCAAGAATTTTACCGCGTGAAAAGCCTCCAATCTACGCTATGATTAAAAGCTCCCGTGCAATCTCTCCGCTGGCCCCTCCTTTTCGGCACCGTCCTGGGCGTCCTGATCTTCACCCTCTATGCCTCGTTCGCTTTTCGCGGTATCGCGGCCTGGTCCATCGGCCTGGTCTACATCGCCTACGATTCGGTTCTGCTCCTCTTCATGGTCATCTCCAGCCAGGTCGCCGTCACGCGTCAGGATCGCCTGCGAAAGGCAGGCCGCCCGGCCATCCTGCTGAATTCGCCGCGACCGACGCTTACCGTCCTGATCTGCGCGCGCAACGAACGTGTCGTCCTGCCGGAATGCCTCCGCGCCCTTCGTGAGCAGACCGAATCTGCCGACGAGATCATCATCCTGGATGACGGCTCGACCGATGACACGGTCGGATGGCTCACCAAGGAATACGACTTTACTTTCGTGCCCCACGGCGCAGGCCAACTCGGTTCCTCCCTTAACTGGCCCGCCCTGCGCATTTTGAGCAAGCCCAACTCCGGCAAGGCCGATTCGCTCAATCAAGGCTGGAAACTTGCCCAAGGCGAAATCGTGGTGACCCTCGACGCCGATACCTGCATGGAGCCCCCGGCCCTCGCGGCCATCCGCGATGGCTTCGTCGAGGATCCGAATCTAGGCATCGCGGGTGGCGTCCTTATTCCCATCTGCCAGCGCACGCCTTGGGCCGGTTTCTTCCAGTTTTTTCAGACCTTCGAATATGCCCGGGGCTTTCTCTGGCGCCTCACCTTCATGCAGTACAATATGCTCCTGCTTATCTCCGGGGCCTTTGCGGCTTACCGTCGCTCGGTTCTGGAATCGAGCGGCGGCTTCGATGCCACGAGCTGGGTCGAGGACTACGAGCTGACCCACCGTTTTTATCAAGATTCGTTCAATTCCGGTCATCCTGTAACGGTAAAGATTATTTCAAATGCCCAAGGAACCACCGATGCGCCAGCTTCAGTCTCCATGTTCCTCAACCAACGTCGCCGCTGGTTCGCCGGATTTATTGCCACGCATTTCAAGTATCACCACATGGTGGCCAATGCCCGTTACGGCGCGGTGGGTAGGTACATGCTTTGCCTGAAAACACTCGACCTGCTCCTTCCCATTTATGCCCTGGCGGCGGCAGTCGTTTTAATCGCTTTGCTCTCAATTCGACATTTCCTGGATATCTTTATCGTTAAAATTATCGTTTTGAAGCTCATTTTTGATCTCTTTTTCCATGCCTACTCCATTATCCTTTATCAACGCTGGCTCGGCATTCCGCTCTCCCGCAAGATGTGGCTTCAGTCCATGGGCGCGACCCTGACGGAACCATTTGTCTTCCAAATCATGCGCCAGCTCGGGGCCGTCTTCGGGTGGTTGGCCTTCCTCCGCCGCAAAATCGATTGGCAGCCCCAGCGACCAGCCTTAGTTCAAGTCCCTACGTCGCCTCACATTCGGTCATCCTGAGCGGGAGGCGAGCAAAGGAATACCGTCTCAGCAATCCGGCTACCCGTGCTGCAGGCGAAGGACCTAGCTAGACGAACCAAGTTGCGCTGCAGGCGTCAAAACATGCCTAATCGCAAGGTAAGTTTCTCGCCATGATCAAGAGGATGCGGCTTTTCTCAGCGGTAGCCTCTAGCCCGCTCCCAAACATTTTTCCCAATCGAGGTAGGTCCTTCGACTACGGCTCGGGAAGCTCAATTGAGGAAAGATTATCGATGGTTCGCCTCCGCTCAGGATGACGGAATTTTAAAGCGGAGTTTTCGGCGTACACGAAAAAGAACTGGTCTTGGACATGCACTGCTTCAAAGTTGCGCGATGACTGAACCCTGCGCGTGGATCGTGTTCCAGGCCCATCCCACGAAGTTTACCGAATCCGAGGACGAGCATCCCGAGTTTTTCGGCGTCTTTGTCTGCCCCGCCTCGCGGCCTGAGCCGGAGCAGCTCCTCGGCGAAGTCCTGACCAACCGCAAGCTCTTCCTCGCCGAAATCACCGACCGTCGCACCACCTCCAAGACCACCGACTGGGGCATGCACGAGCGCCTCAAGGCGCAGATCGACGAGCAAGGCTACGGTCTCTCCCTGATCAAGCTGCACAGCCAGCCGATTCCGGTCGATTGACTTACACCGGCTGTGCAGGACTACTTTCAAAAGTCCCTCACGGACTTCCATCCCTTGACGACAGGGCTTGAGCCCGTAGGGCAATAGGCGGCTTAGCTGTTTCATTAGCGGAGCGCGGAAACAACCAAGCCCAGAGAGCAATGAGGATACTTAAAAGCAATATCCAAAATGTCCACACAACCGTCCAATGAGGTTCGTTGGCTCTGACCACAAGTTCGGCCCTCGCTAACTCTCTCAGGTGATCCTCCTTCCCATTTTTTAAAATATGGTAAAGTTGCTCTTTGTTTAATTTTCCAACGAGATCGACCAGTAAATGATATTCCTCAGGACTGATCTCTCCGGTTACCCGCTTATCTAGTAGTATATTAATTTCCATACCTCTTATACGATTGAGCTCCGAAAAAGCAGAGATATGATGCAAAACACTTACAGACAGGGTGTTATATCTAATAATTAATTGCACTTCTTCGAATTACTCCCAAATTTGACGAACCCCGCTCTTTCCTGTAGTTTCCCCAAAGTGAATCAAGTCCCTGCCGTTAAACCGATCCGAGCTGCGCATCCGATGATGTGGCACGCTGCTCGTGTCGATTTGCGGAGGTTCTAGGTTCCCGATTCCCTAACATATAACGGCAACCCACCTCCCAAATCCTGGGGGTGGGATTTTTTCTGCCCCCGGTTTCCGGCGGTGAGCGCCCCAACCCCACGCTCATGACCACGCATCCTCATACCAACCACCAGCCGTCGCCCCACCTCACCACCTGGGTCACGCTGGCCTTCGCCTACGTCTATATCGCGTGGGGTGCCACTTACATGGCGGTTCATTACGCGCTCGAGACGTTGCCGCCGTTCGCGCTTTCCGGCAGCCGTTTTTTCATCGCGGGCTCGGTTCTGCTGGTGCTGCTGCGGATCGTGCAGCGCGCCCATTTCCATTTTGGCAGCCTCCGGGAATGGAGGGATGCCTTCACCGTCGGCACCATGCTGCTCGTTGGCGGCAATGGCTCCGTCGCGTGGGCCCAGCAATATGTGCCGACCAGCATCGCCGCGCTCATCTTCGGCAGCATGCCGCTCTGCATCATCCTTTTCGAGTGGATCCGGCCCCAGGGCACGGCGCCCTCGCTCCGCACCTGCCTCGGCCTCGGGCTCGGCTTTGTGGGACTCTGCATCCTGCTCCAGCCCTCCGCGACCAATCCCGATTCGCAGATGGAGACCTATGGCAAGTTCGCGCTCATGTTCGCCGCCGCGTCCTGGTCGGCGGGCGCGATCTATTCCCGCCACGTCCATGCGAAAGGCTCCCCGCTCCTGCCCATGGCGCGGCAGATGATCGCGGGTGGGATCGGCCTGCTCATCGTCTCGGTTTTCCATGGCGACTGGGTCCACTTTTCGATCGGGAACGTCACGCTGACATCGTGGCTCGGCTTTGGGTACCTCGTTGTGTTCGGCTCGCTTTTCGGCTTCACCGCCTATGTCTGGCTGATGCGTGTGAGCACACCTGCGCACGTCTCCACCATCTCCTACGTGAACCTCGTCGTCGCCGTCGTCATCGGCTGGACCGTGGGCCGCGAACCCGTGACCCTGCATCTGGTTCTCGGCGCCGCGATTATCGTCGGCTCCGTCATCCTCGTGCTGAAGAAGAAATCGACCCGGCGGCTGGTTACCCCGACGCCGACGGAGGCGTAACTCAGTTCGGTGGCCCGGGCAACTTGTTGCCCGGGTGCGCGAAGCGCACAGGAAGCGCCCCGACTCCAGGCCATCATTCCGTTACACAATCGACTCACTTTTTACGCGTGACTTCACCGGAACCTGCTCCAAAATGTCATCGTGAACCGATCCACCTTTCTCCGCATCGTTGTCGCCTTCGCCGCCCTTGCGACGCTGGCCATCGCCAAACCCGTCCATGCCGCAGACCCCGTCGTCATCTTGAAGACGAGCCTGGGCGAAATCGACATCCAACTCGATCCCAAGAACGCCCCCAAGACCACGGCGAACTTCCTGGCCTACGTCAAGAAGGGCTTCTATGACGGTACCATTTTTCACCGCATCATCCCAGGGTTCGTCGTCCAGGGCGGAGGCTTCACGCCGGACATGAGCGAAAAGCCGACCGATCCCCCGATCAAGAATGAGGCGTCCAACGGCCTGCATAATCTTCGCGGCACCATCTCCATGGCCCGCACCAACGATCCCGATAGCGCCACCTCCCAGTTCTTCCTGAATCTGGTCGACAACTCCAGCAAGCTCGATCCAGGTGGCGTCTCCCCCGATGGCTACGCGGTCTTCGGCAAAATCACCAAGGGTCTTGATGTCATCGACAAGATGGCCGCTGTACCCACCGGTTCCGTCGGGCCATTCCAGGATGTGCCGACCACGCCCGTGACGCTGATCAGCGCCACGATTGAGAAATAGTCGATCCAGTCAGCAACAGACACTCGCTTCCAAGCTCCCCGTCCGGAGCGGAGGCGAGTAAACAGATCGTTTGATCCTAAAAGTCCTTCGAGCCGCCATCGAAGGACAACCCCTCACTAGCTGGGGTTCCCACAAAGCTTCGCCCTTCGCTGGCTATAAACGAAGGGCTGGGGTTCCATCGGAAACTGGACAAAATGCGACCAGTTTTGGCCAAGACAAGTGAAGCAGGGTTATACCGGGAAAACCTATAGTCCATCACGCCATGGACGTGCTTTTACTCTCCCGGATTCAATTCGCCTTCACCGTCGCCTTTCACTACATCTATCCGCCGCTCAGCATCGGGCTGGGACTGGTGCTGGTCATCATGGAGGGACTCTGGATTTCGACCGGGGACAAGCTCTACCACGAGATGGCGCGATTCTGGACCAAGATCTTCGCCCTCTCGTTCGCCATCGGCGTGGCTACGGGCATCGTCATGGAATTTGAGTTCGGCACCAATTGGGCGACCTATTCGCGTTACGTCGGCGATGTCTTCGGCAGCGCACTGGCGGCGGAAGGTATCTTCGCCTTCTTTCTGGAATCGGGCTTTCTCGCCGTGCTCCTTTTCGGCTGGGACAAAGTGGGGCCCAAGATGCACTTCTTCTCCACCTGTATGGTCTGTCTCGGCGCCCATTTCAGCGCGGTCTGGATCATGGTCGCCAACTCTTGGCAACAAACGCCCGCCGGTTATCACATCGTGGGGGAAGGACTCCATGCGCGCGCCGAGATCACCGATTTCTGGGCGATGGTTTTCAGCCCCTCGTCCATGGACCGGCTGAGCCATACGGTGGTGGGAGCCTGGCAGGCGGGTGCCTTCTTTGTCATCAGCGTCAGTGCCTATTATCTGTTACGGCGCCGGCATCTCGATTTTGCCCGGCGCTCGATGAAAGTCGGACTCTGCGTGGCGCTCGCCGGATCGCTGCTCCAACTTATCACCGGCGATATCAGCGCCAAGCATGTCGCGATCAACCAGCCTGCGAAGCTCGCCGCTTTTGAAGGTCTTTATCATACCGAGGTCGCACCGCTCTATGTTTTCGGCTGGGTTGATGAAACTCACCAGGAGGTCCGGTTTGGCTTCGCGATTCCACGCATGCTCAGTTACCTCACCTACGGCGACGCCAACAAACCAGTCACCGGCCTGCAGGAATTTGCGCCGGGAGATCGACCGCCCGTGAATTTTGTTTTCCAGACTTACCACGCCATGGTGGCGATTGGCTTTGCGTTGATCGGCTTGAGCCTGCTCGGCGTCTTTCTCTGGTGGCGCGGGTGGCTTTTCGCGGAGATCGGCTGGGTGAGGCGCCTGGTGTTGCCGCTGATGGTCTTGTCCGTGCTGGGACCGCAGTTTGCCAATCAACTCGGCTGGTTCTCGGCGGAAGTCGGGCGCCAACCCTGGATTGTCTACGGCTTGTTGCGAACGTCAGACGCGCTCTCCAAGGCGGTGAAGGCGGATGCGGTGCTGACTTCCCTGATTTTGTTCACGGTAATCTACCTCTTGCTCTTTGTCCTCTTCATCTTCCTGCTCAATGAAAAAATCCAGCACGGGCCGGAAGCGGACAAACCCGTCACCGAACCCGAGCCCCTCGTCCCGACCCAAGTCCTCGACCAACCACGCGCATGAACCTTATTTTTGCTCAAATTCCCGGTATCGACGGGCTTCCGACCCTCAATGAAGTCTGGTTCGTTTTAGTCGGGGTACTCTTTACCGGCTATGTCATGCTCGATGGCTTTGACCTTGGCGTCGGTGCCCTGCACCTCTTCACGAAAACCGATGAAGAACGACGCTACATGCTCAACGCCATCGGTCCCGTCTGGGATGGGAACGAAGTTTGGCTCGTCACGGGCGGCGGGGCGCTCTTCGCCGCGTTTCCGGAGGTCTATGCCACGGTTTTCTCCGGGTTCTACCTCGCCTTCGTTTTGCTTCTCTTTTCCCTGATCTTCCGCGCCGTGGCGATCGAGTTCCGCAGCAAACGCCCGGAAGCCTGGTGGCGGCAAACGTGGGATGTGCTCTTTAGCGTGGGTAGCGTGCTCTCGAGTTTTCTGATCGGCGTGGCTGTCGGAAATATTGTCTGGGGGATTCCTCTCGATAAGGACCATGAATTTGCCGGAACGTTTCTCGGCCTGCTCGGGCCTTATCCCATTCTGCTTGGAGTGACCACGGTCGCGCTCTTTTCCATGCATGGCGCGATTTACGTGGTCATGAAAACGGAGGGTGAACTGCAAACCCGCGCCCGGGGCTGGATCAAGAACACGATTATCTTCTTTGCGCTGACTTACGTGGCCACCTCCCTGGCCACCCTGCTTTATGTGCCGCGCATGGCCGTTCCGTTGCAAAACCACCCGTGGCTCTTTGCCATCCCGCTCTTTAACATTCTCGCCATCGCGAATGTCCCGCGCGAAATCCATCTCGGGAACGAGTTCAAGGCGTTCCTTTCCTCCTGCGCGGCGATGGTGGCCCTGATGGCGTTGTTTGGCGTGGGGATGTTTCCACACCTGGTCTTTTGTCATACCGAACCGGCGAACAGCCTCGATATCGTCAACGCGGCCTCCTCGCAAAAGACCCTGGGCATCATGTTCATCATCGCCTGCATGGGCGTGCCCATCGTCCTGGCCTACACGGTTTGCATCTATTGGATCTTCCGCGGCAAGGTCAAGCTGGGTGCGATGAGTTATTAAAATTAGAATCGCAAAGAAGACATCAAAACGTGATCCGTTACGCTAGTCGCTTTCGCCTGTAGCGGAGGGTCTATGACCGTCGTAAAATGGCCGAGCGGAATAGTTAGAGATCTTTCGACAAGCTCAGGATGACGGATTTTAAGAATCGCTTACGCGATGAAAGGCGCGATCGTCATCGACCGCCGCTGCAGATGGAGGCTGATTCCCACGCTCGTCGCGGAAGATAGAAAAGATTGAACGGCCCTTCGTGAGGAGCGTCCAAGAATGGAGGTCGTCCGGCATCGATGTCAGAAGTGGTTGATAAAGGGCGATTAAGGCATATCGGGAAAAGCCGCGGCCATCGTGGGTTGTTCCCCTGCCGATCTTGCGCTAAAACGATCCCATGCCCGAACTGATCCGTAAAATTGAGCCAGGCGACGTCATCGGACGTTGCCGGGCCATCCGCGAGCTGGGCCGCGGCGGGGTCGGCACGGTCTATCTGGCCATTCACCAGACCTTGCAGATCGACGTGGCGCTGAAGGTGCTTTCGCCCGCTCTCTCCATGGACAATCCGGCGCTGGCAGAACGTTTCGTTCTGGAAGCGCAACTGGCGGCGCGTATCCGGCATCCGAATGTCATCGCGGTCATGGATGCCGCGCATGACGAGGTCACCGGCCTTTCCTACATCGTCATGGAATATGTCAGCGGCGGCGCACTTTCCTGGCATTTACGGCATGGACCGATCCCCGAGGCGAAGGCCCTGACGATTGTCGCGGGCATTGCCCAGGCGCTGGTCATCGCGGAAGAAAACCAGATCGTCCACCGCGACATCAAGCCGGATAACATCATGCTCGACTTGCGCGGCACGCCGAAGCTCGCCGATCTCGGCCTGGCCAAGCACATCATCAATTCCCACACGAGCCTCACGCTGGGCGGATCGTTCATGGGCACGCCGGCCTACATGAGCCCGGAACAGGCGCGCGATGCCAAGGTCGCCGATACGCGCGACGACATCTACAGCCTGGGCGCGACGTTCTACGAATGTCTCACTGGTCTACCGCCTTTCCAGGGTGAGACCCCTTACAATATCATGAGCGAGTTGCTGACCAAGCCCTCGCCGAAACCGCGCGACACCCGGCCGGAAGTTTCCCGCGCGGCCGATTTGATCTGCCGCAAGATGATGGCCAAGACGCGGCATCTCCGTTACGCCAATGCCCGCGCCCTGCTTGATGATTTACAGATTTGCCAGACCTATGGCGATGCGGGGCTCGACCGGCTGGAAGCCGCGAGTTTCGACAAGGATTCACTCAAGGCACAGCGTGAGGCGCTGAACTATGGTGTGGAAACCTCCGCCGATGGGGTTTATGTGCCCGAACCTCCGGAAGATTCCGAGACGGGCGCGATTAACAAACCGGTGCCCTCCTTGATCGCCCCACGTCGGAGTGACTACGGCGCTTTCGGCGCGGCGGCCTTGCTTGTCGCCCTGGTGACGGCCGCAACCTTGGCCCTGGTCTGGATCGGACCGCATCAGCCGTTGGCTCTCCTCAAGAGCGAACTGGCGCAGACGCCTGTGGCTCCCGTGCCCCAGCCAGAAACGCCTCAACCGCCGAAGGAAAACCATCCGCACGAGCATCCACCCAAGCATGATCACGACACGGTCATCACCAAGCCAGTTGCCCCAACGCCACCCGTGATAACGACGGAGACACCGCCTCGCGATGTCGCGCCGGTCGTTCCCACGGTGGTTCCGGTGAAGCCGGTACAACCCGTCGACGTGACGCAGCAACCTACGCTGATCCCGCCCTCGCAGCCGACCGATCTTACCGACATGTCAAATGCGGTTCCCGCCTTGCCCGTCGACCCGGCTGACCTGACCAATCAACCAACGCCCGCGTGGCCCGCCACGGCGGAGAGCGCTTTTGCCGCGCGAACGATTGCGGAAAATAGTCTGGATGCGGCGTTGTTGGGCCCGACCGGGCACGCGGATTTGCTTAAGATTCTGGGACGGCACGAAAGTGGCCAGACGAGTCCGCCCACCTGGATCTTTTACTTCTTTGACAAGGCCGCCACGGGGCATGCGCGAATCGTCACCGTAAGTGACGGCAAGGTCGTGAAGAACCGGGAAGATGTCGCGAACCTCGTTTCGCCCTACAGCACCGATAACATCATGCCGGAGGACAAGACCGTGATTGATTCCGCCCAGGCGCTGACGATTGCCGAGGGACTTGTCCCCGGCGTACAAGTGAGCAGTTCCGAGTTGATGCTTTCCCAGCAAAAAGATTCGTTTCCCATGTGGCGGGTAACGCTCTGGATCAAGAGTGGCGACGACGGGGAACGGAAGCTCGGCGACGTGACCATCCTGGCGGAAAATGGCACACCGGTGATCAATAAATTGCGGCCGTAAATTTCCCTGTAGCGGCGGTCTACGACCGTCGCCAAATAGCCGAGCGGAATAGTTAGAGATCCTTCGACAGGCTCAGGATGACGGATTTAAAAATCGCTTGCGCGATGGGAGGCACGGCGGTCATAGACCGCCGCTACAAGGGGGCACTTGCTAAGCCTGCCGCTCGAAGATATCTGTCGCGGTTTTGGCAATGGTACTGGCCGGGAGAATGCCTCGCCAGGAGACGCCGGGATAGACCATCGACTTGCGGCCCAGCACGGAGCCGGGATTGAGCACGGCGTTGCAACCGATTTCAACCTCGTCGCCAATCAGTGCGCCGAACTTGCGCAGGCCGGTGGTGAGAATCGTCTCGCCGGAGCGGATCATGATGAAATCGCCGCTGAGCTTCAGGTTGGAGACGATGACACCCGCCGCGAGATGGGCCTTCGCACCGACCACCGAATCGCCGATGTAATTGAAATGCGGGGCCTGCACGCCGTTGAAGAGAAAGCTGTTTTTGATCTCGGTCGAATTCCCGATGACCGAGCCCGCGCCAATGATGACGTTTTCGCGGATGTAAGCGCCGTGCCGGATCTGACAGTTCGGTCCGATCCAGGCGGGGCCTTTGATAAATGCACCCGGTTCAACCACGGTGCCCTTCCCGATGTAAACCGATTTGCCGATGACGGGCGAACCGATGAGCCGTCCGAAGTTGGCCGGAACGAGCTGCTCCTCCAGATAATGAACCAGCTTGGGCAGGATTTCCCAAGCTTGGGTCACGCCGTGAAAAATGGCGGCGTGGTCGGTTTCCTTGAGGTCGAGATAATCGGCGGGATCAAAATGGGGTGCGCTCATGGGATCGTGTCGGAAATGGAATTTAACTCCTAACTGGCCTTCGGAGGCGAGCTAAACTGTTGCCAGGCCAGAAAGGCGGTGATCAGCAGCATGAGGCCGGAGAGGAGTTGGCCCTGGGTGATGGACTGGAACCAGAAACCGATGTCGGCGTCCGGCTCGCGGAATTGCTCGCCGATAATGCGCAGGATTGCGTAACCGGCCATGAAAGTGAGGGCCACGGCACCTTCGCGTTTGGTTGAGAACCGGACGGCGATGAGGATGAGTTGCAGGAGCAGCCCCTCGAGCAGCGCCTCGATCAATTGGGAGGGATAGCGCGGGACACTCACGCCATCGACCCACGGTGCGCCGGGAAAGATCACGCCCCACCACGAGTCGGTAGGCCGGCCCCAGAGTTCGCCATTAAGGAAATTCGCGCAACGCCCCAGGCCGAGCGTGACCGGCGTACAGAAGGCAGTGGCGTCGGCCAGGTTGTAAAAGGGGATTTTCTTCGCGCGGGCGTAGAAGATCATGACCAGGATTACGCCGAGAATGCCGCCGTGACTGGCCATGCCGCCCTTCCATACGGTGAAGATCGAGAGCGGATGGAGAAATGTCTCGCGCGGGGAGTAGAGCAGGCACGATCCCAGCCTCCCACCGAGAATGACACCCGCCATCGCAACCCAGACGACGTAATCGGAAATGGCATCACCGCGCAGGAGACTCCAGCCCTGCTTCGCCTGCCAGCGCAGGCCGACGAAGAGGACGTAAAAGCCGGTCAGGTAAGCGAGGCTGTAGTAACGGATACCCCAGTCGTTCCCCCAGAAATGGCCGAACCTCACGACGAAGGGATGCGGCTGCTCAATGAAGTAGGCGAAGACGTGCATGGGCTTGAGGAGATTCCGGGCAAGGGAATTTAACGGAATGGTGGAGAGGTTTAACAGGAAAACATGAAAGGATGAAAACAGGAAGAGAACCAGCGTGAGTTTGAAAAGTGGCAGGTGGCCTGACCACGATCATCTTTAGCCGTCCGTCATCCTGAGCTTGTTCGAAGGATCAGCCCCCGGCGATTCGGACTTCATCTACGAGCGATGGATATCAATGGAAGCTGATCCTTCGACAGGCTCAGGATGACGGAGTTTAATCCCAGACCAGCGTCTCGCAGGGCTTGTCGGGGGCAGTATCGTGGAGGCGGACGCGCGGGCGACCTGCTGCTTCGAGCTTCTGCGCGACGGTGGTGCGCGCCTGGAGCGGGCTGTTGCAATCGGCGCTGAGATGGCCGAGATAAAGATCTTCCATCCGGTCGGTGACGACCTCCGCGGCGACTTCAGCCGCGGCGTCGTTGGAAAGATGTCCGTGCCGGGAAAGAATGCGCTGCTTGACCGACCAGGGGCGCTTCACGTCTTCCTGCAAAAGCCGCAAATCGTGATTGGCCTCAAGTACAAGCGCCCGCGCGGCCCGCACACGCTCGATGACGAGCTTGGTCGCTTAACCGAGATCGGTGAGGAAACCGATGTTGCCCAAAGCGTGGTAGAACATGATTCCGACCGGGTCGTAGGCTTCGTGTGGAACGGAGAAGCTATTGACCTTGATGTCGCCTAGTTCCACCGTGCCACCCGACTCGAACAATTGCCAGCCCGTGAAGCTGGGCATTTGCGGGTGAAGAAACTCGGCGGTGAGGCGGTTGCAGTAAACGGGAATGGCGTGGCGTTTGGCCAACACGGGCAGCCCGCAGACGTGATCGCCGTGCTCATGAGTGAGGAAAATGGCCTGCACGTCGCGGACCGAGCGCCCGATGGAGGCGAGGCGCAACTCGATCTGCTTCGCGCTAAAGCCCGCATCAACGAGGAGGCGGGTGTGTTCGGTCTCGAGGTAGGCGCAGTTTCCGCTGCTGCCGCTGCCGAGAATGGTGAAACGCAGCATGATTATCTATGCGGTTTTCAACGCGCGAAAGCAAGCGGGAATGAATTTGCGAATAAGGCTTCTTACCGCAATCCGTCATCCTGAGCCTGTCGAAGGATCAGCTTCCTGGCGATTTGGATTTCATCCGCGAGCGATGGATGACAATGGGGGCTGATCCTTCGACAAGCTCAGGATGACGGAATTGAAAAGAGAATCATTCTCCAATAATCTTCACCAGGACCCGCTTGCGGCGCATGCCGTCGAATTCGCCGTAGAAGATCTGTTCCCACGGACCGAAATCGAGCTTCCCTTCGGTGATGGCGACGACCACCTCGCGGCCCATGATCGTGCGTTTGAGATGGGCGTCAGCATTGTCTTCCCCCGTGTCGTTATGGCGATACTGGTCGTGCGGCTTTTCCGGGGCCAGCTTCTCCAGCCATTTCTCCCAATCCTCGAACAGGCCACCCTCATGGTCGTTGATGAAAACCGAGGCGCTGATGTGCATCGCGTTGACCAGGCAAAGGCCTTCCCGGACGCGGCTCTTGTCGATCGTCTCCTGCACCTGAGAGGTGATATTGACGAATCCGCGCCGGGTGGGGAGATGAAAAAGAAGTTCGTGTCGGTACGTTTTCATACCGAACACCTACCCTACTTCTTCGCCGTCGTCCAATCGCGATAGACCGCGAGCGACTTCTCGATCACGGGCACCGCATCAAGCGCCGGCAAAATGTCGTCCACGACCACGCGCTTGTTTTCGAGGGTTTTGTAGTCCTCAAAGAACCGCCGGATCACCGCCACGCGATGTTTCGGCAGTTCGTGCACGTCATGATAGGTGTTGTACTCGGGATCGTGGATACCAACGGCGATCACTTTGTAATCGAGCTCGTCCTGGTCCATCATGGTCATCAGGCCGATGGGCCGCGCGGTCACCAGCGTCATCGGATAGACCGGCTCGGCCGCAAGGATCAGCACATCAAGCGGATCGCCATCATCGGCCAAAGTCTGCGGAATGAACCCGTAATTGGCGGGATAAAAAACGGCGGAGTGAAGAACGCGATCCAGCTTCAGGAGGCCGGAGGTCTTGTCGAGCTCGTACTTGTTCGAACTGCCCAGCGGAATTTCCACCACCGCCGTGAAGGACGAGGGCGTGCCGGGGTCAACGTCGTGCCAGGCGTGAAAGGGGTGGGTGCGACGAAAGGGAGGTAAAGGTTTCATGGAATAAAATAAGACTCCCCGGAAGGTGTCAGGCTGCAGGCTTCAGCACAAGCCAATCTCTTCTTCGTCATGTTAAAATTGTGCGGAAGCTGCTTAAGTTGCGACAGATGAGTCAGGGCCTTGATGATTTTCAGCAACGACTGGGGCATACCTTTGCCGATGGGGAACTCTTGCGCCTGGCCCTGACCCACGCCTCGTTCGGTCACGAGAAACGGCAACGCGTGCCGGACAACCAGCGGCTCGAATTTCTCGGTGATGCGGTGCTCCAGCTCTCCGTGACGGCGGAACTTTATCGCCGTTTTCCGGAATTACCGGAGGGTCGCCTGACAGTCATGCGCGCGCAGTTGGTGAATCGCCATAATTTGCAAGCCGTGGCGACCGAACTGGGCCTGGGCGAACACTTGATCCTGGGCCGCGGTGAGGAAAACAGCCAGGGCCGGACACGGCCTTCCATCCTGGCTGATGCGATGGAAGCGGTGATCGGCGCCGTCTTTGCCGAGGCGGGCTGGGATGTGGCGCGGGCGATTATCTTGCGCCTGTTTGAGCCCTCCTTTGCGACGATCATCGGCGAAGGCCCTCTCGCCGAGGCGAATCCCAAGGGCAGTCTTCAGGAAAAACTTCAGGCGGAGGGCGACCAGCCTCCAGCCTATCGCTGCGTATCGGAATCGGGCCCGGCCCACGCGCGGCTGTATGAGGTCGTGGTCGAGTGGCAGGGCCGGGAATTGGGTCGCGGCCAGGGCGCGAGCAAGAAGGAAGCCGAGACCCGCGCGGCGGAAGCGGCCTTGGCGGGGCTTTAGCTATTGCTGGTTTCCCAGAGATAGGCGAGGTGCATGCTGGCATCCGCATAGCCAACGATCAACGCCCCGAACACCCCGAGGTAAATGAGCGCCATGATCAGCCGATTGGAAAGATGGGTGTTGTAATAGGCCTGCATCTCTTGGCTTGGCTCTTCAAAGACGGTCTGTTTGATACGCGGGAGTGCGAATAGAACGATAATCACGGTCAGAATCAGGACTGTGATCCAGGAATGAAAATAGAAGAGTGAGGTAACCAACAGAGCAAGGCCGACGATCCAGAACCAGGGAGAAATGGCCGCGCAAATGCCACCCCCGTCAAATGGAGGTACGGGGATCAAGTTGAAAAGATTGATGATGAAACTGACGGATGCGATGGCGATCAGCCAAGGAGAGTTCATTTGGACTCCGGCGAAGAAACAGAGCCAGGAACCGAGGCACCCGGCGATCGGTCCGCCCGAGGCCACGCGCGCTTCTGTCCAGGCATCACTCTGGATTCTTTTTGTTAATGTGAGAGCGCCGACAAAGGGGATGAAGAGCATGCCGGAGACGGGTATCTTCAACCAGATCGCCGCCATAACATGCCCCAGTTCATGAACCAAAATCATGAAGACGATGCCAGCGGCAAACTTCCAACCAAAAATCCACGAGTAGGCCCAGATCATCAGGAACAACGAGAGCCCCGTCTTGATCCCGGCGTAAGCGAAGGTCTTAAATTTGAAAGCGGCAACGGCCAGCGCCACTATTCCACTGCCGATTTTTTGGAAAAAGTTTTTCTTCGGTGCGGGAATCGGCACCGGCTTATATTCCTCGTAGGCAACCGGCGTTGCGACAGGCGCGGGCGGTGCTGGAAGTGCGGAGGGGGGCGAGACGTACCCAGGGATTTGATTGAGAGGAATCCAATTGGGCAGTCCCTCCTGCCAGGCCCACTCGTTTTCCGCCACGGTACCGGAGCGAACCAATGCCTGCACTTCATCCAAGGTATAGGGGCCGAGTTGCTCGCCGTTTTTGGTCAGGTAAAGCGCCATGGAAGTCCGTTCGTTTGCTACCCGAAGTCATAGCGGGATTTATGCCCGGGGAAAGGGAAATGCGGATGTGGTTGAAAGACTACCCAATGATCGTTTGGTGAGCGGAACCTTGGCGGTTGGTTTTGAGTCCCTCGATTTTTTTGTTCTGATTTTAACAGGAAAACATGAAGTTATGAAATACACGAAGGGGAGTGGAGAAGCATCTCTGGTCAGTTTGCTTTCCTTTCAACTATTTCATGACTTCATGTTTTCCTGTGAATAAAAAACTTCGACTCAAGAGAAACTGGGCAACGCTCGACACATTCGCCCAATAAACGCAAGGCTGGTTCCTATCCCAAAATACTGGCGCCATGAAGGGACTTTCGCATGGCTTGCCGGTTGGGGGCGTAGTGAGGAGGTACTCCCTGCCGGGGTTCGCTTCTTGGTTACAATGTGCCCGCGGTGTCGCCAGCTGCTGCGTGCTTAACGCCGAATGGTGGTAACCTCAGGATGACGGATTAGTTGTCCGATCTCAAAGCTGCGCGACAATCTCCGCGCGATATCGAGACCAAAGCAGGCGCAACGCCCCGGCCACCTGCTCAGGATGTTCTGCCACGAGAATATCGAGTTCGTCCGGCGCGACCCAGCGGCCCTCGCTGATTTCCTGGGGATGCAGGACAAACGGCCCGGAGAGCGGCCCCATGAGAAAGATTTGGATGAACTCATACCCGTTGTCCGGGCAAGGGGTCAATTTGACCAGTTGCCGCAAAGGCAGACTGGAATCGTGCCAGCCGAGTTCCTCGCCCAGTTCGCGCCGGGCTGCGGTCGGGTAATCTTCCCCGGAATCGACATGGCCGCTGCAGGACGAATCCCAACATCCAGGGAAGGTATCCTTGGTCAGGCTGCGCCGTTGCAGGAAGAGATGGCCGGTGTGATCATGAACCATCACATGAGTGGCGCGATGCACCAGGTGACGGGCGTGGACCTCACGGCGCGGAGCCTGGCCGATCACACGATCCTCAGCATCGACTATGTCGAAGAGTTCGTCGGGGTTGGCGGCCTTGAAAGAGTCCGGCGTTGGCACCTGACTCATGGCAACGTGCCCGCGGGATTGAGCGAGCCGGTCGGGATGATCTCGATTTTCACGGGCACGACGCCGGTGTGTTTCATGTCGAGAGTATCAGCCGCCGCTTCTGAAACATCAAGAATACGATGCCCCGTATAAGGTCCGCGATCATTGATGCGGACCACCACGCTGCGGCCATTTTTCTTGTTCGTTACCCGCACCAGCGTGTTGAAAGGCAGGTGCCGATGAGCCGCGGTTAGTTCATGCCGATCGAAAGTTTCGCCATTCGCCGTTGGCTTTCCCTGCTCTTCTTTGCCGTACCACGAAGCCAACCCGTCCTGCTGACCAAGCGAGGGAGCAGGTTCCCGGGAGGCATAGCTTAGTCCGGCGTAAACCAGCAAAGAGAGAGTCAGAAGCGCCAGGATCAAGGCCAACCTGCTCATTCCCTAATATTATCCCGGCGGGGAGATATGCAAGGGCGAGACTACCTGACCTTTACAGATTGGAGCCTTCTGCCTGCCGATGATAATGCCCGTCACCGAGGCTGATAATCTCGATTTCCACCGGGACGACGCCATCCCTTTTCATCTGGAGCACATCCGCAGCGGCGCTGGAGAGGTCGATGATCCGGCTGCGATAGCCCCATGGTCCGCGGTCGTTGATGCGGACATCCACGCTCCGGCCATTGTTGAGATTGGTCACGCGAACGATGCTACCGAAAGGAATATGGCGGTGGGCGGCCGTGAGGTCGTTCATGTTGAAAATCTCACCATCGGCGGTCAGGTTGCCGTTGGAACCGGGTCCATACCAGGTCGCCAAGCCCTTCTGGGTCGCCCCCTCATGCATCGAAATGTGAGAAGCACAGCCGGCGAGGCTCACAACCAAAACAACCAGGACACAGAGAAAAAGAGAGCGGGACATCGAGTAAGTTTGTCGCGTCCCGCGCAACTGGCAAGTCCGTACTCAGACTTGGACATTTGAGCAAGATGTACCCCGGTGAATACGATTCGTCATACTAACTCATTCCGCAAACAACGGAATGCATTGGCTGCATGATTCGGTAATTTTAAAGAATCCATCCTCTCCCCTAAAAAGTGTCATGAACCCCATTTTTCATCAAATTATTCATTGACTAAAGCTTTCAAATGATGAATGGTGAGAGGTATGGAAACGATTGATCAAAATACTCATTTAGCCGAAGAACTGGCCGAAATCGCCACACAATTGCAACGTTCCTTCCTCGTGGAGCTCTCCACCGAAGTGAACCGTGGGAATATTTCTATTCCCCAATATACGCTTCTCGGCTTTCTTAACCAGACTTCAGGTCTGAATATGTCCCAATTGGCCGAACTCATGCGTCACACAACGCCCGCCACCACTGGCCTGGTTGAGCGCCTTGTCGAAGCGGGACTGATTGAACGCTTCAGCCATCCGAAGGATCGCCGTCAGGTTTTGGTCCGCATCACGGACAAAGGTCGCGAACTCGTCGAGGGTCTCAAGCGCGGCATCGTTCGCAATTTGCAGGAACTTTTCAAGGATCTGACCCAGGAAGATATTGAAGCCTGGTTGCGGATTTACCGGACGATTATCCGTCGCAGCACCCAGCAGCAGCAAGCGGCCAAGGCCTAACGCCTTCCCTGCTTTCCAAGAGCCGTCACAGGAAACTGTGACGGCTTTTCTATTTTGAGGTCAAGCCATCTACGACCTCCTTGCCCCGGCGACAATTTCCGGGATACTAGTGGCGATGGATATCGAGACGTTCCCCACTTTGCAGATCCCCGAATTGCGCCATGGCTTTTCCACGCGCAGCGAGGGCCCGCTTGAGCAGCTTGAGCAAGAGCTCGAAAGCACGTTCACCGAAGCAGGATTTCCCATGGTCGACGCTGTCCACGCCGAGCAGCCGCATGGGAATCGTGCGCAAGCCGTCTACACCCCATGCGGCATTCGCGTGCCGGATGTAGATGCATTGGCCACTTCCGTGCCCCGCATGCCGTTGGTCGTTCGCGTCGCCGATTGCGGCCCTGTCTTTTTTTATGATCCCGTGCAGAAGGTCATCGCCCTGGCTCATTCGGGACGGCGTGGCACGGCGGGTAATATCGTCAAGGAGACCATCCAATGTTTGCACGAGATGTATGATGTGAAGGCGGAGGATCTGGTCGTTCTCCTCGGGCCATGCATCCGACCTCCCCATTACGAAATCGACTTCGCCGCCGAGATCGGGCGGCAGGCCCTGGCTTGTGGGGTGAAGCAATACCACGACAGCGGCCTCTGCACCGCCTCTCATCTGGATCGATATTATTCTTATCGTGCGGAGAAGGGAAAAACCGGGCGCATGTGGGCTGTATTCATGATTGAATGAGTCGAGCTCATGAAACATTTCACTTTTCGGATCGCCTGTCGTCTCCATTGCGCTATTGTGCCGCCATGAGACAGTTCCGAATGGGATGGGTTGGGGGCGCATGGTTATTTGCGATGGGTCTGTGCGCACAGGCCCAAAATGCGGTCGACATGCTGGATCGCGATTTAAACGAGGTGAAGCAGCAGCATCAGGAAGCCTCGGCCCAGACCATGACCGATTTCCTCAACCAACTGGCCACAGCCATGGGTAGTCCAGATGCGGCGTTAAACCTGTTTCAAAGCAGCGGCGGTTCGATGCCAAAACCGACGCCGGTTCAATCCAAATACGATCACGAGACGCCGCACGAAAAAGAAGCCCGCATTCAGCAGGATGCCGCCCAGACGGTCAACCTGGCCCTGGTCGCACAACTCCACTGCGGCTTGATGCGGTTTGCGGCGCGCTTTGTCACCACACCGGATGAAAAGGGATTGCATGACGAGTGGATCGCCTGGCTTAAAACGGCACCGCAGATTTACCTGACTATCAAGGATGATGGGATTCCGCAGGTCAAGGAGTTGAGGAATAAGCCTGTGCATGATTCACCGATCTCTGGCGCTCTGGGTTTTCACAATTGGGGCGATAAGCCTCAAGCCAACTGGACGGTCAAAGAATTGCCCAAGCTTTACCAAACCGAAGTACTCGATCCGCTGCGGGCCACTCCCTCTGCCGATACGCTTGCCGCCTGGGACGTCTATATCGCGATGAAGAATCTCGATCAGCCGGATACCGACAAGTGGAATCAGGTCGATTATCCCGACCTCGCCTTTCAGCGCGCCTGCGATGATTACGCGATCACGCCCAGTACCGAGAAGTTGCAGGTGCTGGTCGAACTGATCAAGGCCAACCGCAACCACCCCAAGGTCGACGACATGATTGCCCGCACCCATGATCTTTTGCAGGATTACCGGACACGACATCCCGGGACTTCACCGGTGGCGCAGACTTCGGATACTTCGACCAATAATGCTCCAGCCAGCAACGTGACGGTCACGGCGACCAAAGAAGGCGACATGACTGTCGTGACAACGCACACCAACGCGCCACCGACAAATCCAGCGCCTTAAACGTAGTCAGATGGCTGGTCTCTCCTTCGATTTCTCCAGCCATTCGGCATGGGTCTGCCGCTGGAGATGGAAGCGATCCTGCGTGCGGGTGTAGCCTCCCTCGAGACCACCCTGGAGTCGCCCGATGATTCCCATCTTCTCGGTATGGACACGCATCTTGTCGTTATCGAAGAACTCATCGCGAATGTGCAGGACGAGTAGCTCGCCCATGACAACCTGATTTTCGCCAATGAGCAACGTCTGCAATTCGCGGGCCTCCAACTGAGCTGGCGCCACGGACAAACGGGGCGGCTTCACGACGGCGGAGGGTTCCGTGGCCAGCCCAAGCGCGGTGACCTCACTGGTGCCGGGCGGGAAATCGGTGGCGCAGAGATTCATCGCATCGGCATTGGACTCGGTCACGATGTTGATCACGAATTCATGGGTGCGCCGGAGATTGCGAAAGCTATCCTTGGCGCTGCCATCGGGACGACGACCGATGCCCAGCACGACAAGCGGCGGGTTTTCTCCCATGATTTGAAAATAACTGAAGGGGGCCGCATTGACCGAGCCGTCCTCGTTTAGCGTTGTCACCCAAGCAATGGGACGCGGCAAAACCAAGCTGGAAAGGATTCCGTAACGTTTGGCGGCGGTGAGTTCAGAGAGCGTCAGTTGCATGTTACCAAGAAAGCGCAGGTAGCAGCTTTGTCGAGGAGAAGGAACGCGAGGAGAAGCTAGAGAGGGTATATTTTAGTCGCGCGAGGCTTGCTTAGGTTCTAATATTTAGTCTAACCTAGCTTTTATAACGTTAGGCCTGAAGTAATCGGTTTTAGCCTCTTTCCAGAAGCGCAGCGAGATTCCCCAAGACCTATGCATACGCCCGCTCTTGTTCTCCATCTTGGGGAAGCTTGCCGGTACGTATCCGATTTTGCCGCGGCCAGCCTTTGGCGCGTGACAGACGAGAACTTAATGCCTTGGGAGCACCCCATGCCCACGGTACCTCCGCCGATGACCTTGTTAACGTGGGATTCGATTCTTGAGCTTGTTCTGGGCGGTCTTAGCCTGATCTGCTCCTTGATCCTGTTTGTCTACTATAGTTACGAGCATCAACAGATCCGCGCCACCCGGAGAAATTCGTCGATAAGACAATCCCTTTGGACGACCGATCAAGTCAACGCCTGTTTGATTCCGCTCGGGATTTCCTTTGCCTTTGGCGCGGCTTATTTGTTCCTGCGCTAGCTTGACGAATGATTTGGTTACCAAGTCCGCCTCGGATTCCACTTGCACTAAGGGAGCCCGTGCTGCGAACGTAAAGGGCGATAAATGAGGCCGCGTATTTTTAGTCTGGGTATCGGTGCCAGTATCTGGATGCTGGGTGCTGCACTCGCCGATAACTCGGGTGACAGCGGCCCGCAGTTGCCCGTGGGGCAGACCTTCAAGAATTTTGAATTTCCCCTATATCAGGATGGAAAGCTGAAGTATCAGTTGAACGCCTCGCAGGCGACGGGGATCACGCAAAATCGCGCGGAAACCACAGACTTGGTCATCAAGATTTACGACAACGATATCGTGACGACGACGATCACCTCGCCGAAGGCCGACCTCTACGTGAAGGAAGAGAAGCTACGAACCAAGTACACGGTGCGGATTGTCCGCGCCGACCAGGAAGCCACGGCTCAGACCTGCGACTTTGATTTGGTGAACAAGAAGTACCTGTTACGAACCAACGTGCGGGTCTTGCTCAAGAATTTTGATCCCACTGCGACTCCTGCGGCTAATGCACCTGCCTCAACGCCTGCGACGGCTGGATCGACAACTCCCATATCTCCGCCCCGTCCGTTGCGGAGTGATGACGATTCCCTGCCGGGCACCCCCGGTTCCTACGCCAGCACCAATTCGGCACCCCTGCCACCGACCAGCACCGATACCAAATGAATGTTTCGCTTCGCTACCTGAATCTTTGCCTCGTCCTCTTGCTCGCTGGAGCTTTACCGTCCGGAGCCCAGACGACCGATACGCTCGACAGTGACGTCGTCCCCCCGGGCAGCACCGTCATCACCTCGGATGAACTCCGTTCCGATCAAAAATCGAGCACCTCGGTCTTTACGGGAAACGTGACGGTCATCGGCAATAATTTCAATCTCACCTGCCAGGAGATGACGGTCATCTTCAAGGCGGGCAAAGTTGACCACATTGTCGCCGTGGGCAACGTGGTGATCACGCAGCCGGATCGCATCACCCACTGCGGCCAGGCCGAGTACTTCAAGGAAGATGACAAATTTGTACTGACCGACCAGCCGAACATCATCGACAACAAAAAGAACCAGCTCTTTGCTCCAGTGATCACCATTTATCGAACCAACCAAAAAATGATCACCAGCGGGGGACGCAGCAAGACCGTCATCCTCGATAGCGGCATGGGATCGACCACAACCCCAGCCACGCCAAAACCCACTGAATGAGGCATGAAACATCGCCTACCCCAGGCTAAAATCTCGAAGGTAAATTCTGAAGGCGCATCCAAGCCGGAGTTGTCTCCCTTGTTAGCGAATGAAGAAAGACGCCAGTCCGAATCTGGGGTAACTTTGCCCAACGCCCATCCTCTCTCTCCTCCCTTGAATAACCTGACCGGAAATACTGTTCCTGGCGAAACGCCCGCCACGCCCCCGCCGCAAGTCGCCTCCAGCGAGCAAAAGTCCACAGAGTCATCCGATTCTTTTTCTTTCCTTTCCGGTTCCGGCGAGAAAGCGACGGAACCAGCCAAACCTGTCGAACCTGAAACGGCCAAAAAAATTCCCACCAAGATCATTCTGAATCAGCGTCCGGTCGAATTGGGTTCGGAATCGTCCGCTGTGGAGAAATCGAAGACCAAGTTACTGACTCCCTCCACCTCGCCCTCAGACGACTTGGTTCAAACCACCGCGTCGCTACCGGACACGATTTCTGCGGAAAAAAAGGGAGTTCCCTGGCTGACCTCGTTCCTCAGCTCGCAAGTGCAAAAGGCCCGTGAATTTATCTTCCCGCCCCCCGACGAGAACGAGCCACGCATCGAAGTTGTTTCCTCCGAGCCCCAGCCAGCGACTCCCGCCAAGCCCGTAACCTCTTCTTCCGTCTCCGCACCCATCCCAAACAATGGACAGTCGCTCATCCAAACCACGGGGCTCGTCAAGCAATATGGCGGTCGTCGCGTGGTCAATGGCGTCGATATCTACGTCAAGCCGGGCGAGGTCGTCGGCCTGCTCGGACGGAATGGCGCGGGCAAGACCACCACGTTCTACATGATCGTCGGGCTGGTGACGCCGACCGAAGGCCACGTCCACATGGGCGACGAGGATGTCACACTCATGCCGATGTATCGCCGGGCGCGGCGCGGCATCGGTTACCTGCCGCAGGAGGAATCGATTTTCCGCAAACTGACGGTCGAGGAGAACCTGCTCGCGATTCTTGAAACCCTCCACATTTCCGAGGAGGAACGGGACGCCCGCTGCGATGCGTTGCTCAAGGATTTCGGCCTGGAGCATGTGCGGGAGAGCGTCGCCATCACCCTTTCCGGCGGAGAAAAGCGGCGCGTGACCATCGCGCGTGCGCTGGTCACCTCACCGACGTTGCTGCTACTCGATGAGCCGTTCGCAGGCGTCGATCCGATGGCGGTGCATGATATCCAGGAGATCATCCTGCAATTGAAGAATCGCGGCCTGGGCGTGCTGGTCACCGACCATAGCGTTCGCGAAACGCTCTCGGTTGTGGATCGCGCCTACATCATCGATGAGGGCCGGGTTCTCTCCACCGGCTCACGCGAATTTCTTCTCAACGATCCGGTCGCGAGAGAGATTTATCTCGGACACCGGTTCAGCATGTAGCTATTCCTCTGCTGTCGCGGCGCTCCAGACATACTCGGCTGTTTGGTCTGCAGGATTGGTTGAAACGCTAGGGGGAGTAGTTCACACGGAGGCACGGAGAACACGGAGAGAGAATGCAGCTTCTTCCTCCGTGATCTCCGTGCCTCCGTGTGAAAATTCCTTCTGCCATTTTGATCCTATTCCGCAGTGCGCACGGAGCGAATTTTAGCGTCTTTCCGCTCCGGATTCCGGTGGAGGGTGACGACCGCTTCCTGTCGCCTGCGGCGACCCGGGCAACAAGTAGCCCGGGCCACCCGATTGGGCGGGCAAGCTATATTAAATGTAGAGGGACAGCGGCGGCTACCCCTGAGGCGGCGGAAGATGCCAGGCTTTCCAGAGACGCGCATAATCCGCTTGGGTCAACTCGGCCAGCATCGGATTTGCGGCTGGATCGAGCCAGGTGATGAGATGCTCGAGATCCTCCAGTTTCATCGTGGTGCATCCGGCGGTGCGGTAGTGCTCCCCACGGCGAACATGAAAGAAAATCTCGTTGCCCGCCTCGGGTACCGGGTTGTCATAATTGTGCTCGATCAAGACAAGCCACTGGTAGGCCGAATCGCCAAGATGCATGTGCTCCTTCTCCCACCACCCGGGCAGCGGTTCGTCCGGGGGAAGCGTGATAAGGTGATTGTAGGTGTACTGCGACAAGGCGGGATCGTCGATCCAGGCGTCGCGGTCGGTGACCTGATGGTAGGGCCAGTTCTTTGCGCCGTCCGGGAGCTTGGGTGCATAGCCCATGGCAAATCCAATCTTGAAAAGGCCCATCGGGTTACGCCGGTCACCCCCCATCTTTTGCGGTCCCGGCTGGGGCGGATTGAGGCCGCGACCCCAAGCAAGACCACCCCGGCCAAAGAGCACCGGCCAAGGTTTGCCATCGGCTTGCCACTGTCCGGCGGCGTCCCGATGAAACAATTGTAAGGTACCCTCGGATGATTTGGTATCGGCGGCGAGGCAGACCACCATTTGCCTCGCATCAAGTCCCAGCTTGCTTTCCGCGGCTGGACTAAGCCCCCAGCAAGCTACCCCCCACGTGATAAAAAAAAGTGCCCTCAAGCGAAACATTTGCGCTAGCCTAGAAGCAATATCGGCAAAAGGCAACTGACCCCCATGCGCGCTCAACCTCTTCCCCTTCTCGTTTTGACTGGCTTCCTGGGCAGCGGCAAGACTTCTACCCTAGGTCACTGGCTGACTCACACCGCCCTGCCCCTGAAACGAACGGCAGTGATCATCAATGATTTCGGCGCGGTCAATGTCGATGCCACGTTGCTGGCCCGGCGACAGCTCGAACTCCGCAGCATCACCGGTGGTTGTGTCTGCTGCCAAAGCTTTGAAGATCTTGTCGCACAGGTGGCAGCGTTAGCGGACAATCCGGAGATTGATCTTGTCTGGATCGAGACCTCGGGCTTGGCTGATCCCGAGGAAGTGCTCGATCATCTCAGCACCCCGGAACTGCATGATCGCACCGTCATTCGCCGCATGATCATGGTCATCGACGGCTCTGATTTTCCCTGCTCATGGCGCGGACGCGCCGTCCAGGAAGAGCAGATCCGCTATGCCGATCTCATCCTGCTCAACAAGACCGACCGGATTGATGAGAAGGCGCGCCTGCAGATCGAATCGACTCTGCAGGAAATCAACCCGGCGGCGCAAATCGTGATCACCCGGCATGGCGAGGTTGAACCCGGTTTGCTCAGCGGCGGTACCGCGACCAACCAGGCGTCCCATGTTCCGCATGTTCACACAGAGGCTTGCCAGCACGAACACGGGCATCACGATCACGACCATGAGCATGACCACAAGCATCATCATGCGCATGACCATGCCGCTTCCACGCTTTTTCTACCTTTGACGGGCCCCGTCGAACGGGTTGCTTTCGAGCGGTTTCTTGCCGCCCTGCCCAAGTCGGTTTTCCGCGCGAAGGGTTTTGTTCACCTAGTGGAATCTCCGGGACAACTCCACACCTTCCAGCAGGTTCGCGATCAGCAGGAGTTGCTGCTGCTACCTCTTGAAAACGGGGCGGAGATCGCCCCAGGCCTGGTTTTCATCGGGCCGAACCTGGATGAGCCGGGAATTCGCGAACTGGCCAGTTCCCTGCTCCTCAGCCCGGTGATTGGTTAGAATTAGAACTTTCATGCATCTTTTATTACCCAGCTTGTCTTTGAGGAACCGGATGGCCCTCGCGCTTCTTGCCCTGGCCCTTTTCATGCCCCTGACCCGGGCGGCCAAGACCACACCACCCCCGCCTTCTCCGGTTCCCCCTCCCATCTCGACGCCCCACTATTTCTTCACCATCGATCTGGATCCCCGTTATCAGGTGGTGGGGACGGGTGCGCTGACGGAAGATGAGGCGGCCAAGGCGGCCTGTTATCGCTTTACCTACGGCCCTGCGGGAAAGCTCACCCAGGTCGAATACCGGCGTGCCGGCACCCCGATGCCCGATCCGCTTTTCGGTGTAGCCAGTATTGCTTTTGAATATCAACCCGGCCTTGAGCGGCGCTGGTTTCGCAATGCCCAAGGCCAGCCGGCGAAGGATGCCTTCGGCATCCAGGGCGAGGAACTGAAGCTGAACGCGGCGGGTTTCCCGACCGAGATCACGAATCTCGACGCATCCGGCGCGAAGACCCGCGATACGAATGGGGTGGTCCGTTACGTCCGTACGCTGGATAACTTGAACCGTGCGATCATGGGGCGACGGATTGGACTCTTTGGCACGGACATCACCGACGACGCAGGCTATTTCGAGACCCGGAAGAATTATGATAACCAAAGCCAGCTCATCGAATATTCAAATTACGATGCTCCGGCAACCTGCTGAACAATAGCGACGGCGTGGCCATCGTGCGGACCACTTACACCATCTACCCGGATGCGACCGAGATCGCCCGGAGCTTCTTTGATGCCACGGGCCTGGCCACGGTGGAGAAATCGAGCGGCGTCCATGAACTCCAGCAGATGGTCGATCACCGGGGCTTTGTGCTGAGCGAAGCCTACTTCGATACCACCGGTGCGCCGTGCCTCGATACCCAGGATGAGGTCCACGAGCGGCGATATACCTACGATGATCGCGGGAACCGAACCTCCGAGTCTTTCTTTGATACCGATGGCAAACCGATTGACACCAAGCGCTATGGTTTTGCCCGAATCGTTTATTCCTACGACGACCAGGATCGCATCGTTGAGAAATCCTTCTTTGGTGCGGATGGTGCGCCACAAATTGCCCCGAATCTCGGGGCCGCAGTCGTCCGGCAGGAATACGACGAGCAAGGCTCCATCGTGCATCAGCAGTTTTTTGATGGTCAGGGTCATCCCTGCGATAGCGCCCGGTATGGGGCCGCGGCCATCCGCATCAAGGTGGATGGCGACCGGACCTTGGTCAGCCTGCGCGACGCCAAGGACCGGCCCGCCAAGAACCCGCTCGGCGGCTACTTTGCGTTCAGTTACAAAACCGATTCCGAAAAGCCCCTGGCGGCGACGAATCTCTATTATGACAAGAATGGTCGCGAACTCAGCTTTTTCCCCCGCGTCTCGGTGATTAATCCGCATCTCTATGCCATGCGCGGCAATCTGGTCATGCAGAATAGCGCCCGCTACGGGGCTTTGGCCGTGGCATTGGGCGCCTTGCTGGCCGCCTTTTTGGCTTTGCGGAAATCGTCCCACACCCGCCGCCGAAAGGTCTACGTTCCAACCCCGGTCGAGCGCCTGCTGGGCTGGTTTGCGATCTTTGCCATCATTGAAGGCACGCTCCGTTTTTTTCTCACCGTCTATTGGTCATGGCTTGATCACCAATACGCGCGCATGGGGCACACGATTTACGTCGTGGAGACGATCATCGTCCTTTTCTTCCTTTACCGGCTGCTTCGCCTGCGCGTCACGATGCGGGTGCTCAATATTGAGCGGGAGGACATTCATCGCATCGTCCGGAATTTCTTCGCCAAGGCCAATTTGAAGCCCGCGTGGCTGGAGAGGCGCAGCGTTTATTCCACGCCTCCGCTGGATGTTCGCGTAAACTTCTTCCAGCAAAAATATCATGCTTACCTGGCCTTCCGCCGCCGGGCGCGCGAGGGCCGCGATCTGGCACGGGCGCTGGCACAGTACATCCGGGTTGAGGTCCGGGAAATCAAGGCTCCCGTTCGCAGCCGCGCCATCGCGCTCTATTATCCGGTGGTGGCTTTCGGCTATCTTCTTCTCTCAGGAACGGCCATCTACACCCTTTGGCAACTGATTAAATCCTACTAATTGAATTCCGCCCCTTGTCGATGGAGCCGGATGCGCTAGTCTAATGGAATATGAGCGCAATCCTGGAACTTTCCCCCTGGCAGGGTGCTCCGCCGTTGTATCTCGATCCCGTCCAGGAATCGGAGCGGCTCGATGCCTTGAAGTCGCTTAATCTCCTGGATACCTGTGCGGAAGACCGCTTTGACCGGATCACGCGTCTGGCGGCGGAGTTCTTTAACGTGCCGGTGGCCTACGTCGCATTTGTCGACCAGGACCGGCAGTGGTTCAAGTCGAGCTACGGTTTTTGTCGCGAACAACAAAGCGAGACCAGCCGGGATGTTTCCTTTTGCCAATATACCATCCAGCGCAACGCCCCCCTCGTCATTGAGGATACCCTGCTGGATCCGATCGGGCGGAATCATCCCTTGGTTCTGGGTGAGCCGCATGTCCGGTTTTATGCGGGCGCACCCCTGAGCGGTCCTCGCGGGCAAAAGATCGGGACTTTCTGCCTGGTCGACATGAAGCCGAAAGAATTTAGTCCTGAGCAGACGGAGCGGCTGATCGCCTTTGCCGCCCTTATCGAACGGGAAGCCAACCTGGGCCAGATCATCCAGACCCAGAATGAATTACTGGAAACCCGGCAAGAGCTGATCGAGGCGCAACGGACTCTCAATCAGGAATTTAGCGATGCCGCCAACTACGTGCGGATGATGCTTCCTCCTCCTCTTTCCGGTGACGAGGTGGTCGACTGGGAATTCCAGCCCTCCATCCAACTCGGCGGCGATGGCCTGGGCTACCGGATGATTAACGATGATCTCATGGCCATTTACGTTTTGGATGTCACCGGCCACGGATTTGGTTCGGCAATGCTGGCCGTCACGGCCTTGGAAGTCTTGCGAAACCGCGCCGTGCAGATCGATTTCTCGAAGCCGGCCCAGGTCATTGAGCGTTTCAACCGGACCTTCCAGATGAAGGATCACGGTGGGAAATTCTTCTCGGTCTGGTACGGGGTCTATTCCCGTTCCGCCCGCACGATCACTTACGCCAACGCCGGCCACCCGCCACCCGTCCTGGTGACGAGCCAAGGCGAGTTGATCCCGACGGAGCCGGGCGGTTCAGTGCTGGGCATTTTCCCGGAGATTCATGCCCAGGAAATGACGATTCCCTTCCCGGCCCATTCGGAGATTTGTCTCTTCACCGATGGACTTTACGAATTACTCGATCCCGATGGCGGCCGGGGATCGTACGACGAATTTTTCGATTATCTCCAGAAGCAAGCGCGCACGGGAAAGCCAACCTGGGACACGATGCACCACTGGCTGAATCGCGCCCGTGACAAGCGGATTGTCGATGACGATGTCTCGATGTTCCGCTTCGCCACCCGGGCTTGAAGCATTTTTGATCAAGGTAGATGTCGGCTATATCATCCCGAAGGGATGACAGCACTGTAGCCTGTGGCTGAGCAAAGCGATACCACCGGACGCCATTGCTCTCATTTGATAGATCCCGGAGGGATCGTAGCGCGAATCTGACGTGTCTTTGCCTGGTGCTGTCACCCCTTCCGGGGTGAGGACGATGATCCTTAGCCGGTGGTATCACCCGCTGGCGCGGGTTCAACCACCGGCTAGGGTGCTGACAAGCCTTCGGCTTGTTACGGATTAAGTTCGATTCCAGTTACGGCGATTTAAATATAAAATATGTCCGGGCTCAGGACGCCGTTGCCAATTCCTTGTCGCGGGGATCGCCGGTGCGCATCGCCTTGACGAAATTCTGGCCCATCTCCCAGACGGGGCCGGGGAATTTGCCGAGGTCGGCGACAACTTCATCGAGCGCCTTTACGAAGCGGTCGATTTCCTTCTCCCCGATGACGAGCGGTGGCAGAATTTTCACGATGTCGGCATTGTTCGCCGCGACCTGGGTCAGGATGCGGTGCTTGGTCAGCAGCGGCGTAACGATGAGCTGCGGGAACATGCTGCTATCAAGCGAATGGACCAGTTTCCAGCCGGCCTTGGCCATGAAACCGCCTGGCTCCTTGAATTCGATGGCGCACATGAGACCTTTCACCCGTACTTCCTTGATGATGTCGTACTTGGACTGCAACGCGGTGAGGCTTTTCTCAAGATAGACGCCCATTTTCGCGGCGTTATCGACCAGGTTCTCGTCCTCCATCACTGTGAACGCGGCCAGCCCCGAGGCGCAAGCGAGATTGTTCCGGCCAAAAGTGGTCGAGTGGACGATGCATCGATCCATCCGTGAAAAGGTCTTCTGATAAATGGAGCGGCGCGTGACCACGGCGGCGGCGGGGACGTAACCACCGCTGAGCGCCTTCGCCAGCGTGAGGATGTCGGGCTCCAGGCCCCAGTGCTCAAAGGCGAACCATTTGCCGGTGCGGCCGAGCCCCGTTTGCACCTCGTCGCAGATAAATAGGGTGCCGTATTTGCGACAAAGGGCCTGGGCGCGGTTGTAGTAATCGTCCTTGGCGAACTTGACGCTCTTGCCCTGGACCAATTCAACGATGAAGGCCGCGACATCGCCCTTTTTCAGCTCGTGTTCGAGTTCCGCGACATCCCCCATCGCGACCGTTTCGCAACCGGGAACGAAGGGCCCGAAGCCCTCGTGGAAGGCGGGATTGCCCGTGATGGAAAGCGAGCCGTAGCTGAGACCGTGGTAGGAATTCTTCAGCGAAAGAATGCGCGGACGACGGGTGGCACACTTGGCAAATTTCAGCGCACCCTCCACCGCTTCAGTTCCGCTGTTACAGAGGAAAACCGAATCGAGATGCGGTGCGCCTTGTTGCGCCAGTTTCTTCACGATGCGTTCCGCGAGCAGGCCGCTCATCAGGGCGGAATCGAGCTGCACCATGTTGGGCAGGTTCAGCTCCAGAATGTCGCGGATCGCCTGCTGCACGACCGGATGGTTGCGCCCGATGTTGAAAACGCCGAAACCGGAGAGAAAATCGAGGTAATCTTTCCCGTCCATGTCGTAGAGATAAGCGCCCTGGGCGCGGGCATAGACGATGTCGAAGCCGATGGTGCGCTGGACCTTGACCAGCGTGCGGTTCAGATAGCGATCATGCAGTTCGTAATTTTCACCCAGCCGGGACGTGACCAAATCCTTGATATCAAGAGGCATCCCCACAGTTAAGCGCGTTTTTAGGCGAAAACAAGTTTGGGCTGTGACGCGTGCCCCTTGATCATCAGGACCGACTAAGCCGGTTTCTTACGCTCTTTAGCAGGTGAAGCAGCCGGGGCTGACTCCGCACCGCATGACGCACAATCTGGCGAAAGCAGGCGATGCCAAGCGCCGGATCGCTCCAGGGTACATAGCTGCGAAGGAGAACGATGTCCCAAACATTCCCCCATAGCCCCGGCCCATCGCCGTCATCGATGCAGCGCAGGATATCCTGCGGGAAAAGGCGTTGGGAACCATTTCGCGTGATCGTTCGAGGGACTTGCCCGGTGAAAGGCTCGCTCCATAACAAATGGATGTCCGGCGCAAGATCAAGTCCGAAGAGCTTCCCATGACAAACGGCGGGGGTGATGCGCGGGTTGAATTCGAGCAGGTAAAAGCGCCCGTCCAGGCTAGACTCGATCCAGTCAAAGCCAAAAGCCCCGTGAAAACCGGTGATCTCAGACAACCGCCGGCAAAAGTCGTCCAGTACCGGATTTTGTGTCGTGGTGGTCTGGCTGGACGGACCGAGCGAACCAGGCCAGGTTTTGCGATAGTAGTAGGAATACCGTTGCAAAACCTGGCCCCGCCGCGAGACCACATAGGAGTTCCCCACGCGGCCTGCTAGGAAGGATTGGATGCTAAGGTCAGCGGGCGGGGATGTGGAAAGTTCTTCATAGCAAAGGCGGAGCTCGGCCACGTCCTTCGCTTGACGGACACCGTTACCCCCATAACCGAGGTGACGTTTCAGGATGACCGGATACCCCAATTCTTCCGCAGCAGATTCCGCAGCGGCCAGATTTGAACAGACCATGTTTCTGGGAGCGGGAATTCCGCAGCGATGGCAAAGCGCATTAAATTGATCTTTCCGGTGCAAGGCAGGGAGTTCCGGCCAGTAGGGATCCACAGGAAACCAAGGAGCCAGCCACGACCGATCGTTCTCCTGACAAAGGGCACTCACGAGCGTGTCAT
>CAIPBM010000184.1 GCA_903863295.1 uncultured Verrucomicrobiota bacterium | reverse complement strand
CGGAGGCACGACCCAGGGCAAGTACACCAACAAGGATCGTCGTTATGATGTGCGGTTGCGACTGGAGGGGGGGCAACGCCTCGGGCCGGGCGACATCATGGATTTGGATGTGCGAACCGATTACGGGGAATTAATCCCCATCTCCGGCGTGATCAAGAGCGAAACGGTCAGCACTTACCAGACCATCGCGCGAACCCTGCGCGAACGCTCCATCTCCATCTTCGCCAACATCGCGCCGGGCAAATCACAGGCCGATGCCCTTTCCCACGCCGAGACCATCGCCCATAAGATCATGCCGGATGGCTACCGGGTCTTTCTCGGCGGTGGGGCGCAGACCTTTCGTGAGACTTTTTCCAGCCTCTCGTTTGCACTCTGGCTCGGCATCATCGTCTCCTACATGGTGCTCGCGTCCCAGTTTAACAGTTTCATCCATCCCTTCGCCGTTCTGCTTTCGCTGCCCTTCAGCGTGAGCGGCGCCTTCATTGGCCTGTTGCTGACAGGACAATCGATCAATCTCTACAGCCTCATCGGGCTCGTCCTGCTCATGGGCATCGTGAAGAAAAATTCGATCCTGCTTGTGGAATTCGCCAACCAGAAACGGTTCCTCGATGGTTTGCCGGTGCGCGAAGCGCTGCTCTTCGCCGGGCCGGTGCGCTTGCGGCCCATCTTGATGACCTCCCTGGCCACGTTGGCGGCGGCCATTCCCCCGGCATTGGCGCTGGGGCCGGGCGCGGAGAGCCGGATTCCAATGGCCATCACCGTCATCGGCGGGGTCATGGTCTCCACGTTCTTCACGCTGCTCGTCGTGCCCTGCGCTTACAGTTTGATGGCGAATCTCGAAAGCAAAACGCATCCCGAGGCCGAGCTCTATGGCGAAGTGCCCAAACCCGCGATGCGTCCGGGGCACGAGGATGATTCGGTTCAGGGCATCACTGAACCAAAGCCGCTGGCCCCGGTTAAATAGTCAGACCAATGGCCGATAGACCGCTTAGAGATGCTTCTTGATCGCCGCATAGACCGCCACGAGATCGCTCGGGTGCACCCGTGTCTCGGCAGTCGTGGTCATGAAATTGGCATCGCCGCTCCAGCGGGGCACAAGATGCATATGGAGATGTTGATCAATGCCCGCCCCGGCGGCGGTGCCAAGATTGATGCCGATATTGAAGCCTTGTGGCTTGAAGGCCGCCGTGATCGCGGTTTTCATCCGCTTGAGCATGGTCATCAGTTCCAGGGTCTCGTCGTCGCCCAGGTCATCGAGGTCGCCGGTCAGACGGTAGGGAATGACCATGAGATGTCCGGTGTTGTAAGGGTAAATGTTGAGCACGGCGAAGCAGCTTTTGCCTCGGGCGAGGATGAAGTTTCCTTCATCGTCGGAACTTTGTGCGATCTCGGAAAAAATATTTCCTCCCCGCTTTTGAGGATCTTTGATGTAAAGATTGCGCCAGGGCGCCCAGAGATGTTCCATAGGGAGACCCTAAAGTAATCGCACCCGCATCGCAATATGAGTTCCAGTACCACCAAAACTGTCCCGATCCACTTCCTTTGCGGCACCGATGAAGACGCCGTCAAAAAAGCTGCCGCCGATCTGGTCAAGAATCTGGCACCGGACGATGCGATGAATTTCGAGACCATTGATGGCCGGGCGGACACGGTGGATGACGCCGTGCGCTCCATCTCCAAGGTGCGCGAGGCGATCATGACCCTGCCGTTCTTCGGTGGAGGCAAGCTCGTCTGGTGGAAAGCGGTCAATTTTCTCGATGAGACGGGCGTGGGGCGTCATTCCTCGGTCAAGGAGGCGCTCGAAGCGCTTCAGCCCGATCTCGACAAGGTCGATGGCGACTCGGTATCGCTGGTGATTAGTGCCCTGGGGATTCACAAGGGCCGCGCCTTCAGCAAGGCGCTGCTCAAGCTCGCCCAGGCGAAATACTTTGACCTGCCGGATCTGCGTAAAACCAGCGAGGATGAGATCATCTTCCAGATTGAACGGCGCATGAAGGCTGCGGGATTGCGACCCGGGCCGGGAGCGGCGGAGCGCTTTTTCCAGGCGACGGGTATCGATACCGCCGCCTGGGCCTCGGAATTGGAGAAGCTGGTTTGTTTCGCGGGGGAGGGGACGGCGGAGTTGACGGAGGCGGATGTGAACAAAGTCATCAGCGGAAGCCGCGAGGTCATCATCTGGGATTTCTGTCACGCTGTTCTGGGCTGTGAGGCGAAACAAGCCCTGGCGCAGCTTTCCGCACTCCTGGCCCAGGATGAATCGGAGGTCGGTATTCTGATCCTTTTGGCCGGACAGGTCCGGCTGGCCGCGCTGGCTGCGGTGCTGCGGGAGAACAAGATGCTGAAATTAAGCCGGGGTTCGTTCACTTCGGCGGAGGTATCGCCCGCCGGGCAGGCCTATCTTCCTCGCAAAAAAAGTGGCGAACCGATCAGCACGTATGCCTTGGGTCAGGCCGCCCAGAGGAGTCAACACCGTCCCGCCCGCTTTTGGTTTCGCGCCCTGGCCCTGATTTATCAGGCACAGAGGGATATGCTGACGGGGGAAAGTGATAAACGGAGAGCCCTCGAATTGGTCGTTTTGGAGATTGTCGCGGGATGATGTCGAAGCTAGGCTTGGGAGTACTCATCGGAAAGATTGCACATATTCAACGTAAAATGTTTGACCTGTAGTAGGGAATGAAACTAGAACGAAGCATGTCATTTCGCGCAACGGCACTTTGGCGGCACTCTTGGGTTGTCTTACTTCTCGGATTAGCCTTGGGGTTGGTCAAGGCTCAAGACCAAGGACAGACCGTTCCGCCCATCGTTTTTCCCAACCAGGGTGCGATTACCACGTCATTTGTTACCGCGACCAGCCTGGGCGGCAGTGGTGGTTCCTCGGGCGGAGACAACCAGTGGCTCAAGATCGAATTTCGCTACACCGTTAATCCGCCCACCGGGCTCAACTATCTCGACGAAGTTCAGTTTAAGGTCTGGGTGGAAGGTCGCGACACGCTCGATCCCAAGGCCACCTCCCGCGAAGGCATGGCCATCGCGTTGACCGGTTCCGTTACCTACGTGAACGTGCCCAAGGGGCGAGATGCTTACGGCGTCTTTTACGTCCACCCCTCCACTTTGGGGCGTTACAGCACGGATCGCGGCACAAGCGACTTCGAGCGCAAATGGGATGTCCATATTGAGGCGGATGTCGATGGCAAGGCCGTCGCGGGCGTCGACAAGAATCGCGAGCAGGACCCCAACTGGTACCTACCCCCGGTTCGACCGGTTCCAGGATTTGTTTTTCGGCAGAATCAGACCCCGTTTATCAATGCCGACCCTGATCGTTATCCGGCCATCAAGCTGCCAGAGGACAAATAAACCGCCGGGGACGTACCTAATTTTAGCACTGGAAAATTATCCATCATGGCAGCCGCGCAAAAAATTGTTACCGTTGACCTCGGTACGAGCACGATCAAATTCGCCGAATTCGGCGTATCGCCCGGCGGCGTGTTGACGCTGCTGAAATTTGGTGTCTCTGAGTTGGGCCTTGATCCCAACAAGGAAGAAGATCGCGGGCTTTTTATCTCTCCCACATTAGCCAAGCTCTTCAAGGAAAATGGCATCAAGGGGCGGGAAGTTTATCTTTCCATTTCTGGTCAAAGCGTGTTCATGCGCTTCGTCAAACTTCCGCCCGTCGATCCGGCGCAGGTGGATCAGGTCGTCGCCTTTGAGGCGCAGCAAAACGTCCCGTTCCCGATCAACGAGGTGACCTGGGATTATCAGATGATGCCAAACCGCGGTTCCGGTGTCGAAGCCGAGGCGGTGATCGTCGCGATCAAGAAGGAAGTTCTGGAGGCGGAGGTCGCCGCCGTGGAAAGCACGGGAGTTAAAATCAAGCAGGTTGATGTCGCCCCCTTCGCCCTGCTCAACGCCTTTCGCTACAACGAGCCGGAGAGCGATGAATGCGCCATCATCATCGACATGGGCGCGCGCTCGACCAACCTTGTTTTCGTTGAGAAAAATTCTTTCTGGATTCGCAACATCCCCATTGCGGGAAACCAAATCTCCCAGAGCATTTGTAATGAATTGCAGGAGCCTTTCACGGCGGCGGAGACCCTGAAAAAGGGCAAGGGCTTTGTCTCCCTCGGTGGAGTCTACGCCGATCCGGATGATGCCGATGCGGCGCGTATCTCCAAGCTCATCCGCTCCACGCTGACCCGTCTCCATGTCGATATCAACCGCTCGATTGCATTCTATCGCACGACACTGAATGGCTCCGCGCCCAAGAAGGTCTATCTTGTGGGAGGCACGTCCCAGTTACCCTACCTCGACCTCTTCATTGCCGATAAGCTCAGCCTTCCGGTCGTCTATTTCAACCCGCTCCGGAACGTCAACCTCGGCAAGTCGCTCAATACCGCGCATCTCCAGCAACAGCATTGCTATACGGCTGAATTAGTCGGCCTGGCCCTGCGCGCGACGGGTAGCTGCCCGGCGGAAGTCTTGCTTGAAGCGCCAAGTCTGGCTGCCCGTGCCGACAAGAAACGCAAGGTGCCCTATTTCTATACGGCACTCGTCGTCTGGGCGCTCCTGTTTGTCTGTCTTGGGCTCTATTACTACCAGCAGACCGTCCTGGCCAAGCAGGTGGCGGATAAGCTCCGGCAAAATACGCAGAGTCTCCATACCCTGGCCCCGGCGATTGGCGTCCTCGCCAAGCAGGAAGATTCGCTGCAAAAGACATTCGACCTCGCCGCCCAGCTCGGCACGGATCGTGATGAATGGCCGAAACTTTTGGCTGCGCTCAACGAGAAAATTCCCCAAGGCATCTGGATCACGGATATCACTCCCGCGTTTGATTCCGGGGGGGGAGCTCGTAAGCCGGCTGGCGGTGCCCATCCACCGGGCGGAGCGGCGGCAGGCGCGCCCACGGACCAGATCAACATGCTGAATATCACCGGCCTCTATCATGCCAATGCCAAGACCGTTGTCGTTGATCCGGATCGTCTGCGGGAGTTTGTCGATGCCTTGGCGGACACGCAGCTCTTCCTCATCGACAAGAATAACCGCACTGAGACCCTGACCTCGTTCACCACGGCGGACACCGATCCCAACTCGTTCGCCCAGAAATTCTCCATGCACTTGCGGCTGAAACAGCCCATCAGCCTCAAGCATTGATGCCCGGCCATGAAAAAACTTAATCTCTCCAAATTCGATCTGGGCATGATCATTGCCTTTGCCGTGATCGGTCTTCTGGGCGGCGGTGCCTGGTGGTATCTCTCCGGGCAGTTGCAGTCTGCCCAAGACGACGTGAAGGCAGCCAATGATGACTTCGTCAAATACTCCACCAGCCAGGGCATCGTCGTCAGCAACGCGAACAAGAAAAATCTTCAGGACAACATCGACCAGCTCAAGGCGCAACTCGATCCGTTGATCATCACCAAGCTACAAGCCAAGGGCAACAAGCTCGCTTCGATCACCCAGCAGGATCCCGTGGCCTGGAAACATGACCTGGACAATGAGGTCCGGAGACTGACCGACGCGGCCAAAAAGCATGGCGTCAAAATTCCGCCGAGCTTCTATTTTGCCTTCTCACGCTATCTCAACCAGAACCCGGATGACGAGAAGACGGTCGTCCTGAGCAAGCAACTCCGGGCCGTGGAGGAAATCACCACGGCTTTGATCAATGCCCCGGTGAAAAGCATCCAAAGCATCGGCCGTACCTACGAGGAGGAAAACACGCACTCGAATGGGGCTGGAGGCGGTCCTGCCGGGAATGGAGACGCTGAGCACCTCGCTGGGTTTTCCTTTAGCGTGGGTGACGGCGCCTATACCTCGTATCCCTTCCAGGTTGAATTCGATGCCTCAACGGAATCCTTTCGCAAATTTGTCGATGGGCTTCTCCAATCTCCCTACGTGTTCGTCATTCGCTCCGTTTCGGTTCAAAATCTTCAACCCTCTTCACCCCAGTTGAGCGATCTCGATAAGATTGCTGGCGCCAACGCGGCACCTTCCGTTACCGACAGCGCACCCGGGCAGGTGGCTGCCTCGACTACTCCGGCCGGTCCGCAATATTTATTCGGTAACGCCACTTTACGGGTCAAGGCCCGCATCGACCTGATCGAATGGAACATCCCTCCCTCTGATGCACCGGCCACCCCGGACAAGGCTGGCACCAAAGCCACTTCTAATCCGTAATCACGATGAGCAAACCACCTCCCGGCCCTCTTGTCCTGTCCATCGCCCTGGCCCTGTTAGCCCTCGGCGCGGCCTCGATGGCCTACTTCTTTCCCTCCGTTTCCGATATCACAGGGGTAACCACGATGGAGCCGAAGGGTAAGCCCACCAAGAAAATCAAGGCCGACGAATTATCGGCAGGCTTGGCCGACTGGACTGCGCCCGTTCTGTGGAAGGAAACGGCGAGCAAGCATCCGCTGTTTGATTCACAAGGATACCTGTTTTATCCCAGCCTTTATCCGAATGGAAATTTCATCCAGAAGGATGATGGCACGGCCAAGTCAGTCGGAGGCGTTCTGCTCAGCTGGTACAAAAAGTATGGTCTCGATATCCAGAGCTCCACGATTGATCGCGACGATCCGGATGGCGACGGTTTTTCCAACATTGTCGAGTACAAGAATGAACCGGTTGGCCAGCGTGTCGACATCACGACCTGCGATGGATCCAAAGCGACCAACCCCCTCGACGCGCAGAGCCACCCCGATTATCTCTCCCGCTTGCGCCTCCAGAAATACGAAAGCCGCCCCTTCCGCATCCGCTTCAACGGCTATCAGGAGCTGAACGGCACTCACGTTTATCAGATCAGGCTTCTTGATGTCCCCAGCGACAAGCAGCCGCCGCTGAAGAAGACCGGCGATAAATTGGGCTTTGAGGATTACATCATCGGCGAATTCAAGTCCAACATCGTCCAGGAGATTGATCCCAGCACGAAAGCCAGCGTTACCCGGGATCGCTCCACGCTCGAGTTGATCAAGCCCGACATTGATCTCCACATCATTCTTCCTTTCCAGCAGGACACCGATTCTCCGGAATCGACCGCAGACTTCGTGATGCTCATGCCGAGCGAAGTCGACAAGGTTTACAAGGTCGCACGCGGAAAAATCCTGACCGTACCTTTCATTCCAGCCACGACAGCTCAGTATCTGGTCATCGAGGCGAATGACGACGGGGCGAAGATTCGCGACACCAAAACGAAACAAGACTACCACATTCTTAAATTAATCGACACCGAATGGAATGAAGTGCCACTTCCCCCGGCAAATGCGTCTAAATCTCCCTAAGCCACTTTCGGTACTTGACTCTCGCTGCATTTTTACATAAAAACCTTTAAATCGGAGGCCTTACGAATGAAACCTATCCACGCCCATAGTCTGCTTGCGGCCTCGCTTTTGCCATTGTCTACACTCTGGCTTTCCGCCGCTGACACCACAACGACCACGACATCGACGACCACGCAGCCGACCAGCGCGGCGCAGGGTGTGCAAATGGAAGCAGTTCAACGCCAGCAGCTTATTTTTAGTGCTAGTCAGGCTGTATCTGATGGTCAACGTCTGTTGGGAAGCGCCCAGTACGATGCTGCCGCGGCTCGTTTCCAGTACGCCGTGGATTCCCTTTCTCCCGGTGGTGGCGCTGCCGCCAGCCTTTACAATCGCGCTGCCGCGGGCCTAGCTGCGGCCAAGTCGGGTCAGGCAGGGGTTTTGGCCAAGGACGCCAAATTTGCCCAAGCTGCGACCAAGCTTCGGGAAGCCATCGACCTCCAGCCGAATAATACGACTTACCCTGCTCAACTTGAAGAGTTGAAAAAGATGCAGCAGGTCTATGAGCAACAGGTTCACGATCCGGAAGGCACCGTTCATAACCCGGCGGTGACGGATGAATTCAAGGACAAAGTTGCCACCGTCCAGAAACTTCTTTTTCAGGGCGATGCCTACTTCGCAACCGGCCAATACGACCGTGCTGAAGCGACTTACACCAAGATTTTGATCATTGATCCATACAACAATGCGGCGCGGAATAAGATGGATCATGTCGAGAAGTACAAGATGCGCGCGGCTGGCTTCCGTCACGAAGAGTACGAGCAGGAGCAAATGCTCCACGTCAACCAGGATTGGACCCAGGCGATCTCTCCCGACATTGTCGAGGCCCCTAAAATTAACGACCAGGCCAATCCGACCTCTGAACGGGCAAAGATTACTCGAAAGCTACAGTCAATCATCATCGACAAGGTGAATTTTGATAAGCTCGATATCAACACCGTCATTCAGTTCCTGCAGGACAAGAGCAAGGAACTCGATCCTGAGCATGAGGGTATTAATTTTGTGCTACGCCTTTCCCTCAATACGCCTGCGACCGATCCCGGCGCGGCTACTCCTACCGGTGCAACTCCCGGGACGCCCGCTCCAGCACCAGTCAATACCAGCGCCATTCACCGCGAAGTCAGTATCACGCTGGATAATGTTCCGTTGGCGGAGTTGCTTCGCTACATCGCTGACCAGACTAATCTCCAGTTTACCGTGGAAGATTACGCCGTCTACTTGCGCCCATCCATTGATGAGGGCGAAACCTTGACGGTTCGCACCTTCCTCGTTCCGCCGAATTTCTTTAACGGTTCTGCATTACGGGTGAGTGTCGCATCGCCGACTGACTATACTCAAACAACGATCTCATCCGTCACGGTTAATGTGCAGCAGGATCTGACCAGCAAGGGTATTAGTTTCCCGGCTGGTGCTACAGCTACGTTTCTCCCGGGTTCCAGTAAGTTGGTTGTTCGCAATACGACGCAACAGCTGGATCAGATCGCCAATTTGATCGAAACGTTAAGCAAAGAAACGCCCCAGATTCAAATTGAAACCAAGTTGGCTGAGTTCAATGAAGACGCCATCAAGTCGCTGAGCTTCAACTACGTTGTTGGTCCCGGCGTGGGGTCTGGATTCGAAAGTTTCGGTGCGGCAACTGCGTTACGAAACGCTTACTACCCTTCACAAAGTCCGCTCTTGGGAGGCCTGACTCCGAACAGCCTGGACGTATTGATTGCCCAAAATGCTGCCGCCACAAATCCATTTCCGATCACCAATCAGGCCGTTGCGCCCAATGTCCCCAACGTACTTCAGGTAGGCGCAATTATCGATGGCACGGGCTTGGCCATGATTGTGGAGGCAATCAACAATCTCAAGGGGGCCTCACTCCTCTCTGCACCGAGTGTTACGACTCAAAATGGTTTGAAGGCTAACATCGATATCGTCCAGGAGTTTCCCTACCCGACCAGCTTTGAAAAGCCGAAGTTGAGCACGACGCAGGTCGCCTACTCGTCGCCAGTTGCGGCTCAGACCCAGTACCTGCAATTGGCCTTGCCGCCCACGCCGCGTGAATTCGTCACACAGGATGTCGGTGTAAGTCTTGAAGTCAAACCGACGACTTATCCGGACAAGCGCATTGACCTCGACATTACGAAGGCGCAGGTCATCGATTTTGACGGCTTTATCAACTACGGCGTGCCGATCACCGCTAAAACAACAGAAGCCGGCCCGATCCAAATCCTGACTCCTGGTACCATCAACCAACCCGTATTCAATCTGCGCTCGGTTGTAACCAATCTACAGGTGCTTGACGGTCAAACGGCGGTGCTCGGTGGACTCCTTCTGGAGAATACGCAAGAAATCAATGACAAGGTACCCGGCCTTGGCGATCTTCCGTTGGTGGGACGCATGTTCCAGAGCAAGGTTTCTGAGCGGACCAAAAAGAATCTCGTTATCTTTGTCACGGCGCGGTTGATTCGCTCCAACGGCAAACCTCAGTATGTCAAGACCCTCGAGGCCGAACCCGAGGAAGAAAAATTACCGGAACCTGAGCAGCAGATCGGCCCAGGCGTTACCCTCCCGCCGCTTCCTGAGGGAGGACCCAATTCATGATCTCCATCAACGCCAAAATCTTGATCTCCTCCATGAACCGACTTCTTCTTCCTGCTGCAGCCTTACTTGTCTCTGTTCAATCAGCCGTATTGCTGGCCCAGGATACGGCGGGCGGACAGCCCATGGCTCCCGTTCAGCCGCTTGCGCCACCGAGCGACAATGCACCCGCCCTGACCACCCCGGGGGCCACCTCATCGCCATCATCCACGGAAGTTCCTCCTCCGGCTCCGAAGACAAGTGTCGCCTCAGCACCTAGCTCTCCAAACGAAGTTGCCCGGATCCAGCAACAGGAGATCATTCGTCGACAGGAGCTTATGTTCCGGGCTAATCAGGCACTGGCGTCGGCGCAAAAGGCCGAGCTTGGCGCAAGCTATCCCGAGGCACGTCAAAACTACCTTTTCGCTGCTGAAGCTTACGGTTCCATCTCGCGCTCCACGGATTCCTACGCCAAATCGGCCGAAGGACTGACTCGCGTCGACCTCCATCTTTACGATGATGCTTTGAAAATGGGCGATACGGCCCGGGCCAAACAACTGATTGACGAGGTTGTGAAATACAATCCCAATAACAAGGTTGCGAATGAAAAGCGGGCGCAATTGATGCACGCCATGGAAAACCCCAACGATACCTCGTTGCTGGGCAATCCGGCGGTCACGCCGGCCCTGGTCAACAAAGTTAATCGAATTCAGGATCTTTTCATTCAAGCTGAGCAGTTCCGCCGCACGGGGCAGTGGGACTTGGCGGAGGCACGTCTGAAAACCATTCTGGGAATTGACCCCTACAACATCGCCGCCACCAAGGCTCTCGAGAAAATCGTCGCCCAGAAATATGCTTACGCCGAGACCGCCCGCGATGAGACTCGCGAAGAACGTCTGCGCCAGGTTGAGGAGAAGTGGTATGAGCCGATCAACAACAAGGATGAGGTCACCTCTGCGGAAGAGGCTCAACCGACCCTTAATCGAGCCAACAACTTTGGTATCGACCAGATGCTCAAAGCGATCAACGTCTCGCTTAACTTTGACAATGCCAGCATCGAAAGTGCGACCAGCTTCCTCAGCGGGGAAAGCAAGCGCCTTGATCCCTCCCATAAAGGAATCAATTTCATCATTCAACCCGCTGCCTCAAGTAGCGCCAAGCCCATCTCTCTGACGTTGAATAATGTCCCGCTTGAAGTTGCGCTACGCTATGTCTGCCAACTCGCCAACGTGAAGTACAAGGTTCAGGATTACGCGATCTCCATCATACCGTTTAGTGAAGATCCCAACGATTTGATCAGCCGAACCTTTAATGTTCCCCCTAATTTTGTGGCCCCACCTTCATCGAGTGCGGTTACTTCTGTGACAACTGCATTTAATGGCGGCGGTGGCGGAGGGGCTCGGCCGGTTCCGACTGCCGGTGGCGCTGATACAGCAGATACCGATGCAGGCGATCCAGTTCGCAAGGCACTGGAGGCTAAAGGCGTCAAATTCCCTCCAGGTGCCAGCGCTGTTTATACAGCAACGACGGGTCAGCTAACCATCGTCAACACAGCAGATCAGATGGAACTCATCGAGGAACTGGTCAATGCCGGGCAGGCACCAACCCTCATGGTTCGTATCGCCTCCAAGTTTGTTGAAATCAATCAGCAGGACTTGAATGACCTGACGATCAACACGGCCTTCAATTATCTCAATCCTTTCACCCAGTCCACACAGAGCTCCATTTCGACGCCACAGTTCAACACGGCATTGCCAGGCTCCGCCGGGTTCGCCCCCAATGGGATTCAGCAATTGATCTCGCCTGCCTCCGGGGCGGTGAATGCGCTCTATATGAGGGCCTTCATCAATAACAGCCAGTATAACGTCGTCATTACCGCTCTGGCTCAAAAGGAAAGCTTCGATATGCTTTCAGATCCATTCGTACTCACCAAGAGTGGTGAGCAAGGCGTTCTTGAAGCGGTGCGCGTTTTCCCGTACCCGATCGCCTTCGATCCGCCACAGCTGGTTACCCAGACGAACAATCAGGCCACAACAACATTGGTTGCGATTGCGAGTCCCCCCGTAGTTATTGCCACAACCCCGACTGACTTCAAGAAACGCAATGTCGGTGTGCGCTTGGTCGTGAAGCCGCAGGTTACGGCGGATAACAAAACGGTCGATCTTTCCCTTTTCCCGGAAGTCACCGACTTTGAAGGATTCATCAATTACGGCAGCCCGATTTATATCGGTAACGTAGACGGAACTTCTTCACTCCTTTCCACCAACGAAATCAACCAGCCCGTCTTCAATACCCGCCGCATCAATACCAAGGTACTGATCCATGACGGTTCCACGGTTATTCTCGGTGGATTGATCCGCGACGACGTCCAGAATATCAACGATAAGGTTCCGTTCCTGGGTGATCTTCCCCTCGTTGGCCGACTTTTCCAATCGAAAGCGGTCAAGGATACGAAGCGTGATCTCATCATGTTTGTCACGGCGAATATCTACCGGAATGACGGTGAGTTGCTCAATCCGCCTGAGGAGATCAATGCGTCGGATATTCTGACTTCCAGCGCCGGTTTCTCCTCCGTTGGTACTCATTAACCGGGGCTACTAAGCTCACCTCGGAAGTTATACCCGTGGCCTGTTGAGCCCCATTAGTGGGGCTCATAAAGTGAGCTTTGCATGCATTCGTGCGAAGTTCATTTTGACATTCGTCCTGAATGGATGATTCTTATCTGAGTATGGATGCAGGCATGACTGGAATCTTCAAATCAGAGGATGTTCTTTTCTTTGGCCTGACGGTCCTGATTGCGGCCAGTGTTTCATTCGCCATTTGTTTTTGGTGGATTCGGCGTGAGCAACGGAAGGCGCACCGGAAAGTGTTGGCCGCTTTGGCCAGTGCCCATGGCGAGTTTGGAGACCTTTTTCTCACCGGCGCGGATGTCGCCGCTGCGGGTGAATTGATTGCCCAATTCAAAGTCAATCACGGCAAAAGGGTGGTTTCGCTTCTAGAATCCGAGGGGAAACGCTTTATCCATGTCGATGGGGAGCTTTCGACTCTCGAGCGGGCCAATATGGTTCGCTACCTCAAGTCGGAAGGCTTCATGTCGTGAGCGGCCAGTTAACCAAACTGTAATTTTCCGTCTCCTTGCCATGGGGAGTAACCGGTACCATATTACGCCATAATTAAGGATCACTATGCTTTGGCTCATCATCTTTGGTTTCACAATGCTTCTCTCATTTGGAGCGATGGCGTATCTCAAAAGCGCTTTTGCCAGCGCTTCACAGGTGCCAGTGGCGTCCGGCCTGACCGGGGCGCAAACGGCAGATAGAATCCTGCAGTGGGCAGGTATTCGCGATGTTGAAATTGTCGAAGGCGAGGGATTCCTGGGCGATCATTACGATCCGCTCAACAAGCGCCTGGTACTTTCCCCGGACAATTTCCAAGGCTCCTCCGCTGCCAATGTTGGAGTGGCCGCCCACGAATGCGGACACGCCTTGCAGCATCAGCAACATTACCTTCCTCTTCAGATTCGCATGGGCTCGGTCTATGCCACCAATTTTGCGAACAACGCGATTTTCGTGGTCATGATCGCCTCGGTCTTCTTTCACATGATCAGCCCTTATGTGGCGATTTGGATTCTTGCCTTGAGCATGGGTATCATCATGCTCTTCAACCTGATCACCCTTCCGGTGGAGTTTGACGCCAGCGCCCGGGCCAAGGTTGTGCTCCAGCAGTTGGGCATCGTCCGTCCGGGACCAGAAGCTGATGCGGTGAATTCGACGCTTAACGCTGCCGGGCTTACCTATGTTGCCGCCTTCATAGGCTCGCTTCTGCAGCTCCTCTACTACGTCATGCTACTGCTGAATCGTCGCGACTGAAGCCTCTTTCGCTTAGAACTGAATCAGGCTTTCCGCACCGACTTGAAAGTGGATCGCTTGCCCCACGGGCACCGGCTGGCGCGTCCAGAGTTTTAGCGTATCGCCCGTCTCTGTCTGAACCAGCAGTTCCGTTTTGCTGCCCAGATAGATCGAGTGGGTGACTGTTGCCGGTACTCCGCTCTCGCTTAACTGAACCGCCTCCGGTCGAAAACCGATGCGCGTGGGGGTGGTCGTGAACATGGGGGAGAGCGGCGTGTTGGGTTCAATGATGTTAATCGGTCCCATGAACCGTGCGGTAAACTCATTAACGGGATGTTGATAAAGCTCCGTCGGGGTTCCGATCTGCTCAATTTTGCCGTGGTTCATCACCGCGATTCTGTCTGCCAGGGAGAGCGCCTCCTCCTGATCATGCGTGACGTAGAGGCAAGTCGTTTTCGTCTCCCGATGAATGCGGCTTAACTCCTCCCGTAATTCCAGACGCAACTTGGCGTCGAGATTGGAGAGGGGCTCGTCCAGAAGGATGAGCCCCGGTTCCACCGCCAAGGCCCGCGCCAGGGCCACCCGCTGCTGCTGTCCGCCGGAGAGCTGGGCGGGCTTGCGGTTGGCCAACTCCTCCAGCCGGACAACGCGCAGCGCCCGGGTCACCCGCTCCTTGATCGTCGCTGCATCCAGTTTGTGGGCGCGGGGGCCATAGGCCACGTTTTCAAAAATCGTCAGGTGGGGCCAGATGGCGTAGTTCTGGAAGACCAAGGCCGCATGGCGATGTTGCGGGGCCACATCGTTCATTTTCTTGTCATCAAACAGAATGTCGCCCTCATCGGGCGTGACAAATCCGGCCAGCATGCGGAGAACCGTCGTTTTTCCACAGCCCGAGGGTCCGAGCAGAAAAAAACATTTCCCCCGGCTGGATGACAAAGGAAACATCGTCCACCACGCGGGAATCGGTACCGTAGGCCTTGCAGAGATGGTCAACGGAAATGGTTAGGGGCATAAGGGCAGGGACAACCTTAGTTGGAACCGATCTGGATCATCAGGTTTTTATAGCGCTCAAGCGCCTCATTTTGCCAGCGATTGGTGATCGCGGTTCGTTGAAGGGGATCTTTCCAGTCGGTCGCTGCCAAGTGCAGGAGTTCCGTTTCAGAGCAAGGTGGCGCGATTAACTCGGCCAGGAGCGTCTGTTGCCGTTCCGGCGAGAGCTTTAGGGCTTTGGGGGAATGGAGCTCCTTCCAGGCGCGGGCCAACTGATCGTGCGTATCGATCATCCAGGCCGCGATCAGCACACTGAGGATCAGACGTCGCTTGGCGGCGAGCTGGCTGGAGTAGGTGAACTTCGACTGGAGCTTGAACGGGTCGGTCTTGATGGGGGACACACTGGCGAATTCATCGTAGAGCGCCGGCTGTACGCCCATGCGATTGATGGCATAGCGCACCGATCCGCCGGGAGCACCTTTGGGGAGCATCCAGAGCATCTGGCCCTCGCGGGAGAGGACAAATTCCACGAAATGCTGGGCCAGTTCCGGATGGGGCGGATTTTTCAGGATGGCAATGCCATCAGGGGTGATGACCGTCTGCCCCTCCGGCAGGATGAAGCTCACATTATCCGCTCCGTAAAATCCGGCTTGGGTTTGCCCATAGACGTCAATCGCCACGCCATAAGTCGCATCGCCCAGACCGACTTCGACGGCGGAGGCTGCCGCGGAGGAAAGAAAGTGGCGCACGTTTCCGCTCATCTCCATCAGCACCCCCCAGCCCTTGTCCCAGCCGTAGGATTGCAGGATGATCTCGTAAATCTGAAGGACGCTGCTGGAGGCGCGTGGATCGCAGGACGAAACCCACCCAGCGAGTCCCGGATCGGTCAGCCCCGCCCAGGTCGTCACCCGCGGTAAACCTGCCGCCTCCCGGGCCCGCTCATTGGTTAGAATTCCAAAGCCTGAAAGTGCCGCGCCAAACCATTCGTGGCCCGGATCGTAAATCTCCATGCCGTTCAAGGTGGCCGGGATTTGTGAGAGAATATCCGGGGGCGGATCATACCGCGTCAGGAGCCCGTCTTTCTTCAATTCGCGGAACGGATCGATCCCGCCACCGTACAGAACATCGACTCCAGCGGTGGAATCCGACATGTATTCCGAGCGGAGAAAGCGGATGATCTGGGAGCCACCGCCGCCAGCTTCCCGCCAACGAATGGTGACCGGGCTTCCATATTTCTTTTCGTGCCAGGCGCTGAAGGCCCGCTCTGTTTCGCTCTTGATGCCATCCCAATGGGGCGAGATCACCACCACTTCCTCCGGCTCTGCCAATGTTTGGCTTACGCCCAACCCAGCGGCCACGCCGATGAGGAGTAGTCTCCGCACACGCTGGAAAAAGGAGGCACTCATGAAAAATTGCTGGTAACCTGAGTCTGTCGAAAACTTTTCAACTATTCCATCCTTAGAACGGGCCGGAAACAAATAGTTGGGATTTTTGAACAAAGACCGCGCCATCCGCCGACCTCATGAAATCGCCACGCCATTATCTCAGACGCCTCCTGGCGCGGCTGGGGTTGGGAACGATCATCACCATTCTGGTGCCACTGTTCGTGGTCGTGCTGGTTCTGCGCTTTTACGGCCTGCCCGATATCGCCAAAGTCTATCTCCTCGATGAGATTGAGCGACGCCACATCCTGCCTTTTCCGGTCTCCGTCGATCGCCTGCTTCTCGATCCGACCGGGGCCATCCTGGCCGACCGCGTTACGGTCTTTCGCGACGTTGAACGGCAAAGTGTCATGCTGCAGGTCGACAAGGTTCGCGTCAGCATCGCATGGCTGAATTGGTGGCGTGGAAGCGGACTGATCGATAGCGCCAGCATCTCCAACGCCGACGTCCATTACCCCATTGGCCAGCAGACGCTCGATTTTCAGGAAGTCAACGCGGAGGTGGCCTTCGATGGCAAGGTCATCAAGATCGAGGATGCTCAAGCCCGTTTCCTCAGCCTGGCTCTCTCCATTCGTGGAGTCATTCAGAACGATGGTTTTCCCAAGGGCAAACCTTCCACGCCGGAACAAATTGCGGCTGAGGAGGACATCTGCCGCACTTTCCTCAACGCCATGGACGACATCGGCTCGGAGCGCCCCATCGACGTCCAATTGGAGTTCTCCACCTCGACGCGCGATCTGGGTGGTGGCCGCGCCAATTTCATGCTGGACGGTCGGCACCTGACGTGGAGATCGGCCCCGGTGGAAGAGTTCTCCATTCATGGCAGCCTGAGCGACGGCATCGTTGAACTGAGCGATTTCAAGATCGCCCTGCAACGGGGTGAACTGAGCGCCTACGGTGAATGGAATCTGGCGGATCGCTCTGCCGAGCTACAGTTCACGTCATCCATGGATTTCACGACCATGGCACCCGCTTTTCCCGGACCGCTGGGACAGGCCCTAAGTCGACTCGATTTCCCGAACGCACCGCCAGTCATGACCGGTCGGGTGCTCTTCGATCTCCAACAAGGCTTTCACGCCGATGTTCAGGCTGACCTCGATTGGCGCAACTTCACCTTCAATCAGGTTGCCTTTGACCGTCTCAGTATTCCCATCGCCTATGACGGTCATCGGTTGCTCATCCCGGCCTTGAAGATTGCCGGTCAGGCAGGTGATGTTGATCTGCAGCTCTTTTTCGATGGGAATGGTAGTGCCCCCAGCCTCAAGGCCAAGATCACCTCCAATCTTGATCCGACCATCTTGAAAGGGGTCTTCGGGCAGGGGATGGACAACTTCCTCGGCAGTTGCAGCTTCCAGGAGGGAGGGCCAAAGATTGAAGCAACCGCCACGGGCAGTGCGCTCAAGACGGCCGCCTGGACCGTCCAGGGCAAGGTGACCGCTGGCAAATTTGTCTACAAGAACGCCGCGTTTGAAAACGCCGCCTCGGATTTTACCTTTGCCGATTCCAAGTTGAATCTCCCGGACCTTACCCTGCATCGAACGGAGGGAAGTGGTAGTGGCGGGATCATTTACGATTTCAAGAACCGTTCGGTTGTGCTCCATAATTTCTCCGCGCAGGTCAATGTTCAGGAAGTGGCGCCGGTCATGGGACCGAAGTTCACGGACTACACCAAGCCCTATCATTTCTCCCAGCCGCCACTCGTGCGGGCCAACGGTACTGTCGATTTGCAGAGCGATAAAAAGGATCTCGATACCGATCTTGTCGTGGAGGTGCAGGGCAAATCACCGATGCAATGGACGCTTTTTAATGTCCCATTTGTCTACGATAGTCCGACTGGTTCCCTTGTCTTCAAGAACCGGCGCATGACCGTGAATATGAAGCAGTGCGGCTTTTATGATGGCTCGTTGGTCGGTGTCCTGGACATGGATCTGCGGCAATCCCCCGCCGCCTACACGCTCGATCTCACCCTCGGCAAAGTCGACTTCAAGAAGTTCATGACCCGGGCTTATTCCTACGACAAGTCGACCGGTAAACTGACCGTTCAAGCCAAGGTTGCCGGGATGATCGGCCTGATGGACACGATGACCGGGGGAGGGGAGGTCAAGGTTGAGGATGGCGACATCACCGCGATCCCGTTCCTCGGATCGCTCACCCCGCTTATCCCCGGCTTCACTGCCGCCGATGCCGCCCATGGGCATTTCACCGTTGCCAAGGGCGTGGTCAGCACTGAGGACATGAGCATTAGCAGCGAGACCTGCGCGCTCATTGGCAAAGGGAATTACAACTTCATGACTGACCGGCTTGATCTCAACATGCGGGTCAACGCCAACTCGCTCTTTGGCATCCTCCTCTATCCCGTGAGTAAAATTTTTGAGTACAACGGTACTGGGCCCATGAAGGATCCGAAGTGGGTGCCGCGGAATTTTTGAGGGTGCCTATCTTAATTCTTCACGCAACCTCATCTTGATCTCCCTGCAATTATTGTTAGGTTGCGGCTATTCGCATGAAGCCCGAGCCGCTTTACTACATTCCGGTTCCGGAGAACGATCATGACGTTGCAGGACCCTATGACCTTGTGCAGATGGCGCGGTTGCTTCGTACCGGGGTGATTGCGGCCGAAACATTAACTTTCCGGGAGGGAGAGTCCGATTGGCAGCCCTTTGGCAACCGCCCCCAATACATCATCGCCAAGGAAATGCCGCCCGATGCGGTTTCGAACCGTCTGGTCATGCTCAAGGAAAAAGAAGAGGCGGCCAAACACGGTGCCATTCCGGTTCCTTCCGTCGAAACCATCATCAAGGTTGGCGCGGCGGCCTTGTTGCTCCTTGTCTTGGGAGTTGTTGCCTATTTTGTCGCGGCGGCGGACGTGACAACGGGCATCCTCATTGCCGTGGTCAGCGGTGGAGCGGCATTGGTGGGAGTGGCCTTTATCGGGGCTCATCTCATTGATGAACCATGGATCGTCCGCCTCATGGTTCTCTTCATTCCGCTATTCGACATCTACTACTTCACGACGAATCTCGACAAATACCTCCCTTACCTGATCGCGAAGTACGCGGGTACCGTGATCGGTGCCGCAGCTCTGGCGGGCATGGCCAGCGTTGATGCCCACCAAGCCGACGAGGTGAAGTCGATTCTCGGCCTGTTCCGGTTATAAACCAGTTTCGGTTTGCGAAAGCGGACTACTGGGGAGTCACCGTCGCAAGCACATAGCGCTCGGGCGAGAAATACTTCGCGGCCACGGCGTTGACTTCCTCAAGCGAGATTGAGGCGATGCGATCACGCCGCGTCTGCCCATACTGGTAACCGAGGCCGAAAAGCTCATCCAGCGAGGCCGCGTAGGCGATCTGCGACGGATTCTGCTGCTCCAGCTTGTCGTTGCTCTGCATCTTGGCGCGTGCCCGGGCGAACTCGACCTGGGTAATGCCCTTGCTGGCGAGGTTGGCGACTTCCTGGAGGAGTTCCTTCTCGATCTCCTTGCGCTTGGCCGGATCGGTACCGAGGTAAAAGAAGAAATGCCCGGCATCGAGGCCAAGGAACTGCGAGGTGCCGACAAAGTAGGCGAGGCCCAATTCTTCCCGGATACGGATGAAGAGGCGCGAACCGAGATCGGAGAGAGCCTCGTCCAAGATCGAAAGTGCCACCTGGTCGGGATGCGTGACGGGCACGGTGGGGTAGGCGAGGTGAAGGACGGCCTGCTCCTTGGGGACAATTTGCTCGCACCGGACGATTTCCGTGAGCGTCGGAACCGTCGACTTGCTACGGGCTTGCGACTCACGAGCGGCGAGGGATGCGACACCCTGGGCGGCGAGGTTCCGCCATTCGTCCGGAGCCACCGGACCCGTGACGGTGAAGACCATTTCCTGCGTCAACAGCTTTGAGGCTTGATAGCTGAGAATATCTTTCAACGTAATCGATTCGATGCTCTCGACCGTGCCGAAATTCTTGCGCCCGTAAGGGTGACCAGGATATAGCGCGGCCCGGACGAGATCACGGGCGGCGGCCATCGGATAATCACTCTCGGCCTGGAGCAGGGAGAGCTGCTTCCGCTTTTCGGTCTGCAACTCGGCTTCCGTCGGGGCGGTCTCGGTTAACATCTCGAGGAAAAGGTCGAGGCCCGCTTTCCAATCGGGACTCAGGAGTTCAAGCGAAAGGGTGGCGCTGTTGTTGCCGGAATCGGAATGGAGTGAACCGCCGAGTTGCTCAATGTCACTTGCGAGTTGCTCCGCATTGCGATGCCGGGTGCCCTTGATGAGGAGGTGCGAGGCTAGACGCCCGAGCCCAGCCTTGTCCGCGGGTTCGGTCAATAACCCGCCGGGAAGAACAGCGCGAAGCGAGATTAAAGGAAGCGTGTGCTGCGGCATGTAGAGGCAGCGGTTATGCGCGGTGCCGAGGGAGATTTGCTGGGGAACGGGCCGGGCCAACGCTTCCCGGGAGAGCACGGGTGCAGTCGATTTTTCCGCCAGCGGAACAAGGGAGATGAGATTTTCCCGGTCGCGGTGAAAGTAGCGCTGGGCGACCGTGATGATTTCTTCGGGTGTGACAGCTTGGATGCGATCGTGGTAGCTGGCACTGAGGTGCGGATCGCGTTGGTAAATCCAGCCCCGGCCAATCGAGGCGGCCTTGCCCGACATGGTCTTCTGGCTATGGATCTGGTGGAGTAGGTTCTGGCGCTTGGCGCGGTCAACTTCACGGTCATCCGGGGGCGTCTGCTGAAAACGGTCAAGCTGCCGCTTGATTTCGGCCAGCAGTGCTTCCTCCTTGTCCGGGGCGCACCGGGCTTCAATGCCCCAGAGGCCGTGATCGGCGGGGGCATAGGCAAAGGCATCGATTTGCTCGGCGAGGGCAAGCTTCTCCACGCAGGTCTGGTTCAGGCGCGAACTGCGTCCGCCCCCGGCCAATGTGGCCAGGACATCGAGGGCGGGGGTATCCGCGTGGTCGAATCCGCCGATGGGCCAGCAGATGGCCACCCGGCTCAACTGCGTGGCGAATTCCCGGCGCAATTCGCGGCGGCGATGCTGGATCGGCTCGTCGGGCAGGTAGATATCGGCCATGCGGCGGCGTGGGATTTTTTCGCTCAATTCTTCCGCCCGGGCGAAGATGGTTTCCGGCAGGACGGCCCCGCAGACGATGAGGGTTAAATTCTGTGGGGCATACCGCTCGTGGTAATAGGCCAGGACATCCTCGCGGGTCAGTTGATTGAAGAGATCGAGATAACCGATGACGGGATGGCGGTAAGGATGGCGGGTGAACGCCGTCTGAAAGATCAGCTTGCCCAACTCGGAGTCGGGGTTATCGCGGCCCATGGCGAACTCGCGACGGATGACCTCCATCTCCTTGGCATATTCCTCGACGGGAATCGTGGAATTGAAGACGGCGTCATGGAGGATTTCCAGGGCGGGGAGGGCGTGGTCGGATGGAAGATCGACATGATAAACGGTGCGATCAAACGACGTATAGGCGTTGAGATGGCCACCCAAGTCCTGAATCTGCTGGGCCATCTGGCTGTTGCCGCGGGTGGGCGTACCCTTGAACATGAGATGCTCCAGCAAATGGGAGAGACCTGCGCCGATCCAGGGCGTCTCGTGGATACTGCCTGTGGCGCACCAATATTGAATCGAGACGACGGGCGCCGTGAAATCGGGCTGGACGAGGACGCTGAGGCCGTTGGGAAGGGTGCGGACTTCGACAACCGGCGTGGGAATGAGGGGATGGTCAGAACTCATGGGATAGGGTCTATCACCTTACCACGTCAGGAGGACGTCACGAGTAAAAAATTCTCGATGAGAAGCCACGGTGCCCCAAATCCGAGGATCACCTAAAGCGAGCTGGCCTTGTTCTTCTTCGTGCCGGAGGAGGTACTGCGCTTCTTGGACTTGGCGGGCGCGGGCTTGCGCACGGCTGGAGTGATGTTGCGCGGGACGAAGGGCTTCACAAAAGCGTCGTCAAAGGTGAAGACGTTCTTGAAATCGTTGGGAGAATCGGTCTCGTTCTTGCCGAGCACGCCGGAATTGACGAGATTGAAGACAATCTGGCCGAAATCGTCGGTGGTCTTGATACCCCATTCGTTGAGGACGGCCTTGCTCATCGGGCCGTATTCCTTGAGGGCGAAATCGCGCAGGCCATGAAGCAGCTCCTGGCCGGAGACATGGCGATGGGCGTGCTGACCGGCGCGCTTGAGCGACTTCAGGGTGTGGTTCAGGCCCTCCTGGACGAAATGATAGGCGTCGGCAGAATAACGAAGATCCTTCTCGCAGATCTCCTCCACAACTTCAGCGAAATTTATTTTGGCCATGTTTTCTAATCAAGATTGGCGCCCGGGAACGGGGCTGCTGGTGTGCCAATCCATTCTTAATTTACGCACGATGCCACCAACGACAAGAAGCGCAAGGAGAAAGGCGAGGATCGTCTGTTCTTTTCGGGTCAGGATCGGGCGGCGCGGAGGGCTTTTTTTGTCCGGCATGGGGAAAATTTAGACGGAATTAACGAAAGACAAACGGAATTTACGGAATTCAGAAAGATGGGAAGAGTGTCATTTTGGATAGAATTCGCCCGCTCACTTCAACGGATACTCAATCCGCCCGCTGCTTCCACAAACCCGATATTTCCCCTTCGCTTTCTCCTCGGTCTCCATTACGCCGCCGGCTTCCTCGACGAGGATGACGCCTGCGGCGATGTCCCAGAGGTTGACGCCTTGCTCGATGTAGGCGTCGAAGCGTCCCGTGGCAACGTAGGCGAGATCGAGCGCGGCCGAGCCCATGGCGCGGAGCTTGCGCGCCTGATTCCCGTAAACAGCGTAAAGCTTAAGGCAGTGGTCAATCGATTCCTGGCTTTTGGCGAAGCCGACGGCAAGGATGGCCTCGGAGAGCTGGGTGCGTGTGCTGACATAGCGGCGAACGCCGTTGAGATAGGTGCCGGTGCCTCGCTCAGCGGTGAAAAGCTCGTTTCGGAGGGGATCATAGATGACTCCGAGCAAAATCTTCTCGCTCTTCACTTCGCGTGCGGCGATGGAGACGCAGAAGTGGGGGATGTTATGGGCCAGATTCATCGTTCCATCGATGGGATCGACGATCCACTCGATCTCGGCCTTCGGATCGCCCGGGTTATTGGAATCGCCTTCCTCGCCCAAGCAGCGGGTCTTGGGGAAATGATCGAGAAGGATGCTGTAGATCAGGTCCTGCGATTCCTTGTCCGCGGCGATTTTGATGTCGTGGGCGAATTCTTCCGTGACGCGGAGTTCGTGGCCGAAGGCCTGGCGGAGTCGGTCGCCGGCAGCTTGGGCGGCGGTGATGGCAGCGTAGATCATGGATACAGGCTAAACGAAAAGGTCAAAAGGTGAAAGGAGAAGGCGTGGCTGGCCCTTTACCTTTCTCCTTTTACCTCTTACCCTAAGCACATGAGCATCCCCCTGGAAGACACGGTCACAGACATCATCGGCAAGGCGCAACGCGGACTCGGCTTGAGCGACGCGGACCTGGCTGCGAAGTCTGGAATCGCGGTGGGGGACCTGGAAGCGGTCAAGCAAGTGCGGGGAGTGCCCTTTGATCAGGTGACCAAGCTGGCCAAGGCTCTCGAACTCGGGCCGCGATCTCTGGTGGCACTGGCGGAAGGGAAATATCAGCCAGCGGTGACCGCCCCGAAGACCGGCTTTTTTCAGGCCAACACGACCTATGGCGACATGACGGTGAACGCCTACCTCGTCTGGGATACGGCCACCGGTCTTGCCGCTGCCTTCGATACCGGTGCCGATGCGACGCCCTTGGTGGATGAAATCAAAAAGCACGGACTCACTTTGCAGGATATTTATCTCACCCATACCCACATCGACCACGTCACGGAGCTCGACCGGCTCTGCGAAAAGGTGGGCGGCTCCATTGGCATCCACGTCAACGAGGCGGAGGCTCTCGATGGCGCAGCCTCGTTCAAACCGGGTGTGACTTTTTCGCTGGGTAAGCTGCATGTTGAGACGCGCGATACCTCCGGCCATTCCGCCGGGGGAACGACTTACCACATTCACGGCTTGGATGCGCCATTGGCCATTGTGGGGGACGCGCTTTTCGCCGGGTCGGTTGGGGGAATCCGCGCGGACTACAAGGTGGCGCTTCAGCGTATCCGGGATAACATCCTCTCCGGTCAGGACAATACCATCCTCGCTCCAGGCCATGGCCCGCTAACGACCGTGATCCAGGAAAAGACGAGCAATCCCTTCTTCCCGGAGTTTCGACAGGTTGAGGCAAAAGAAATTTAGGTCGCGCGGCTCCCTCGTTCCCCCCCCTCATGTATCCAAGATTTCTTTTGCTATTTCTGACCCTTGGTCTGGTTTCTTGCGCCTCGGTCAGCATCGAACCCGGAACCCAGCATACGACCCAGCACAAGCCCTCGCTGGTTTACGTCATGCCTTTCAACACCACCCATGGAGAATTTAATGTGGACCGGACGGGGGCGGATTTGACGGCCTTTCAACAGAATCTCCAGTTGATGATGAAAACCGCGATTGTGACTGATCTGAGCACGCGGCTGGTTCCCGCCGTTGCCGGAACCAAAGCCGATTGGTCCAGTCAGAAAAACGCCTGGATTGTGGAAGGTGATTTCGTCCTGGTGAATCAAGGGAGTCGGCTCCTGCGGGGAGTGGTCGGCTTTGGTGCAGGTGGGACCAAGCTGGAGACGCGGGTAAGGGTCTATGATTTACGTGGAACCAGCGGCACGCCCTTCCTGACCTTTTCCACCACGGGCGGTAGCAACGCTGAACCGGGCGCCATCCTCGGTGCCACCATGGATCCGTTAACCCTGGCAATCGGGGCCGTTTCCGGAGTTGCTCACGGCTGCAGTGAAGACACCAAGCGCACCGCGCGGATGATCACGGCGGAGTTATCCGATTACATGTACCATCATGGTTGGATCACCCAGGACAAGTGGATCGAGCCGAAGACCGTGGGTGGGGAAGACCTTTGGTAAATTGTCTGCGGGTTTGACTTCGGGCGGCAGCTTGATAAGCCCAAAGCATGCCGCGCTCGCCCCGGATCATCCTGGTGATGTTGATTTTGGCGGTGGGATTTATTCCGGCCAGCGCATCGGTTAGGCCCTATGGGAGCCTATCCGTACAGGAAAAGCTCGCTTTGGAGCAAAGTGAAAAGCGATTGCAGACTCTCGATCAAGCCCTTGAATCGCTTGAGCTAAACTACGAACAGAAGAAAATCCGTGCGCGTGACTACGCCGCAACCAAGCACGACCTGACGGCCTTTATTTCAGCAGAGGCGCAATTTCAGAATGATCTGTTGGTTAAGTCTCCAGAAATGACGGAGGATCATCGGGAGATATTACAAAATATCGCACGGTATGCAGTGCTGGTCCCCACTTACCTCGTTGCTATCCTGGCAAAAGGGTTTGTTTCGTCCGGCTCAAGCTATTCATTTACTCCCTGATCGAGGGAAGTGAAATCGAGACGGAACCATGGGGTGGTCTTGTTAATCGAGGCTTGGCCGCTTACAACCTGAGGGCGGCTCACCTATTTCATGAAAATCCTCGAAGACCTCCAGGCGTTAAGTCGCGATCAACGGGCGACTTTTCTCGCGAGTGTCCTCGGATGGTCGCTGGATGCCTTTGATTACTTTCTCATGGCTTTTGCGGTACATCCGATTGCCTTGGAATTCCAAGTTCCGGATGTGGATGTTTTCTTCGCGATTTCGTTGACCCTGATCTTCAGGCCAGTGGGCGCGTTGGTCTTCGGATGGTTGGCAGATCGCTATGGCAGACGACCGGTGCTGATGAGCAACGTCCTGCTCTTTTCGTTTTTCTCCGTCGCCTCGGCATTTTCACCGAACCTTGCCACCCTGCTCGTCATGCGCGCCCTTTTTGGCTTTGCCATGGGCGGGGAATGGGGCATTGGAGCCTCCTTGGTCATGGAGTCGATTCCGGCGGGAAGTCGCGGCACTGTCTCGGGCATCCTGCAGCAGGGCTATCCGTTGGGGTACCTCCTGGCCTCGGTGGTTTTTGGGCTTTTCTATGGGTGGCTCGGTTGGCGAGGGATGTTCCTGATGGGTGTCTTGCCAGCCTTGCTGGTCGTGTATATCCGGATGAGCGTCAAGGAATCGCCGGTCTGGCGTCAGCAGCGTGCCCGGGTGGAGCGGACTGGTATGACGGCGGCGTTCATCCGGCATTGGCGGACTTTTCTCTACGTCATCCTGCTCATGACCGCTTTCAATCTCTTGAGTCACGGCACCCAGGACGTTTATCCCACTTTCCTCAAGACCCAGCATGGACTCTCGCATTGGACCGCCGGGGCGATCACCACGACCATGAATGTCGGGGCCATTATCGGAGGAATTACCTTTGGCTT
>CAIPBM010000183.1 GCA_903863295.1 uncultured Verrucomicrobiota bacterium | reverse complement strand
CGGTGCCAGCGCGCTCGTCTCGGCCGGTTACGATACGCTCGTGGCTGCCGGTTATCAGCCCGAAATGGCCTACTTCGAGTGTCTGCATGAGCTGAAGCTAATTGTCGACCTGATGTACGAAGCGGGCATCTCCGGCATGCGCTTCTCCATATCCGACACGGCCAAGTATGGCGACGTGGTCACCGGGCCGCGCATCATCAACAAGGCCGTCCGCGCCGAGATGAAGAAAGTCCTGACTGAAATCCAGAACGGCAAGTTCGCCAAGGGCTGGATCAAGGAAGCCACTTCCGGCAAGAAGAAGTACCACAAGCTTCTGGCCGATGGCGCCAAGCACCCGATCGAGAAGACCGGTGCCCGTCTGCGCGGTTTGATGCCGTGGATCGGCAAGCGCAATCTCGGTGGCGCCCAGGCGTCTTACTAAGTTCAGTTCAATAAGGGGAGGACATGAGACCTAGACTGTTCGTGTCCCTCCTGTCGCTGCTGGCGCTCACCTCCGGGTGGGCGTCGGCGCAAGTCACAACTCCAGCGGCATCTCCTGCCGCATCTGCCCCCGACTCGGCGAAGATCGCCGAATTTGAAAAGCGGTTTGCCCAAGGCCAGCAATTGGAACAGCAGGGCAAATGGATCGAAGCCCGTGCGGTTTTTGACGGGATCATCGCCGATTCCCCTGAAGCCAAGGGTTCCCTGCGCGAGGCTGGCTTCATCAGTATCCGGCTCGGTGAATGGACCAAGGCCGATGGCTACTTCGAAAAACTCCATGCGCTGGTTCCCGATTATCCTGCCGCCATCGAATCGCTCATCCAGATCAACCAGGCGCTAAAGCGGGATGTGAAGGTGGAAATCCTGCTCAAGGAATTCCGCGATCTCTATGCCGCCGGGAAAGTGCCCAAGCCCTTTTTCGTCCGCGAGCAGATCACGCTCGATTCCGGGGACAAGATCGTCATTCTCCAATACTTTGATTACACTAAGGAGCCCTACCTGGTCTGGAAGGCGCAGTCGCTGACCCCGTCCGGCGCGGTGAAGCGTCAGTTGGTGCTCGCCTACGATCTCAATGGCTCCAAGGAAATCCGTGAAAAGGATCCCAAGCTACCCAACGCCGAGCAATTTCTCCTGGTCGAGGACGTGTTGAGTGAAGAGCGGATCAAGCGTGTCGATGCTTATTTCCAGATGTTTTCGCTCCCGGAATACACCAAGGTTCGCAACACGATGCTCGCGATTCTCGGCGGAGCTTACAAGCCGGTCTATTCCCAGACGGTGGACGTCCCTGCGCAGTGAGCGCCTAACTTGAGGTTGTGGGGTTGCTGACCACTCAGGTCGTCAATTCCACGGTGAGAGGCCTCAACCATCAAGGGCTGTTCGGGCGGCGGCGACGTCCGGGTAGGGCGGGATGATGGAATGAAAGCCGGAGATCTCGTAAATTTCGCGGATCTGTTCCTTCATGGCGGCAATGGCGATCTTTCCTCCAGAAGCGCGGATTTTTTTCGCAACCCCCAACAATGTTCGCAACCCCGCGCTGCTGACGTATTCAAGCGATTCTGCATCCAGGATCAGGCGCGGATCCGGACGATCAACGCAGGCCATGAGCTCGGTCAAGGCGGGTGTCGAGGTCGCGCTGTCAAGCCGGCCTGAGAGCGTGGCGACAGTCAGCAATCCCTCCTGAATGATTCCGATTTTCATGAAAATTCGATCAATTTTCATCACTCTCGCCTAATTTCCAGACTGGCTCTAGCTTTTTTTGGTCGGTAACATCGGGAGTCGATGTCACTGCCGCATGGACTCTTGGGAATCCTCCTATGCTTAACTTCCTGACCTCGGTGCGTTCCAATCCGCGAGGCCTTGCGGATATTTCCATCCGGAAGAGGGTGATCGCCTGGGGCCTCTTGCTGGCTTTGGTGGTGGGTTTGGCCGGTTACCTGGGCTTCAGGAAATTACACGCGCAAATCACCCTGGACGCCAATATCGCGGCAGAGCGTGAAATGCAAAGCGTGCAGGATCTTCTCGACCTGCACCGCCAACTTTATCTGGAACAGGTTCGCGCTTCGATTGAGCTGCTCAAGCGGGACACGCTCCAGTTGGGCCCGCCTCATCTCAGCGGCACGGTGATGATGAACGGAACGACGGTGCCAAACCTGATGTTCGGCAACACCTCGATGGTCTACGACACTCAGATTATCGACTCGGTCCAGAAATTGACGGGCGGCAAGACGGCGATTTTTGTCCGGCACGGCGATACGTTCATCCGCATCGCGACAAATGTTCTGAACAAACGGGGGGCGCGCGCCGTGGAGACGGAGATTGACCCGGAAGGAATGGGGCTGGTGGCCCTGCGCAAGGGGCAGGTCTACGCGGGCATCGTCGATATCCTGGGAAGTTCCTACATCGGCGAAGACGATCCGATTTTTGACGCCCAGGGACAGGTGATTGGAGCCTGGTTTGTCGGATTTAAGATTGAAAATCTTGGTCAACTCGTTTCAAGGATCAAGTCGAAGCGTATTCTCGAAAATGGGTTCGTTGTGCTGTTTGATGCGGATCATCAGGTGGTTGCCCAATCGGATAATGCCCAGCCCGCCATTGTCGAATCCCTGTGCGCGGAAGCCGATCTTTCGCCGGAAATGAACACGTCCATTCGCGATGCCCGCTGGAATATCCGCAAGGAAACCTTCGAGCCGTGGGATTACAGCATCATCAGCGCGACCTACATTCCGGATGTCGTCTGGCGTGCGGTGAACAGCATCTGGTTGATCCTGAGCGTGGCGGGGCTCGTGGCCGTGGGTGCATTGCTCGCCCAAGGGGCGGCGCTGATTCGTGCGAAACAGCTCAAGGATGAGGCCGAAAAAGCCCGGCTCTCCGCCGAGGAGGCCAGCCGGACCAAGAGTGCGTTCCTTGCCAACATGAGTCATGAGTTACGCACGCCACTCAACGCCATCATTGGTTACAGTGAAATGTTGATTGAAGAGGCGGTTGAACAGGGTCAGGAGGGGATGGAACCTGATCTCCGGAAAATCCAGGGCTCCGGCAAGCATCTGCTGGCCCTGATCAATGACATTCTTGACCTGTCCAAAATCGAGGCCGGAAAAATGACCCTCTATTTTGAGGAATTCAACGTCCCGCAGATGATCCGGGAAATCGCGGCGACCATCCAGCCGTTGCTGGTCAAAAATGGAAATGCCCTTGAACTCGACTGCCCTCCAGAAGTGGGAACGATCTACTCAGACGTGACGAAGGTCCGGCAGGTCCTTTTCAATCTTCTCAGCAACGCTTCCAAATTTACCCAAGAGGGGAAGGTCCGGTTGAAATGTAGCCGCGACGCCCGGATGATCCACTTTTCCGTGCAGGACACAGGAGTCGGCATGACCCCGGAGGAGCAAAAGAAACTGTTCAAGGAATTCAGCCAGGCGGATGATTCGACTACCCGCAAATACGGGGGCACGGGTCTGGGCCTGGCCATCTCGAAACGATTCTGCGAGATGATGGGTGGCGTGATCCGGGTTGAAAGCCAGCGTGGGGTCGGTACGACTTTCTTCGTCGATTTGCCGGTCAAAAGCGCGGTCACGGAGAGCTCCGGGATTGATGTCCAACGCAAGACGGCTCCGGAGAAACCGGCGGAAACCGCGAAACCGGCTCCGGTCGTACCAGTGGTTGAAAAAGTTGCACCGCCTGTCCTGGTGATCGATGACGATCCTGAAGTGCAGGACCTGCTCCGGCGCATTCTTGAAAAGGAAGGGTACGAGGTGCATCTGGCCAGCAACGGGCAGGAAGCGTTGGAACGCGCGGAAACAATCCGCCCGGCTCTAATCACGCTCGACATCATGATGCCCGGCATTGATGGGTGGGCCGTGTTGGCGGCGCTGAAACAAAAGCCGGAGACCCGGGACATTCCGGTCATCGTTGTCACGCTCGTGGATAATAAGCCGATGGCGCTGGCCCTTGGTGCAGTTGACTATATCGCCAAGCCTTTTGACCGGGATAAAATCATCCAGTTGCTCCGCCGCCATGGCCCGGAAACAACGCCCCGGATTCTCGTCATTGAAGACGATATCAATAGTTATGAGGTCATGGTGCGTGCGTTGGAAAAGGATGGCTTCAAGGTCTACTACGCCCCCAACGGTCGCGTGGCGCTTGACATGGTCACCGAAGTCAAGCCGACCCTGATTATCCTGGATCTGATGATGCCGGAGATGAACGGCTTCGATTTCATCACCGAATTGCGGCGACGTGAGACGGAGGATAAAATTCCGGTGATGGTCCTTTCCGCCCGTGAACTTACTTCTCCCGAGCGGGACTTGCTAAGCAAAACGGTGCAGACCACCATACTTAAGGGCAGCCTGAGCATGCACGACCTGGCCCAGGAAGTCCGCCGCTACCTTCCCACCCCGGTCACCGCCCACTCCTAATCCAATCCCATGGCAAAAATATTGATTGTTGAAGACAACGAATTGAATCGCGACATGCTTTCGCGCCGCTTGATCCGGCGCGGCTATGAGATCGCGCTCGCCGTGGATGGGGGCGAAGGCCTGGCCAAGGCCGACAGTGAAAAGCCCGATCTCATCCTGCTCGATATGAGTCTGCCGGTGATGGATGGATGGCAGGTGGCGCGCGCGTTGAAGGCCTCTGAGAAACTCAAGGTCATCCCGGTCATTGCCCTGACGTCGCATGCCATGGCGGGTGATCGCGAACAAGCGCTCGCAGCGGGTTGCGATGATTACGACACCAAGCCAATCGAACTGCCCCGGCTTCTTGAGAAAATCGAGACTCACCTGAAAAAAGGAACCGCCTCATGAGCGAGACCCAGGATACTACCGGCACACCAATCCACGACCCCGTGGCGACACTGCGCCACGATTTGCGGACGCCGCTCAACCAGATCATCGGCTACAGCGAGCTCCTGCAGGAGGAAGCGACCGATGCAGGGCAAAGCTCCACGCAGGAAGACTTGGGGCGCATCCTGAATGCGTCACGCAACCTCCTGGCCATGATCAATGCCGTCATTGAGCCAAGCCAGATCAAGTTGCTCAAGGAATTGCCCGACTTGAAGCACCTCGGGGAGCAAAAGCCGGTCAACCCGACGCTTCCTTCCCCCGTCGATCTTGACCTGGTCATGCCGAAAATCGCCGAGGAAGAAAAGACGCTGAAACCGGAAAAACATTCCCAGGCCAATATCCTTGTGGTGGATGATGATCCGCAGAACTGTGACTTGCTCGCTCGCCGCCTGGTGCAGGAGGGCTACCAGGTTATTCAGGCCTACGGCGGAAATGAGGCCCTGGCCAAGTTGAGAAGCGAGCTCGTGATCGATGTTGTCCTGCTCGATGTTCTCATGCCTGACTTGGGTGGATTTGAGGTGCTGGTCCTGATCAAGGAGGATGAAAAGCTCCGCCACATTCCCGTGATCATGATCTCGGCGCTCGACCAATTGGAAAGCGTGGTGCGATGCATCCAACACGGGGCGGACGATTATCTCGGCAAGCCGTTCAATCTCACTTTTCTTCGCGCCCGTCTCGGCGCTTCGCTCGACCGCAAGCGTCTTCGTGACCAGGAGCAACGCATCTACCTGGCCTTGAAGAAAACCCAGGAACAGTTGGTCGGGGAACTGGCGGAGGCGGAGGCCTATGTCCGCACCCAGTTGCCGAAACTGATTACCGGCAAGGTTTCAACACAGTGGGAATTCATCTCGTCATCATCCCTCGGCGGAGACGCCTTTGGTTATCACTGGCTCGATGAGCATCATTTTTGCCTCTACCTGCTCGATGTGTGTGGGCATGGGGTCGGCGCCGCGTTGCTTTCCATCTCTGCGCTCAACACCATTTCCGGGCAGGCTCTCTCCGGGGTCGATTTCAAGGATCCGGCTCAAGTCCTTGGCGCGTTAAATGGCGCTTTCCAGATGGAAACGCACAACAACATGTATTTCACCATGTGGTATGGCATCTATGATGCGCGTACGGGCACATTGACCTATGCCAGCGCAGGACACCCTCCCGCATTGCTGCTCGAACCGGGTTCCACGACCGGGCCGATCCAACTCAAGACTCCCAACTTCCTCGTCGGCGGACTGAGAAATATCAAGTTTGTCACGGCCACCACGCAGATCAAGCCGGGCTCGCGTCTCTATGTCTTCAGCGACGGCGTCTATGAAATCCGCCGTCCTGGCCTGCCCATGATGAGCCTGACCGATCTCTCCGATTTCCTGGCCGTGCAACCTCCTGAAAGCACCACCGTCCTTAAGGATGTCTGGACCATGGTTCGTCACGCCCATGGCAGCGATAAACCGCTGGAAGACGATTTTTCCATCATGGAATTTCGCTTTGCAGACGAGTAATGCGTTCGCGCGTCAATTTTTCCTCCCAACCTCCCGTTTTTTCCTCACTTGAACTAGAATTCTGGAGTGCACACTTTCGCAAAGCAGCGTAAAACTCGAATCAACTAAACAAGGTCATCTTCATGGAAATCAAAGAAATTGGAACAGACGACAGTTATACCCACCTCGCCCTGATCGGACGACTCGATGTTGTCGGCGTGGGGGATGTGGAGAACAAATTCATCGGTTACACTGTCTCGCGAAAGAAGAACGCCGTGGTTGACCTGGCGGGAGTCAGTTTCCTGGGATCTATGGGAATCCGGCTTTTCCTCAGTTCGGCGAAGGCACTCGATCTTGAAAACAAGAAATTGATCCTGGTGAACCCCAAGCCCCTCGTTCAGGAAGTTCTGGAGACCTCCGGCATTACGAACCTCATCGCGCTGGAGGACAATACCGAGGCGGCGATCCTGAAAGCGAAAGAGTCGGCCTAGTTCCCGTTGCGCGATCACGGCCTGAATACTCCAATCTTCAAAGCCCATGAGCACGACCTATCAGCGTACCATCACCAATGAGCTGCATAGCCTGGAAACGTTGATGAATGGCATCACGAATTTCCTGGAGGACAACGGGGTCGATGCGCAGACCGTTTACCGGATTAACCTGGCGATGGAGGAGTTCATCACCAACATCATCAAGTACGGGTATGCCGACTATGACAGTCACAACATTCAGGTCGCCATTGAGGTATTGCCCGGGGAGGTCGTTGCGGTGGTTGAAGATTTTGGACGGGCTTTTAATCCACTGGAACAGGAGAGCAAGGTGCCGGAGGAATCCCTGGAAAAACAGGAGGTGGGCGGACTTGGCCTTCACCTGATCAAGAAGATGCTGGATGGCATTGACTACCGGCGCGAGGGGAACAAGAACATCCTTGAGATTCGCAAAAGCAGGCAGTTACCCGGCGCTGCGGAATAAGACTACCTTCCGCTTTCGGCCTGGGTCAGGACAGCGATAAACTCTTCCACGTTTGGTGCGCTAATGAGCTTTTCGCGCGTGGTGGCATCCTTGAGCAAGCGGGCCAGCCCGCCCACCACGCTGAGATAATCGGTCACCATCCGTTTGGGAGTTCCGATCACAAAGATCAATTTGACTGTCTGACCGCTATTCTCAAACCAGACTCCCTGTTGGCTACGGCCCACGGCCAGGACCATACCCTTGAGATAATCGGTGCGGGCATGGGGAAAGGCAATCTCGTTGCCCAGGCAGGTTGATTCAATCCGCTCCCGGGCAAGCAGCTCTTCATAGAACCCGGCAAAGTTCGTGACGCTGGGATTTGCCTGCAAAAGCTGCGCGACCTCGTTGATCGCGTTACATCGCTTTTCTTGATCCAGCTCAAGCTTGATCTGTTCCGGTTTAAGCAGGCTACTGATTTGCATAAAGGTAATCTTGAGACTTTCCCCCGGGCCCTTGAATTGCAAGCGTAAAACCTGTTTTCAGCGGACGAGGCGTGCAGTCACTATACGCAATTATTGGCGTTACGCTTGAGGAATTTTTCGCGCGGTCCGGGTATCATGGGGCGGATGAACGACTACTGCTTCAGCAGTTTTTCCAGGCTGGCTTCCTTGGCGATGCCGAGTTCCAGGGCACGGTTATATTCGCGCTTGGCCAGCTCGATCTGCGGGGGCTTTTCGGTGGCATAAACCAAGGCCAGGTTAAAGTGGGCATCACCGAAATTCGGATCGAGTTCGATGGCCTTGCGGAACTCCTTCTCAGCCACTTCCTGCCAGCCCTTGCGCGAGCAGGCACAGCCCAGGTAATTACGGGTCTTCGGATCGTTCGGGTCGAGTGCCTTGGCCGCATTCAACGCATCGATGGCGTTTTCATACTGGTTCAATTGATAATAAACAATGCCGAGGTTGGAATAGGAAAAGGCATCCGTAGGCGAAAGCTTGACCGCCTGTTGAAGAGCCTTGAGCGCATCCGTCAGATCACCTTGTTGAAAGCGGACCACGCCCAGGTTGCTCCACGCGTAGAGCGACTCAGGGTATTTGTCGATGATGGTCTGGTACTTGGCGGCAGCCTCATCGTACTTCTGCATCTTGAAGAGATCAGCGGCCATCTGGGCCGTATCACGCATGTCTTCAGGCAGCCGGGCCTTGGTGGAGTACTGGGTAACGTCAGGAGGCTGGTTGGTGTTGGCGTTATCGCTGTGGGTAATTGTGGTATCGGTGACGGTGGTCGTGCCCTGCGGAACTTGTGTCACCGTCGGCGTATCAGAAGTGGGGGGCGTGGTTGGTGGCGTATTGGTTGCCGTGGTATCGGTCGAGGGAGGCGGGGTAGAGGGAGTATTGGGAGGAACGGGACCAACCGTGGGAGTTGAGTCGGGAGTAGAAGGAGGTGTGGCGGTCGTGGAGGGAGGTGCGGAATTGGTATCGGTGGAAGGCGTCGTTGGGGGAGCAGGCGGCGTTGCGGTTGAAGGGGGTGGATTGTTGATCGCCACAGTCGTGGGTGGCGTGTTGGTCGAGTTGTCCGCCGTTGGTGGCGGCGGAGGAGGGGTAGGAGTCACCACGGCAGGAGCACTATTCGTATCTGTCCCGGAAGGAGCGGGCGTGGTCGCGGGTGCGGCATTGGTTGAGGTATCGACGACTCCGGTTGGTGCGGCGTTGGTCGAGGCGGAAAATCCCGCCCCGTTCGTCGCAGGTGGCGTTACGTCCATGCCGGAAGTTTTCAGGCTGCCCAAAAGCGTCCGCTCTTCGTCCGTCGTCGCGGGCGTCATCGGCTCACCAAGCGTATCGAGTTGCTCCTGCAGTTTGCTCGACTTGATCTTGAGATTATCGAACTCCTCCTGCGCCAGACGTTTGGCCTCATCGCGGCGGGCCTGCTCTTGCAATTCACGCTGCAGGATGCCGCGCATCAGTTCGTTCTCATGCTTGACCGTGGCATATTCCGCGCTGCCCGGGCCATTGGCCGCGCCCTTCTGGCTGTTGGCATTGGCCAGGTCGGACTGGACTTGATCAAGGTGCTGCTGCAGGGAGGTGATGGTCTGCTGCAAGGTCGTGTTCGCCGCCTGTGAGGCATCGAACTGTTCCTGAAGATTCTTCAACTGGGCCTGCACCATCGCCAGCTTCGACTTGGGATTGGTCTTGAATCCATCGATTTCCTTCTGGGCGGCAGCCAGCTTCGTCGTCAGGTCCTTGTTTTCATCCAGCAGCTTGCCGAGGCGGTCGTTGACCGATTGCTTGCTCTTGATCGCCTTCAACTGCGAGTTCACCGTCTCCAACTGGGCCCGGTAGGTATCGACCTGCGCCTGGGTATACTTCAGGTTGTCCTGGGTCGACTGCAAAGCGGTCTCCACTTCCCGGAGACGCTTCTTCAGCACCGCAGGGTCGTCAGGAAGGCTATCGACATCGGTTGTGCTCACCGTTGTCGGGGTCGGAGCTGGCGTCGGAGTCGATGTCGGAGAAGGTGACGGCGTCGGCGCGGGCTGGGTCGGCATCGAGGCTGCTTTGCTTTGGAGACTGATGATCTCCGCCTTGCAATCTTCAATCCTTTTAATAACCAGCGCCGATTCCCAATCGGGATCTTGTTGATGGATTTGGACCAGCTTGGCATAGCAATCCTTGAAATAATCCAAGGCGGTCGGGTAGTCGCCCTGCTTCTCGGACTGCTCGGCACTGTTCATCTTGAGAAAGATCCGGAGATACTTTTCCTGAAGGGGAGTCGAGTCCGCGAGGGCGGGAGTGAGGGGCACGACCAAAAGCCCCAACGAAAGAACTGACAAATAGAAACGCTGACGCATGTAGTTAGATTTAATTTGTTTAGCGATAAAAATCAATCATCTCCTCGATTATATCTGGGCAACCCGCGCTTACGGTAAGCTCTATCGTAAAAGCATTTCCACCGCCGAAGTCACCCGCCATCCTGCCGACTCCAACGCAGTCTGGCCATCGGTAAAGCTGCAACCGGTCAAGGCCTGGACCAGACGCACCGCGCGGGCGCGGAGCTTGTCGTTGGTCGCCTGAACATTGACCATGAGATTATCGCGAACCCGGCCAAGCCGAACCATGGCGATGGTGCTGAGAAGGTTGAGCACCAGCTTGGTCGCCGTGCCTGCTTTTAGACGGGTTGAGCCGGTCACGATTTCGGGCCCCGTGGGAAGATCAATCTCGACGTCAACCGGAACACGAATGGAGCGCTTGGGGTTACAGGTCAGCAGGATGGTTCCTGCGCCCAGATCGCGTGCATAATCAAGCGCTGCGAGCACAAACGGCGTCTGGCCGCTGGCCGCGATGCCGCAGACCACATCGGCCTTCGTCAAGCCACGGGCGCGAAGTTCCGCTACACCGGTATCGCGCGCATCCTCCGCCCCTTCCTGGCTGCGAAAAACCGCCGCGGCACCTCCGGCGATGATGGCCTGGACTTGTTCTGGGGGCGCATTGAAAGTCGGAGGCATTTCGCTGGCATCGACAACGCCGAGACGTCCGCTCGTTCCCGCACCGATGTAAAAGAGGCGACCGCCCGCGCAAAGTCGTTTCGCTACCAAGCTGGCCGCCTGCGCGATGGGCTTACGCTGGGCAGCGAGGGCTTTCTCGACGTACCGCTCTTCCTTGATGAAGAGATCGACGAGTTGGGGGATGGAGCGCTTGTCGAGTCCGCGCGAGCGCGGGTTGCGTTGCTCGGTGGCCGCCTGGGCAAAGGCGGCGAGACGAGCGGGCTCGGCAATGGCCGTTCCGTTTTCCACCGGCTTGGTTTGATCTGGAACCTTCGTCAGTCCTGCCAGCCGGGCTGCACCGAAGACTCCTGGCACCGTCAGGACAAAGGCCTTCGCGTTCGGCGAGACCTGGCGCAAAGCTTTTTGGAAACGGGTTACGTAATCGGACTGGTTCTCGAAGAGGCCACCCACCAGGGCAACTTCAGGTCGCGCGATCTTTAATCGGCGGGAGATCACGACCACTTGTTTGGCTAGTGTAGCCACGGCTTCATCCAGAAGCCGGAGAGCTTCGCAGTCCTTTTTCTTCGCCGCAGCAAAGACACATTGCGCCCATTGCGCGACGGCGGTCTTGCTCGTGTCGCGATAGAGAAAAGGGATGAGTTCCTCCAGGGATGTCTTTCCTGCAACCGTCAGATATTCCTGCGCGAGAGGGGAGACTTTTTTCGTCGCGTCGTAATGAGCATAGGAGAGCTCCAGCCCGCGCCGGGCCAGATCATACGCGCTGCCGCGATCCGCAAAGAGATGCCCCCAGCCGACCGCTTTTTCAATCGGCAGGTGAGCCGACTTTTGCCCGGCCACATTCGAGCCTGTACCGGCGATAACGACCAAGCCTGGCCCTTCGCCGAACGCGGCGGCCAGTACGGAGCGCGTGTCTTCCATCACCCGCACGGCATCAGCGTTTGGCCACACACGACGAAGGCTTTTTTCCACCCGGGTCTGCTCATCAGCGAGTTGGCACCCGGCAAAAGCGGCTCCAATGGCTCGTATCTTTTTCCCCGAGCCTTGCCGGATCGATTTGAACAGCTTTTCCAAGGCAGCGTCTCTCAGCAGTAGCGTATTGCCCGGGCCCGCCTCGCCCCGTGATAGAACCTTTCCCTCTGTCGATACTAGCGCCCAGGTTGTCCGGGTTCCTCCGCCCTCAATTCCGAGAATGCCCTGCGCGTCGTGATGTCCAGCCATCCTGCCACTATCGCCGTTTCGAGGCCACAATGGCAAGCGGGTGATTCGTCTCTCCTTAACCTTCGTCATCCTGAGCGGAGGCGAGCTACTGATACCCTCTACTCAACGGAGTCACCCGAGCCGCAGTCGAAGGACCTAGCTCAATGAAGCAACCCGTATTGATAGCCCAGAGAATCTTGCCTTGAAACGGCACGTCCGCAAGGTAGCAGAAGAGGGGAACATACCTTTCGTAAAGTAAGTCTTATGACACTGATCTAATCCTCATACATCTGAGCTAGGTCCTTCGACTGCGGCTCGAGTGTGTCTGTGAGAAAAGGATAGGCATGGGCTCGCCTCCGCTCAGGATGACAGCAGTTCGAAATCAGAATTCTCGATAGGTTCTTGCGTTTTTAACCAAGCGCTGACAGCTTTAGCGGCTATGCTTTGGGGCCGATCGAAGTCGAGTATCTATGGGATGGCAGCCCTGCTGGGAGCTGGAGCCCTTTTCTGCCCCTGCGCGGGAGCCAAACCCACGGGTACGCCGAGTACACCTCCCCCGCCTTCCACTCCGATGACGGAGTTGCCCCCGCTCGTCACGTACCCCCAGGTCACCCCGCAATCGGCCGCGGATGCCCGGAGCATCGCCGAGCTCCGCCATCTCAAATCGCCCACCGGCTCGCCCCGCTGGCCGACGCCGAACCCATGGTTTCCGCTTGATCTCTACCAGGGAACGATCACCCGGCAGCAATTCGAGGAGAAGCTCCACACTCTTTACGATCCGTTCGGCGTTTTCCCCGCTTACCTGGATATCAACGACTCGCGCGTGGTCATCTATCCCTCGACCAAGGACCGGAGTGTCCCGCAATTCGTGCTCGATTTCGCGCCGCCCGGCAAGCCTCAGCCGCCGATGCGCTGGTTCCGCACCCCGGCGGAATTTCGTGCGGAAAATCATCCCCTCGATAAGCCGTTGAGCGGTCTGCGCGTCGCGATTGATCCCGGTCACATCGGTGGACCTTGGGCGCAGATGGAGGAACGGAGCACCCGTTACAAGGGCAGCGCCCCCGTGCAGGAAGGCGATCTTAACCTGATCACGGGGCGTATTCTTAAGCAGGAGCTGACCAATCTCGGCGCGACGGTCTTCGTCGTGCGCGACTCGACCGAACCGGTCACGCCTTATCGCCCAGAGGATATGGTACCGGAAGCGCGCGAGATGTTATTGGCCCATTCCTCTCGGGGCACCAACCTGCGCGCGCTGCCGCCGGATAAGCTGAATCTTCTCTTTGGGGCACGGCTCATGGACCTGGCGGAATTCCTTTTCTATCGCTGCTCCGAAATCAAGGAGCGGGGCAGCCGTATTCGCAATAACTTTGTCCCCGATATCACGGTCACGCTTTACATCGACGCGACCCCCGGCAGTGGCCGCGGCCACGTCACGAACGGCAACGCGAATATCTTTTTTGTTGGCGGCAGCTATACCAAGTCGGAAATGGCCGATCCCGAAATGCAGCGCCGTTGCGTCTACAAAATGGTCGAGGGCGGTTCCGATATTGAGGCGGAAGTGGCCGGAGACATCTCCTCCGTTTTCACGCAGAAGACGGGGCTCGGCCCGGTCAGGTATGGCGACTCGGCTACGACCCGCTCGGTGATTCCGGGTAATCCCTATGTCGTCGCGCGGAACCTTGCCGCCAACCGCGAATACGATGGCCCGGTTGTCTGCACCGAGCCCTATTTCATGAATAACGAGGTGGTTTATCAGCGCCTGCTCGCTGGCGATTACGACGGACAGCGCACTTTCGACAAGAAGAGCTACACCAGCATTTTCCGCGAATATGCCGATTGCGTGACCCAGGGTTTGGTGAAAGCCTACTCTGGATCAACCGTCATTGCGGGTGCCACAACCAATCCGGCGACGCCGACAGCGGAACAAAAGAAGAATTAGCCGGGAGAGAGCCCAGCGTTGGTTCCCTGTAAATTTTGTCATCCTAAGTTCAGCGAAGAAACAATTCTGTAGGCCTGGAAATGCAAGCAGAACGAATCTTTCGACAAGCTCAGTCCGGCGGATTATTTTTAGTCATCCTCAACCATCCATAAAATGATTTACCCTATCTACTCGCAGATGTTGAGCCGTGCGGAGCGGGAAAAGAAATTGAAACAGAAGGCCAAGGTCATCTGGCTCTTCGGTCTCTCCGGCTCCGGTAAAAGCACGCTGACCACGGCGCTGGAACATCGGCTCTTCATCGACGGCTACGTAACAGCCTTGCTGGATGGCGACAACCTTCGTGACGGGCTCAATAAGGGTCTCGGCTTCACCGATGTGGACCGGGAGGAAAACATCCGGCGCGTGGCAGAGGTCTCCAAATTGTTTTTGAACTCAGGCGTGATTTGCCTGAATTCTTTCATCACGCCCAAGGAATCGTTGCGCGAAAGCGCGCGGAAAATCATCGGGGCCGAAAACCTGATCGAGATCTACGTCGAGTGCTCCTTTGAGACCTGCCAGAAACGGGACGTGAAGGGCCTCTATCGCCGCGTCCAGGCGGGACTGGTTCCGAACTTTACGGGCAAGGAATCGGCCTTTGAACCGCCCAAGCAGGCGCATCTCACCTTGAACACGGAAGCGACACCGCTGGAGGAATCGCTGGAGACGTTGCATCGCTTTGTTCTCGAACAGATTCGCGCGACGGCCTGACGCCGCTCTCCGTTGATGAGAGCGCTGCTGATTCTGCTTTGCGTAACGAGTTTCTCCCGTTCCCTTTTTGCCATGGAAATTCCTTTCTACATTGGCACCATGACCGGGCATTCGACCAGCCAGGGTATCTACCTCGGTAGTTTGGATAGGGAGACGGGAAAACTGGGGCCGATCACGCTGGCGGCGGCAACGAAGAATCCTAATTTTCTCGCCCTTTCCCCCGACAAAAAATTTCTCTATGCCGCGATTAGCACCCCCAACGGAAGCGCCGTCGAGGCCTACCGACGAAACGTGAACGGAACCCTCGCACTTCTGGACGAGCGTCCCGCGGGTGGCGAAGATGCCTGCCATGTTTCGGTGGATGCGACAGGGCACCATGTTTTCGTGGCGAATTATGGCGGTGGAAACGTGGCGGCATTTCAGGCCCAACCGGATGGTCGCTTAACTGAGAGGACCACCCTGGTTTCCTTTACCGGTTCCGGCCCTAATCCGAACCGGCAGAAAAAGCCTCACGCCCATTCGATCTATCCCGACCCGGAAAACCATTTCGTCTATGCGTGCGATCTCGGCAGCGACAGCATCTGGATTTTCAAGTTAGACGCCGGTCTTGGCACCCTGACTCCGAGCGATCCACCCGCAGTCAAAGTCACGCCCGGCGGTGGGCCACGGCATCTGGCTTTCTCACCTCACGGCCATTTCGTTTATGTAGCGAATGAGATGGGGTTGAGTGTATCGGTCTTCGCACGGGATGCGGCAACCGGCCAACTGACGCTGATGGAGACCGTACCGACGTTACCACCCGGAACATCAACTGAGGAGGTCACCATCGCAGAGATAGCCGTGCATCCCTCGGGCAAATGGCTCTACGTCTCCAACCGGGGATGCGATACACTCACCGTTTTCTCCATTGCCACGGATGGGCGGTTGACCTTCCTGCAAAGCACTCCATCCGTGGTGAAGTTTCCCCGCAGTTTCGCGATTGACCCGGCAGGACACTGGTTGATCGCCGCTGGCCAGAAAGATGACAAGATCGCTGTGTTCAAAATTGATCAGGCGACCGGACAATTGTCGCCGACGGATCAATCGGCAAATGTGGGCACGCCGGTTTGCGTGCTTTTTGTGGGTAAGTAACCGACTTGGTCATGCTCTGAAGCGGGCTTCAGGACAGGTAGGTATCCAGAGCGTTATCCCACGTCTTATAAAGCGCCGCGACGTCCCACTTGAGATGGGTATTGCCGATTTCCACCCCGAGTTCATTGCCGCCCACGGTTCCAATCTGGCGGGCGCGAACCCCGAGCGATTCCAACTGGGCGAGGAGGGTGGCGGCTTTATCCGCCGGGGTAGTGAGGATGGCGCGGCTCTGGCTTTCACCGAAGAGGAGGGCGTCGAGGCGGGCGTGAGGCATTTCCAGTTTCACGTTGGCACCGAGTTGCTTCTTGCCGCCAATGCCGCATTCCGCGAGGGCGACGAGCAGACCGCCTTCGGCGAGATCGTGAGCGCTCCGGACATTGCCAGCACGGATCGCGGTACGGACGGCCTCGTGTAGCTTCAACTCGCGGGGCATGTCCAGTTCGGGCGGGCGGCCTTTCTTGAGGCCGTGGATTTCGCGGAGGTAAAGACTGGCACCGAGTTCCTCGCCGACGTTGCCGACGAGGAGGATGGCGTCGCCTTCATTTTGGAAATGAGATGGCGTGATGTCTTTTGGATCGCGGATGATGCCAACGATGCCGACGGTGGGCGTTGGATCAATCGGACCGGCGGGCGATTGGTTGTAGAGGCTCACGTTTCCGCCAGTGACGGGAATATCAAACGCGCGGCAGCCTTCGGCGAGGCCATCGACGGCCTGCTGGAGCATATAGAAATTCTCCGGGTTGTGGGGATTGCCAAAGTTGAGATTATCGGTCAGCGCCAGCGGTTCCGCGCCGGTCATGGCGAGATTCCGCGCGCATTCAGCAACGGCGATTAGCGCGCCGAGTTTCGGTTCAGCGGCGACATAGTGGGCATTGCAATCGACCGAGGCGGCGAGATATTTCCACGTCTTGTCGCCGGTGGGGATACGCACGACGGCGGCATCGCTACCGGGCGGCGTGACCGTGCCGACGCGCACCATGTGATCATACTGGCGATAGACCCAGCGCTTGGAGGCGAGATCGGGCGTGGCCAGGAGTTTCGGCAAGGTCGATTCGATGTCGGCTTGTGGGATCGAAGCAAGCAGGAGGTGCTGCTTGGCGTCGAGATCGGCGGGACGCCTGGCCTCGCGCTTGTAAACGGGGGCTTCGTCCGCGAGCTGCTTGGCGGGAATTTCCACCACGGTCTCGCCATGGTTCTTGACCCGCATCAGTCCGTCCTCGGTGACCTGGCCGATCAAGGCGCAGGGGAGGTCCCACTTCTCGAAGATATCGGTCACGGTTTTTTCATGACCTTTGCGGACGATGATAAGCATCCGCTCCTGTGACTCGGACAACATCGTCTCGTAAGGCGTCATGCCTGGCTCGCGTTGCGGCACGAGCGCGAGATCAATCTCGATGCCGCTGTTGCCGCGGCTGGCGGTTTCGCAGGTGGAACAGGTCAGGCCCGCCGCGCCCATGTCCTGGACGCCGACCACGGCTTCGGGATGCTGGAAGAGTTCCAGGCAGGCCTCGAGCAATAGCTTCTCAATGAAGGGATCGCCGACCTGCACAGCGGGACGGTCGGCTTTGGAATCCTCGGTCAAATCGCGCGAGGCGAAGGCTGCGCCCGCGAGTCCATCGCGACCCGTCCGTGCGCCAACATAGAAAACGGGATTACCCGCCCCGGTGGCCGCGCCACGCCGGATTTCGTCCGTGCGCAGCGTGCCGAGCGCGAAGACATTGACCAGCGGATTGCCGTCGTAGGAAGCATCAAAATAAATCTCGCCGCCAACCGTGGGCACGCCGATGCAATTGCCGTAGTGGGCGATGCCCGAGACCACGCCGGAGAGCAGGCGGCGATTTGTCGCGCCGTTGGGAGCAGTAGGCCGGATGTCGCCGAAACGGAGCGAATTCATCAGGAAGACCGGGCGTGCGCCCATGGTGAAGATGTCGCGCAGGATGCCGCCGACGCCGGTGGCCGCGCCCTGGAAAGGTTCGACCGCGCTCGGATGGTTGTGCGATTCCATCTTGAAGGCGATGCCCCAGCCGTCGCCAATATCGATCACGCCGGCGTTTTCCTCGCCCGCCTTGACCAGCACGCGTGGCCCGGTGGTGGGGAATTTACGCAACTCCAGGCGTGAGTTCTTGTAAGAGCAGTGCTCGCTCCACATGACGGAGAAGATGCCCAGCTCGGTGAAGTTCGGCTCGCGCTTCAGGATGTCCTTGATGCGCTGATATTCGTCCGGCGTAATGCCGTGCTTGGCGATGAGGTCGGGGGTGATGGCAGGATCGGGCATGAGAGGAAATTTTGACGGAATTAACGGGATTGCGAAATGCTTAATTTTTTTAAGGAGCCGTAGCGGGCCTTGGGCTCGTGAAACCCGATGGTGGGACGCGGTGTTTCCGGCGGTGGTTGCAGCAAGGGCATCAGCTTCTGGTAAACATCGCGCAGGGCGGCATTGTGCTGCAGAAGGGTCTTATCGATTTCGGCCAGTCTTTTCAGGATCGCCTCGTTGGCGCTCAAGACCTCGCGCTGCTGAATGAAGGCGCGGATGACATAGACGCTCATGGCCACAGCTTGCGGACTATTCAGCACGTTGGCGGCCATGATGGCGCCATGCTCCGTGAAGGCATAAGGAAGGTGCTTGACGTTAGCTCCCTGTTTCAACATCGCATTTTGCGATGTTGAATGGGTAACTGCTTCCGAGCGTGTGAGTTGAAACATGAAGTCAGTGGGAAACCTCGTCTTGTTGCGCTTGATCGCTTCGTTTAGTCGGAAGGTAGGAATTCCATACAATTTGGCTAAATCCGCGGCCAAAATCACGCGCAGTCCACGAATCGTCGTGATGAGCGAGGTGATGTCTTGGGTAGGGATGGATTCCGGTGCCATGGACGTTTAAAAGGTGAATTTAAATCGGTCTTCTGCTTCAAGGTCGCAATTGGCGGCCTCAAAGGGTTTTCATGCCGTCGCCGGAACCGACGCACCGTGATGGACGAGAATCGATTCAAAAATTCCCAGCCCGTCGTCGCTGCCGAGGATCTTTTCCGCGGCCCGTTCCGGGTGAGGCATCAGGCCGAGGACGTTACCTTCGCGATTGGTGATCCCGGCGATGTTGCGCTGGGAACCGTTTGGGTTCGATCCCGGGGAGGTTCCACCCTGGGCGTCGCTATAGGTGAAGAGCACCTGCTTGTTCGCGAAGAGGGAATCAAGCGTCGCTTCATCGGCCACGTAATGACCCTCGCCGTGGGCGATGGGGAGGTGGAGAACCTGCCCGACCTTGTAGCGGTGGGTGAAGCGATTTTCCGTCTGCTCCACCCGCACCGGAATCGTTTCGCAGCGGAAATGGAGGCTGTTGTTGCGAACCAGCACACCGGGGAGCAGGCCCGATTCACAAAGAATCTGGAACCCGTTGCAGATGCCGAGCACGGTCTTGCCCTGTGCGGCCGCTTCCTTGATCGCGGGCATGATCGGCGAGAAACGCGCGATGGCCCCGCAGCGAAGGTAATCGCCATACGAAAAGCCGCCGGGCAGCACGATGCCATCGGCACCCTGGAGTGAGGTCTCCTTATGCCAGACATACTCGACCTCCTGGCCGAGCACATGCTTGAGAACGTGAAAGGCGTCCTGGTCGCAATTGGAGCCGGGACACTGAAGAACGGCCCAGCGCATCAGGCGTCCTTCCCGATTGGGTGCAGGGTCAGCGCGTAGTCCTCGATCACCGGGTTGGAGAGGAGATCCTTGCAGATCGTCTCGAGCTGAGTGCGCGCGGCCTCGACATCATCGCCATCAAGTTCCAGTTCAATGAACTTGCCGACATGGGCCTGTTTGAGGGAGGAAACTCCGAGGTGCTGGATGGCGCGGCCAACCGCGTCTCCCTGGGGGTCAAAAATGCTGGCGCGGGGGCGAACGATGACTTGAGCTCGAATCATGATGCCATAGTTTTATCGCCTTTGGGCGACCGAGGGGAAGATTTTTTGACGGAATTGCGGAATTAACGAAAGGAGACAGATAAAACTCCCCCTGTCTGTCCGCGGACGAATCTGCTACAAGTGGAGGCATGTTGCCGGAAAATCGGGATTATTGGATACGCGGGGATGATGGCCAGGAATATGGCCCGGCGGGAATCGATGAACTCCGCGAGTGGGTGCGGGAAAACCGCGCCGGTCTCGGCACTGAGGTGCGGGCCGGTGGCTTTGACGCGGCATGGCAACCCTGGCAGAGTTATCCGGAATTGGTCGCGCTCCTGGCCGAGGTTCAGGGAGGCGGAACCGGACTGGGTGGGTTGGCCGGACTGACGCTCGCGCCTTACTGGCGGAGGATTCTCGCCAGCGTGCTCGATTTCATTCTCAGCAGCATTCTGGCCTCACCGATCATCTACGTGGTGATGTCGACTTACTCCCCCAACTGGGAGGAGCAGATGGTGAATCTCCTCCAGCATCCGCAAGACCCGGTTTCATCGGATTTCCGGTTTTACCTCACGATCGGCAATTTCATTTCCTACCTGATGCTTACGCTCTATTTATCCGGCTTCTATGCCGCGCATGGGAAGACGCCGGGGAAGTCCATCCTGCGTATTCGCGTGGTTAACCACGCGGGGCAGAAGCCCTCGTTTGTGCAGAGCCTCACGCGCGGGATCGCCTTTTCCTTTTCCTTCTATCTTCTCGGGATTCCGTTTGCATACGCGTTCTTCAATCCCCAACGGCGGGCCTTTCACGATTTCCTCGCCGGAACCTGTGTGGTGGAGAAATGACCCAAAAATCCGCAACTCCCGCGAAGCGTTCACGCCGTTTGCGATTGGGAATCTACGGTGGCACGTTTGATCCGGTTCATCACGGCCATCTCATTCTGGCCCGCGACGCCCTGGAGCAGCTCAAGCTGGATGCCGTGCTCTTCGTGCCCTGTGGACGTTCGCCCTTCAAGGATCTCCAACCCCGCGCCACCGATGTCGAGCGCCTATCGCTCCTGAAACGTGCCCTCAAGAGCGAGCCCCGCTTCTGGCTCTCCCGCTGCGAACTGGATCGACCCGCGCCTTCCTATGCGTTTGATACCGCCCAGGAAATCCGCGAATCCTTTCCCCGCGCGACGCTGTTCTGGCTCATCGGCGCGGATCAACTGGCCGATCTCGGCAAGTGGCACCGGGCGGCGGAATTGCGGAAATTGGTTCAGTTTGCCGTTCTGCAGCGCGGTGATATAGCAGGTAAAAAAGGCGGCCCCGCCGTTCTAGGCTTGCCGCAGCCGCGTCGGGTCGATATATCTGCCACTGAAATTCGTCACCGCGTGAAACAACGTTTGCCGATTGATCATCTCGTTCCGGGGCCCGTTGCGGCCTACATCAAACGTCGCGGTCTCTATATTTCCTAGCCTTTCCATCTTCCAATCTCATGTCCGATACCACGCACGCTCCGCTGTCCAGCCTCGAACTGGCCCACCACTGTGTGCAATTCGCTCTCGATAAAAAGGCGCTCGACCCGATCATTCTCGATCTCAATAACATTTCCACCATCTGCGATTATCTCGTCATTTTCTCCGCCCAGTCGGAGCCGCAGATCAAGGCCATCGTCAATGCGGTGGAAAAAACGGTGAAGGACGAGTACGGGCGCCACCCGCTCGCCGTCGATGGCTTCCCGACCAGCCAGTGGGTGGTCATGGACTACGGCGATGTCATGGTTCATGTCTTCCACGAGGACAAGCGCGGCGTCTATGCCCTCGAAGACCTCTGGAGCGATGCCCCGCAAGTCCGCGTGATCAAGGAAGATTAGGCGAGCCTGAAAAGTCGTCCTTAGAGCAGGCCGTCATCCTCGGCTTGGTGAAGGATGACGGAGTCTCTTTCCCGATCTCGACCGGTTTTACCCCGCCTTCTCGATCTTATCCGAATAGGCCCCGGTCAGCGCGAGGCTGTTGCACTTCGAGCGATGATGGAGCGCCGCCTGACCTGCGCCCACCTGGTCTGGCAGACCCTTCCACGCCTGCAACGAGGGCGCTTGCAAGGCGCGTCCGAAGGAGAAGGTGAGCTTCCAGGGAAGATTGCCGCTCGCGCAAATGGCATTCAAGCGTTCGGTCGATTCAACGTCACTCTGTCCGCCGGAGAGAAAGACGATCCCCGGCACCGCCGACGGCACGGTGCGACGGAAGGTGCGGATCGTTGACTCGGCCACCTCGGAAATTCCCGCCTGTTGCGGACATTCCTTCCCGGACAAGACCATGCCTGACTTGAGCAGCATGCCTTCCAGCGCAATGCGATATTCAAACAGCGCATCAAAAACCGCCTTCAAGGTCGCAGTGATGACCTCTTCGCAACGCGCGATGGTGTGGTCGCCATCCATCAGCACCTCCGGCTCGACGATGGGGACGAGATCCGCTTCCTGGCTCAGGGCGGCATATTGGGCCAGCGCCGCGGCGTTGGCTTCGAGGGCGGTCTGACTCGGCTGATTTTTTCCGATGGTGATAACGGCGCGCCATTTCGTGAACCGGGCCCCAAGATTGCGGTAGTCGGCCAACCGCTCGCGCAAACCGTCCAAGCCGTGTGTGATTTTTTCGCCCGGAAAATTGGTCAGCGCGACGGCGCCTTCATCCACCTTGATGCCGGGGATGATCCCCTGCTTGGAAAGGGCGAGGGGCATCGGTGTCCCATCCTTCAGCTTCTGCCGGATGGTCTCATCGAACAAGATCACACCGCTGATATATTTCCCGATCTCCGGGGTCGTGAAGAGCATCTCCCGGTAGGCCCGGCGATTTTCTTCCGTGGAGGGAAGGTTGATGTCCTTGAACCGCTTTTCAATCGTGGGCGAACTTTCGTCCGCCGCGAGGATGCCCTTGCCGGGGGCGAGGAGTGCTTGGGCCGTAGTAATGAGGGTGGGGATGGTCATGGGGTTTGCTTCAATGGGGGGTTATTTTTGCCGCAGAAAACGGACTTCTTCCCGTAAACGTTCCAGTTCATCAATGAGGGCAAAAATCTTCCTCAGCCCTTCATGATTGACGCTGTATTCGGAAAGAAGAAAGGCAATGCGCCGCAGTTTGTGAATGGCTTCGTCGTCGAAAAAAAGATTTTCGCCCTCCTCCTGTTTCACGGGGGAAATCAGCCCATGCTGGTAGTAGACCACGATCCGGTCGCGGGAGATGTGGGTGATCCGCTCCACCATTTCAAGCGTGTAGATGGTGGAGGAGGAGAGGTCTTCAGATTCACTCATGGCATCGCATCAGGTTGAAGGTGGATTTAGTCTCGCGGCTTGAACGACGAAGCGTCACGGAGTTGTTCCCAAAGTTCCTTTTCGCGGGAGCTGATCTCAGTTGGTAATTGGATCTCGGCCACGACGTAAAGATCGCCCCGCTCCTCTGACTTCGGTTTGGGCAGGCCGCGACCCCGCAGCCGTAGCTTTTGGCCATTGGTTGTCCTAGCGGGAATCTTCACATCGAGATCGCCGTCGAGGCCGTGCAGCCGGACGGTTGTTCCCAGGACAGCTTCCCACGGGGCCAAGGGAAGATCGTGGTAGAGGTCGGCACCCAGGGCGCGGAAATCGGGGTGACTGGCCAGGCGCACTCGCAGGAAAAGATGTCCCGCCTCGCCGCCACCGGAACCGGCCTGACCTTTGCCAGGCACGCGGATGATCTGTCCTTCCAGCGCGCCCTTGGGAATCCGCACCTTGAAGGACTCGGTCTTCACTTCGCCCGTCGCGGGATCGACGGATTGAAAGGAGATCGCGCGGATGGCCCCTTGCATCGCTTCTTCCAGCGTAACGGAGATGGCCCCTTCGATGTCCTGGCCGTGTCGCGGACCACTCGCCGCGCGAGGCCTGGAAGCCCCACCGCCAAAATCGCGGCCCCGGCCAAAGACCTGCTCAAAGAAGTCGCTGAAGCCGGTGCCTTCAAAATGGAACTCCTCGCCGCCCGCATCTTGCGGGGAAAAGCCGTGGGATCCGCCACCACCGGAGGGAGGTATGCCCTGGGCATTCCAGTTTTGGCCGAGTTGATCGTACTTCTTGCGATTTTCGGGATCGCCCAGGACTTCGTAGGCCTCGTTGATTTCCTTGAACTTGATTTCACCGGCGACCTTGTCCTTGGCGGTATCGGGATGATAAAGGCGGGCCAGTTTGCGGAAGGCCTTCTTGATTTCCTCCGCCGTGGCCGTGCGCGCGACGCCCAGGATTTCGTAATAATCTTTGAAAGCGGCGGCCATACGATCAGGTTAATTATTGCACTGCTTTGCGAAAGCGCACTCTCAATCCGTCAAGGAGCCAGCCGTTCGATAATCCAGCCCAAATCCTCACGTCGATAACGGAGTCGGTCATGCAGGCGGTTCGTCCGCCCCTGCCAGAATTCGATTCGCTCCGGCTTAAGGAGGTAGCCTCCCCATTCCGGCGGCGGTGGCACGTCATCGATATGAACGTCGCCGACTTCGACCAGCTTGGCGGTGAGGACGTCGCGATTCGGAATCACTTCGCTCTGCGGCGAGGCCCAGGCACCCAGGCGACTCCCGCGCGGCCGCGTCCGGAAATAATCCTCAACCGATTCGCGCGGCGTTTTGGTCACGGTGCCTTCAATGCAGACCTGCCGTTCCAGCTCGATCCAACCGAAGGTCAGGGCGGCATGCGGATTCGCCGCCAGGTGCTGGCCCTTGGTACTTTGGTAATTGGTGAAAAAGACAAAGCCCTCCGGATCGATACCCTTCAGCAACACGAACCGCCCGCGCGGTTCACCCTCAGCGGAAACGGTGGAGAGCACCATCGCGTTGGGTTCGGCTATTACCTTGGAATCAAGTGCTTCCTTGAACCAGACGGCAAATTGCCGGAACGGATCGGGATCAAGATCGACCTCATCCAACCCGCGCTGCATGTAGTCACGCCGCAGGCTGGAGATCTGGGAGACAGGGAGAATGTCGTGCGCCATGGACTACACAACTATGCCACGGTTCGCGGATGGAACTAGGAAAATAGATCAACCCGGACTGCGTCGATAAGTGACGCCTGCGCTGAGCAAATAGAACGCGAAGAGCAGGCTGGGCGCCCAGAAGCTCACGGGCCAGTTGGTGAAATAGGCCAGCAGGAGGCTTGCCCAAGTCACACCCACGCCAATGGCCAAACTCAGCAAAATGCCCGGCCAGACCGTGCGGCAAAAGCGGAGGGCCGTGGCGGGCGGCCCGATCAAAAGCGTAAAGACCAGCAGCACACCGACAATCTGGCTGGCCAGCGCCACCGCCACGGCCACCAGGATGTAAAAGATCACTGAGACCAGCCGCAGCGGAACCCCTTTGGCCTCGGCCAGTTCCGGTTCCAGGGACGAAAAGAGCAGGGGACGAAAAATGGCCAGCAATACGAGCAGGCTCAACCCGGTCAGTACCATAAGATCGAAGACCTGCGCTTCGGAAACCGACCAGATGTTGCCGAAAAGGATGATCGTCGCCTGCCCGGCATAGCCCTTGAACAACGAGAGAAACAGCGTGCCCATGCCCAGGGCAAAGGAGAGCATCATGCCGATGATGAGGTCGCTCTTCTGGACGCGTTCACCCAAAATGCCCATGCCCGTTGCGGCCACGACATTCAAGGCCAGCATTCCCGGTAAGGCTCCCCAGCCGAGCAACACACCCGCGCAGGCCCCGGCAAAACCGATGTGCCCCAGCGCGTGCCCGGCGAAGGCCATTTTGCGCAAGACCACAAAGTAGCCAACAAATGCCGACAAGGCCGCGCAGACCGTTCCGCCGAGGAAGGCGGTCCGGACAAAGTCGTACGTCCAGGCGTCAGCGAGTTCAGTGAAAATGGTCGCCATGTTCGATCGTTCGTTGGTCCGCCGCCATGATGAAGAGCATGTCCTCCACCTTGATGACTTTCATCTGCGCGTCATAGAGACGACTGAGCGCTTCGCTGTTAATGACTTCATCCACCATGCCAAGCGCCGCCTTACCTCCGGCAATATAAAGCACGCGATCCATGACCTGGGTGAGTGGATTCACGTCATGGCCCACAAAGAGCACGGTAACGTTTAGCTTCTTCCGCACCGAATCGACCATCTCGATTAACTCGCCCTGCCGCCGGGGATCGAGGTTGAGCAGCGGTTCATCCAGCAGCAAAATTTGGGGCTGACCGAGCAAGGCCTGCGCCAGCGAAATGCGTTGGCGTTCCCCGCCGGAAAGGACGTCGAAGGAGCGATCCATGAAGCTCTCCGCATCGACGGCCTTCAGCGCCGCAAGGACAACATCATCCCGGCTGGAACTGGGCCATGAAAAGCCCCAGCGATATCCCTCCAGCACGGCGTGGAGATAGGCCCGGCCGCTGAGCGACGTGGAACTCGCATTGCTGCGGAGCTGCGGCATATAGCCGATCTGTGGATTCCCGCGCCGGGGCGCTTCGCCGAAGATTTCGATCCCACCCGAGGAGGGCTTCAGCAGTCCCAGCAACGTCTTGAGCAGGGTGCTTTTCCCCGCGCCATTCGGCCCCAGAACGGCGATGAATTCTCCGGGCTGGATTGTCCCGGAAAAATCGGTGATGACCGCATCATCCCCGTACCGCACGGTGAGGGATGTGAAGCGTATGCTCGGAGGCGCGTCCCGTTGCGTCGTCATGAGCCGAGGGCTTTTTCCACTGCGTCCAACTGCGACAACATCCAGGGCACATAGCTGGTGTGGGCGGGCTCGGTTTCGGTCACGCCCACAATCGGTACGCCCGCACTTTTGGCGACCTCCTGCATGCGCGACGTGACCGGATCGGTCACCTGTCCATTATAGAAAAGCACTTTCACTTTTTTCGTTTTCAGCAGCGTTTCAAATTCCTCGGATTCCTGGGCGGTCGGCTCGGTATTGTTCATGACATGCTCTTGAAAGCCCATGCCATGCATCTTGAACCCGAGCGCGTCTGACATGTAACCAAAGACCGGTTCCGTCGCAAGCACATCGGTCCCACTATATTTGGCCCTGAGCGCTGCGATTTTCTCATTCAAAGGTCCCAGACTGGCAAGGAACTTGGCGAGATTGGCGCGGTAGGTATCCGCGTGGACTGGATCCAGGGAGGTGAGTACCCCGGTCAATTTTTCCGCCAGCGCGGGCATGGTCCTGGGGCTATACCAGATATGGGGATTGTCGCCGTTGACCGCGTGAATCAGGCTGGAGACGTTGATCGCGATCCGCTTTGGATTCGGATGCGCCGCATCCAGGTCGGACATCCACGGATCGTAATCGATGCCGCTCGTGATCACGATCTGCGCGTTGGCCACCGCCTTGGCCGTATCGACATTGACCGTGAAAAGATGGGGATCCTGATCGGGATTCGTCAGGATGCTCGTGACATGGACATTGTCCCCGCCGAGCTGTTGCGCCACGTCCCCGTAAAAATTCTCCGCCGCGATGATGTTGACCGCAGCGTTGCTGTTCAGGGCACCCAACATGAGCACAAGTAACGCGATCCATCCAAACCGAGCCGACCGAAGAAAAGAGATTATCATTAAGGGCTTCATTTCAGCCACTCTCCAATAAACGCAAATAACTTGCAAGAGAATAGTGCAACTTATTTGCGTAAGACTTTCTTCCGCTATTTGTCATCCTGAACTTGTCGAAGGACGAGTCTAGTCTGTCTTCCAGCTTTCAGAGAGGACTGCCGTCAAAATTCTATAACTTGGCCCAACTCCGGCAGTACAGGACTAATTCCATACCTCTCCGTGATGAGCTCCGCCAAGACCTTCCGCGGCCCATTTTCCCCATGGGTGAGAAAAACACGAGGCTTCACCGGGGCAATCGTCTCGAACCATTTAAGTAGATCGGTCTGCCCGGCATGCGCACTGAACCCGCCGAGCGTGTGTACCTGCGCCCGGACGGCGATCGGTTCACCAAAGATGGTCACCTGCTTGACCCCATCGACCAGTCTCCGGCCCAGCGACCCGCGCGCCTGATAGCCGACGATGATGACGTGCGTGTTGGGATTGGAAAGGTTGTGCCGGAGATGGTGCAGGATACGTCCCGCCGTGCACATCCCGGCGCCCGCCATGATGAAGCAGGGGCCGGGACACGTATTGATCCGCTTGGAATCGTCCGCGGAGGCGGACATCGTCATGGTGGCGAGATCCTTGTCGAGCGGTCCCTCCTTGAGGTAGGCCACCATATCGTCATCAAAAAGTTCCTCGTGACGGGCATAGATGCGCGAGGCCTCAATCGCCATCGGGCTATCGAGAAAGACCGGGAAGGGCGGGATGATCTTGCGCCGGAATATCGAGGCCAGCAGCAGGGTCAGCATCTGCGCGCGCCCGACCGCGAAAGTCGGTACCAGGATGCGGGCCTTCTTCGCCACGCCCTGCTTCACAATCTCGATGAACTGCGCGACCGTCTCGTCATAGGGCCGGTGATCGCGGTCGCCGTAAGTCGACTCGAGGAAGACGGCATCCGTTTCCGAAAAAGTATCGTAATCACGAAGAATCGGTGCCCCTTTCGGACCGAGGTCGCCCGAGAAGACGACCTTGCGCTCGATTCCGCCGTCAGCGACAAAGAGTTTGATGCTGGTTGAACCGAGCATATGTCCCGCCTCAGCGAAACAGGCGCGAATTCCGGGTGCCACCGGCACGGGCTCATCATAAGGCACCGGGCGAAGCTGGCGCAGAATCGCCTCGGCTTCCTCCAGCGTATAGAGCGGCTCGACGGGCGGTTCATCTGGATGCAGGTGGTTCCGCCGCTCGGCGTCCTGCGCCTGAATTTTGGCCGCATCGCGCAGGATCAGCCCGGCCATCTCAATCGTCGCCGGCGTGGCAAAAATTGGGCCCGTAAAACCCGTGCGCTCCAGCAACGGCAAACGGCCCACATGATCGAGATGGGCGTGCGTCAGGACAACAGCATCCAGCGTGGAAGCATCCTCGCCCAAGGGAGGCCGGTTGAGTCCGCCCGCGCCTTCCGTACCCTGAAATAATCCGCAATCGACGAGCAGTCGACTCTGCGACGACTCCACCAAATAGCATGACCCGGTAACCTCGCCTCCGCCTGCGCCCAGTACGGTGATTTTCATGGTGTAAGACCTTTCAGAAGCTTCCGCTACTTTAGAGGTTGTTCAAGTGTATTCCTGGAGGGCCCGGCTCCTGCCGGGCCGCGTTAGGGTTAGCGCCTCGTGGCCGACTTTAAATATCCGTCATCCTGAGCTTGTCGAAGGATCAGCTTCCATTGCCTATCCAAAATTATCCGATAACAGCCGAATCATCGGGTGCTGATCCTTCGACAAGCTCAGGATGACGGAGTTTGTAAATGGAGCAGTTTGAAAGTTTATTTTATTCCAACTCCAGCCATTGCTGCGGCGAGCTTGGTGTTACCCGATCCTCCACAAAACGGACCCCGGAACCGAGCAGCCGGATCGGCTGAGGACTTCGCTTACGCGCCTCAAGCAGCAAGGTCTGGTAAGTCTCCAGACTCGGCTTCTCACAGATGCATTCCCGGGTTGTCCGGGTAAAATCGGCGAATTTCACCTTTACGAAAGCCTTGTAGACGTGGCGATCCGACGCCTTCACGCGCAAGTCTTCCTCCAGTTCCTTGACCAACACCTCCATCGCCGCCTGACATTCCTCCAGTGTGGTCAGGTTATCGGAGAACGTGCTTTCGTTGCTGAGACTCTTGCGAACCTGATTCGGTTCCACTGGACGGTCATCCTTCCCGCGACAGAGACGATAAAGTTCACTTCCCCATTTGCCATGCTGCTGCACCAACTCAGCCTGCGTGAACTGCTGGAGATCGCCGCAGGTTTGAATTCCGCGCTGGTTGAATTTCTCCGCGCTCTTCGGGCCCACGCCCCAGATTTTTCGCACCGGAAGATCCCGCATGAAGGCTTCGATTTGGTCCGGGGTAATCGCGAACTGACCATTCGGCTTGCGCCAGTCGCTTGCGATCTTCGCCAGCATTTTGTTCGGGGCGATCCCGGCGGAAGCCGTCAGCCGGGTTTCCTCAAAAATCCGCTTGCGAATCTCCTTCGCAATGTCCCAGGCATAACGATCCAGACCGCTCACATCCAGGTAGGCTTCATCCAGCGATAGGGGTTCCACCAGCGGTGTCACGTCGCGCAGGATGCGCCGGATCTTGGCCGATTCCGCGCGATAGAGATCAAAGCGAACCGGCAGGAAAACGAGTTGCGGGCAACGTTCCTTCGCCTGGAAACCGGGCATCGCGGAATGGACGCCAAATTTACGGGCCTCGTAGTTGCACGTCGTCACCACCCCGCGCCGCGCACCGCCGCCGACCGCAACCGGCTGCCCCGCCAGCTCCGGGCGCTCGCGCATTTCGACTGCCGCGTAAAAGCAGTCCATATCGAGATGAATGATCTTGCGCACGGTTTGCAGCGAGTGATTTCTCCAACTTAGCGGCGGATCGGAAATTTACCAACCGAACAGGCTCCGAAGAGACCTCTCCTCAGGCAGTGGTTCCCCGCCGGCCAAACAAAACCGCTGCCACCAGGATCGCTGGGAAAAAGCCCACCATTCTCGGCAGCCAGAGCATGAGAATTCCACTGACAATCGCGCCGCCGCAATAGAGGCTCAGGACGAGGGCCTGAAAGGCCATCTTCTTGTTCGCGGAGTCGTCCTGAGTCACCGCCCCGATGGGGGTGTTGATCGCCTTGACCAGCGTGCTGACCAGGCTGGTGAGGGTGCCGGTCACGGCGGTCGTGGCCACGCCGGGGACATTCAGCCGATACATGAAAGCGGCCTGGATGCCCATGGCCAACGCCAGCAGGGTGACCAAGGGATAGGCGGAATGCGACCGCTCGCCATCGGGAATCAGGCACCAGAGAATGGCGAAGAGACCCAGGAGAAAGGCCTCACAGCCCACGACCCGCACCATCAACCGGGGCCAATCCGCTTCAGTAAATTGATGGCACATCCACGCGCCCCAACAGACGCCACACATGAAAACCATAAGCACATAGACCGACCGCGTGGCTTCCCATAAATGGCCCTGGCCAAGATCCATGCCAAACAGGACCACATTGCCCGTCATGTTGGAGGTAAAGACATGGCCCAGGCCCATGAATCCAGCGGCATCGGCGCTTCCCGCCGTGAGACTGAGGAGGAGTAAATCGCGGATGGCACAACGGGCAAAGACATTCATCGTAGAATATTTATCGCCAGAACCTCGCGACCGGGCCAGCGATCCGGATTGATTTCATTTTTTATGCTTCTTCGGGGCCGTTGCAGCTGGCGCGTTGGTGGTCGGAGCGTTGGTCGGGGGCGGAGAGCTAAGTAATTTTTGAAAACGGGGATCATTGCGCACATTCTCAAAGCGTGGATCGATTCCCGCCGAGATAAGGGCGTTCGTTCCGCCATACTTCGCGGCCTGGGTTAAATAATTGATTGCTGCATCCTGATGGTTGAGCGTGGCATGTAGCGCGGCGAGATTATAGACCAGTTCGCTCGCCGTTGGATCAATCTGCTCGCGGGCTTCCAGGAAGGCCACGGCGGCATCGGGGTTGTGCACCGTATCAACATAATAACGCACCACATCCGCCATGGCTTGCTGGTTCCAATTGGTCAACCCGGCGGCGATACGGAGACGATCACCCACCTCGGTATATTTGCCCTCATCTTCCAGGAGACGGGCGAGGTCGAGGCTGAGCTGCACATCGTAGGGCGATTGCTTCAGCTTATCCCGTAACTCCTGTTCCCGGCCACTGAACATTTGCACCGCCTTGAGCCATTCGATCAGGTTGGGGAATTGTTCATTGCGAGGGTCTTTTTCCAAGGCCTGGTTGACCACGTCGATGGCTTCATCAAAACGCTGTTGTCGCGCCATCAGGCGGGTCAAATTGCTCACTGCATCCGGATACGGCGGGCAAAGGGCGAGCGAGATTCTTAAAAAATGCTCCTCCTCCTTGTCCATGTGCCGCCAGCGATAGAGATCAGCATGCCAAAAAGCGAGCCGGCTGAAAGTGACCTGCGCATCGATATCGAGATGGAACTTCGGGTCTTCCAGCAATCGGCGGCTGTAGGCTTCCCAGAATTTGTAATCCGCCGCCACATCCTGGGCGGAGATCTGTTCCAGAGGCTCCGGGTTCAACTTCAGGATGAGACCGGACGGCGACAAGTAGGGATACATCCATTCGATCGGCACGCTTTGCTCGATATAAAAGGCGTGGTCCTTCTTGTTCTTCTCAAAAATTTTCCGCGCGGCGATGCCGTTCACATCCCAGACATCGTTGGTTCCCGGACGCAAAACCTGGCCGCCATTCTTTACCCGTTCCTGCACCTCGGGCCACGTCTGGTATTCGTCCCAACACTCGATCAATTCCTGGTTGCTGAGGCAGACGATCGGCTCCTTTGGATAGGCGACATCGCGCCCCAGCCACTTTTCAAAGGGCGTGTAGTCCTTCGGCGCGACACGAAAACGGGGATCGTACTGGTCGCGGATGTAGTGGTTGTAGTAGCTGTCGCAAAGCGCGTTTTGCGTGATCACCGCGACATCCCGTCGATCAAAACCCGGCTCCCGTTTCCAGCGGTCATCCTGCTGGCTTTCGACAAAGGCTGTAAAGGTCGGCACGAAGCGACCGGGATCGGATCCGCCAAAATAGATTGCGTTCTTTTCGAGCGGGCGAAGGATGTCGGCGCCAAAGTAATAGCCGAACCAGTGGTTGGCTTGGTTGCAACCGTCAAAGTTGCTCCAGAGCGGCAGCAGCGAAAGGAAGAGCGCCGGAATGCCGAAACCGATCACGCCCGTTTTCTCCGCGATCTCCGGCATCGATTCGTAAAGATAGGTCATCGCCGCCAAGGCGCCATAGCCCATGAGCAGGACAAAGATACAATGCGACTGGAGATGAAAGACCTTGTAGCTCAGGTTATGCTGAAAATCGAAGGCCTCCTGAGGCGCAATAAGCTGGAGCATGAAGCCGAGGAAGAAAAAGGCGACGCCAAGGAAAATGAACCAGTTGACCTGCGGTAGATCGGATCTCCGGATATAGATCAGGATCGCCAGGGTGAGGAAGATCAGCGGGACGGTGAAGTTTTGCTGGAGGTTGTAACCGTAATAATAAAAAGTGAGCCAGAGCCGCGGAAAATAGTTGGGCAAGCCGATGGTGGTATCGAGCTGCGCGTCCTTCGGCACGACGCCGATGGCCTTGCCAATGGTGCTCTTGATCAGGTTGGGCAGGCTCTTCGGATATTGCTCCCGGCTGACCGCGTAATAGAAACCGCTTCGCTCCGAGGCAAAGCCCCAGTTCATCGGCGGATGCGTGCTGGAGGCAAAAGGTTCATAGGAGTAGGGAAGTAAGCCAATCCAGCCCGCAACAAAGACGCCGATGATGAGTCGACGATTCAAAGTCGAGGTGTAAAGGAGTCCCAAGGCCACCGAGGCCAGTGCTAACAACATCACGCCATGGAAGGAGGTGATTTGGAGCCAGCCGGGATGCTTCAGCATGCCCCAGAGCCAGGGCGAGCCATTGGCCAGCGTGTACCGTTCACTGTCCAACGCGCTCTCGCTCGCCGTCATCAGGTAGTTACCTATGCAAAAGACGGCGAAAGTTGTCGCCACGCCCAGGAGGAAGAGACGCAGCCGGAATTCCTTCAACAGGAAAAAGGAGACCACGGCGGTGAGACCCAGGATAAACAAGGCCATTTTTTCGCTTATCGTTTGCAGCACCGAATCCCCCGAGAGCCAGCTGATGTAGACCAGAATCGTCAGGCTGAAGAGATTGATGGCCAGGACAACCGACCAGAATTTTCCTGCCCGTACCAAAAAGGCCCCAAGCAGAAACGCAGGGATGGCCTGAATCAACGTGTGGTGATTGGTCAGCCCCAAAGCGAAAACGAAAACAGCCCAGAGCAACCGGTGCGTCTTCTGCGGCTCTATCATCCAGAGGTAAAACAGGAGCAGGACAAGATTGACGAAAAGGGCGTTGAGCGTGCCGTGGACCGCCGCGATGACCGCTTGGCTCCACATGACGTCGCTGAATCCGATGGTGAGCCCGACCAGCATGCCCGAGTAAAAGCAGAACTGCCGCACCATGTGCTGATGCGCGGGCTCCGTCCACCTTTGCAGCAGCCAGCGGCCGGAGTGGCAGGCTAGAAGCGTCAGAACCGCATTCGCCGTTGCTCCAAAGAGAGCCGATTGCAGGTTGATGCGCCAGGCCAGGTTTCCAAACGGGAAAAGGTGCGAGAGAAGAAAGCCGGAGAGCGTCCAGAGCGGATAACCGGGCGGATGCCCCACGCCAAACTTCGTGGCGGCGGTGATCAACTCGCCCGAGTCGAGCAGGGTCACATTCGGCGCCAGCGTGGCGATATAGACACCCAGCGTGATGACGAAGACCAAAGCGGCGGCGATGAAATCCGAGCGCTGGAAACGCTCCGGCTTGGAAGGAGGCAGGTTCAGGAGCGCCTGGTCGGGCTGGACGGTGGCGGCGACCGTGGTCAGGCTCATGTCCGGGAATCTCCGTTGACGTTGGAGGAGGCACGGGTGCCGAGGCGCCGCAGCGTCATCCAGGGCACGCGCCAGATGGCCTCGCGCACGATATTCCCCGACATCTTGGATGTTCCCGCATGGCGGTCTTCAAACACAATCGGTACCTCGGTGATTTTCCAGCCCATTTTCCATGCTAGATGGGTCACCTCAATCTGGAAAGCATAGCCGTCGGAATGGATGCCGGATAAATCGAGCGTCTCCAGTTTGTCGAGCCGGAAGGCCTTGAAGCCGCCCGTGGGATCGGTGAAGGGCATGCCGGTCAGCCATCGAACATATTGGCCGGCGCCCAGGCTCAACACGAGGCGACTGAGCGGCCAGTTAATCACCCGCAGGCCGCCCCGGTAGCGAGTGGCAAGGACGAGATCGGCTCCCGCATCGATTTCCCGCAAAAACGCGGGCAATGCCAGCGGATCGTGGGAGAGATCGGCGTCCATCTGGATGACGACGCCACAAGGCTCCGTGAGACTCCGTTGCAAAACCCAGGCAAACCCGGCGAGGTAGGCCGAACCGAGCCCAAGTTTCCCAGGCCGTTCCAGCAAAAAGAGGCTTCGGTCATAGCGCGGATGGGCCTTCACCCATGCGGGCGTGCCATCCCCGGAGGCGTCATCGACCACGAGGACGCGCGCATCCGGCACGACGGTCCAGACCCGTTCCGTGAAACTGGGGAGATTTTCCAGCTCGGAATAGGTGGGAACGACAATGAACGGCGACGGCATGGATCGTGAGCTTAGATGAGTTCGGAAATGGAGCCGTAATCGGGATCGAGCAACCGCTTGTAACTCCGGAGAGCGTAAGCATCGGTCATGCCTGAGATGTAATCGCAAAGCAGGCGTGCGCGGGTCGGCGCCGCATCGGCAGCCAGCACCGCCCGGTGGACATCACCCGGCACCAGCGTGGCGGGTCGGCCGGAGGCGGCGAGATAGTTCTCGAAGAAAATTTCCGCCAATTGCCGCAGGATGCGCGTGCCCTTGAACTCGATTTGCTGCAACGCGCCGGAGCCAAAAATCAGATCGCGGGAAACCTTCTTGTGCAAGGTAATGCGGACCGAGGCCTCGCGCGTATGTTGCGGAATATGGGCATGACGGCGGCTGCGCCGGCTCATGAAATTCTCCTCCGGCACCAGCGACACATCCTGAATCAATTCGCCAATGATGCGGTTCATTTTCGGTTCCACCTTGTTTTCTGCCATCATGGCCTGCAAGTCGTCGAGATACTTCCGCTGCAGGGCATCCAGCTTGTCGCCCTGGGCATCGCGCCACTCGGCAACCTTGGCTGGAGTCAGGAAGCGCGCCTTGTTCCCATCGACGATGTCGAAGCAGGAATAGGCGATGTCATCGGCGGCATCCATGATCCAGCATTCGAGGCTGCGGAAGGCATTGACCTCTTCTCCCTCGAGCGCCTGATCCAGCTTCGTCGTGCCGAAACAAAATTCGAGGATGGGCTCCTGATCGTCATAAATGAAGTGGTTCGAATCGCCACCGCGATTGCGATGCAGCCGCTTGTATTTGAGGACGCCATCAAGCAAGGCGCGGCTGGGACTCATCCCGCCCCGGCTTTCCCGGTTGCTGTAGATGGTCCGCGTGAGGATGCGCAGCGTCTGGGCGTTGCCTTCAAAGCCGCCGTAAGGTTGCATCAACTCGTGGAGCACCCGTTCGCCGGAGTGACCAAACGGCGGATGGCCGATGTCGTGCGCGAGGGAAATCGCCTCGAGCAAATCGGGATCGACCCGGACTTCGGGATGATTCGAGCGGAGCCAGACGGCGATCGACTTCGCGATATTGGCCACCTCCATCGAGTGAGTCAGCCGCGTCCGGTAGAAATCGTATTCGCCGGCTTGGAAGACCTGGGTCTTGGCCTGAAGGCGACGGAAGGCGGTCGTGAACATGATCCGGTCACGGTCCTGCTGAAAAACGCTACGATAATCCTGACCGCGCGCGCGGTTGAACTCATCGCAGAAGCATTCCCGATCGAACGCGCTGTAAAAATCATCCGACATTCCGGCACTTTAGAGACGATCCGGGGAAGAGGGCAAGGTCGGGCGGTTGGTTATGCCGCAAATTGCAGGGAAATAATCACGGAGGCGGGTTTTGGATGGAAGATCGGCAATGAAATTGCCTCCACAAGGGCGTTCCCAAGTGCAACTTGGGAACGAGGGAAATCTCTCCTAAGACCGCTGTACAAACGGCAATCGTTGAGAAGATGGGTCAGCAGACTCGGAACTTGTCAAGCGGCTTGCAGATTGGCGGGGACGTAACTCGCCCGATCCAGCATGGGCTTGGGGGCAGTGATGCCCGCCATTTTGAGTAAACGCCCTACTTGAAACTCTTCCACCCCTACTAACTCGACGCCAATCACTTCGCCATCCCCATCCATATCAATGGTAACCGTGTACTTGTCTTCAGTTACAACTTTGGTTTCCTTCACGCGCTTGTTACTGAATCGAACGTATGCCGCATGGGCATTTGAATCCAATTCCACAACAGGGGGATTTTTCGTATTTACGTTAATGATGTTTTGATGAGTCATTTCCAATAACCAGTTATAAAATAACAGTCGCTTTTGAAAAGCTCTGCCGAAATGTACAGCTCTCGCTGCCCAATTCTCTTACTAAAAAGATACACTATTCCGCCATGATCACCATGGCGTTGTCTTTTTTTCCCGTCCGGCTTCAAAACCGCTTCCATGAAATCGGTCTTCGTGATTTGTCGTTCCGCCGCACGCTTTTGCGCGTGAGCCGTTACAATAAAATTGCGAGGAGTGCTCAAGCAAGACGTAACAACATGACCATATCATAGTGCGCGCACAAGCTCATTCTTACTTATCGGCAGAGATTTCGTCCTCGTTAGCGCCTCCACAAGAGGTTCTCAAGTGCAACTTGGGAACGAGGGAAGGCTCTATTTATAAAAATCTTTCGGCGAGACCCCGGCTGATTTTTAAGATAGACCTATAAGTTCATGGCAAACTCGTCCTGGTGGTGGGATAGCTGGCTGGCTCTCTGGCATGGGCCTTTGATCCATCTGGTCCTGGTCCTGGTGGCGGTGGTTTGTGGAATCATCGTCGGGCTGGAGCGACAGCTTCGCGAAAAGCCTGCGGGGTTGCGAACCCTGCTCCTCGTCTGCCTTGGCTCGGCGGTTTTCACCATGGTCTCGTTTGCCTTCACGTCGACGACGGGCGATTCGGGCCGCGTGGCCGCGCAGATCGTCACCGGCATCGGTTTTCTGGGCGCGGGCGTGATCCTGCGTAGCGGTCGCACCATCAGTGGAACCACCACGGCGGCCAGTATCTGGATGACCGCGGCCATCGGCATGACGGTTGGGGCGGGATATGCCGTGGCGGGGCTGGCGCTGAGTCTTTTGGTCAATCGGTTGCTCGTCGGCATCTTTCTTTACGAAACCCGTTGGCATCCCGGATTGACCACCACATGCGTGATCGTGGAATACAAGCCCCATGGCGGCATTACCCGCGTCCGGTTGGAACGGGTGCTGGTCGATTATCATTTTGCGGGCGCCTCGGTCAAATGGTCGGAGGAAGGCCAGGAACTGGACCGGTTGACACTGACCATCCGCCTCGCGCCGATCCATCTCTACGAATTACTCAATGAACTGGTCGAGGTACCCGACGTCTGCTCCCTCCGGCAGACCTCCTGCCCGGTCTGATTTCCCCCCTTTTATTATGAAAATAGACCTCAAAAAAGTCAGCGGCTTTGCCCGCCAGTTTTGCGTGGACAAAGGTTCCAAGTTTCGGCTCAAGGACATCGATCCGGGAGACACCGGAAAAATCAAATCGGAGAACAAAGCCGAGGAGTTGCTCGCCACTGGAGTGAAGGTGATGAGCCAGTTGCAGGAGAAGCTCTATGCCCAGGATCGCTGGTCGCTCCTGCTCATTTTCCAGGCGATGGACGCGGCGGGCAAGGATGGGACGATCAAGCACGTCCTTTCCGGAGTTAATCCGCAAGGATGTCAGGTTCATTCCTTCAAGGCGCCTTCTTCCCTCGATTTGAATCACGATTTTCTTTGGCGTTCCAATATTGCCCTGCCCGAGCGGGGACAGATCGGCATCTTCAACCGGAGCTACTATGAGGAGGTGCTGGTGGTCCGTGTTCACAAGGAGATGCTCAAGTTGCAACGGGTTCCGGAACCGCTGGTGACCAAGCATATCTGGAAAGAGCGTTTTGAGGACATCAACGCCTATGAGCGGTACCTCACGCGCAACGGCACGCTGGTGCGTAAATTTTTTCTCCACGTTTCCAAGGCGGAACAGAAACGGCGTTTCCTTTCCCGTTTGGATGAATCCTCCAAGAACTGGAAGTTTTCCCAATCGGATCTGAAGGAACGGGGCTACTGGGACGAGTATCAAGATGCCTACCAGGACATGATCCGCCAGACGGCAACCCCTGATTCACCTTGGTACGTCGTGCCGGCGGATAACAAGTGGTTCACGCACCTCGTGGTGGCGGCGGCAATTATTGAAGCGCTTAGTTCGCTCCATTTACAATTCCCGGAGGTGACTTCCGAGCAGAGGAAGGCTTTGGAGGCGGCGCGGAAGGAATTGGGGGATTAGGCAGATCGCTTCCTGTGCCACCGGCGGTTTGGTCTGCACGCTATCTTTAAACGCTAAGGGAGTACTTCACACGGAGGCACGGAGAACACGGAGAGAAGAGTGTAGCTTGGTCCTCCGTGCTCTCCGTGCCTCCGTGTGAGAATGCCTTCTGCTGTTTGATCCTACGAACCAGTGTGCACGGAACAAACGGAGCGTCCTTGAGGCGGGACCGGGTAACAAGTAGCCGATCCACCCGATTAAAGAAATGTTTTCTCTTCGACCTTAGGCGTTGGCGGGGAGACACCCCTTCTATCGTCCCCCGCGAGGTGAGCCGGGAGACGATAGGCAGAATTTGCGCTATTCGACGTAGCGGGTCAGAGGCAGTTTTTGCGACTGCCGGATGATCGCTTCGACATCAACAAATAGACGCCCTGTTTCGGTGGCCCCTTTCACATTTTTCCGAACTGGCCTGAGGGGGCTCGTTTTGGAGATGATTGGATCGGGTTTCGGTGTCATGGTCGTAAGAACTTTAGCAAACGTTGTGCCAAGACTAACCCGCTAACTAAGCATGCCTTTATCGCGGTGCAACCGACGAATTCATAAGTACTTGCTTGAGAGTTAAACTTTCTCGTTCTTACCTAAAAATCTTAAAAAGGTGAGCCCCGTTTCGCCGTAGTTACGCTGGCGGATGACTTCCCAACCGGGCGCATTTTGCAGGGTGCGCTCTGCAAAATGTTCCCAGATGAAGAGACCCTCTGGGGCGAGAAAGGGGACAATCTTGCCGAGGAGTGGATCGTCATCGAGCGGGCCGCGGCTCTTGAGGTAAGGGGGATCGGCGAAGACAAGATCGAAAGGTGTTCCGGGTGTCGTGTCCAAATACGCGAGGACGTCACTTTGCCGGACATCACCTTGCAGATGGCAATGGAGCAGGTTATCGCGGATACATTGGGTGGCCTCGGCCTCTTTTTCGACAAATGTGGCCGAGGCCGCGCCGCGACTGAGCGCTTCCAGGCCGAGCGAGCCGGTGCCGGCGTAGAGATCAAGCACGCGCGCTCCGGGGATGCGCTCGGCGAGGCTGGAGAAAATCACCTGGCGGATGCGATCCTGCGTGGGACGCAGGTCATACCGCTTCGGGGATTTCAGGTGAAGTCCACCCGCAGTGCCGGAGATGACGCGTAAGGGCATGGTGACTCGAAGGCGCCCAGGGGCACCGCGGGGGAGGACTTATTTACGGGCGATGGCGACCTTGCCCGTGCGGGTGAGGTCGAGGATGCCGAAGGTTTCCATCAAGGTGATGAACTTCGAAACTTTCGACTCGTTGCCGGTGATCTCGATGGTGAGGTTCTTGGGCTGCACATCGACGATCTTGGCGCGGAAGATATCGCAAATCTGCATCGCCTCAGCGCGCGACTTGGCATCAACCTTGATCTTGAGCAGAACGAGTTCGCGATCCACGTATTCGCCCTCGCGGAAATCCTTCACCTCAATCACATCAACCAGCTTGTTGAGCTGGCGCGTCACCTGGTCCAGGACCCGGTCATCGCCGACGACCACGATGGTCATGCGCGAAGTGTCAGGACGGTGGGTGGGGCCGACGTTAAGCGTTTCGATGTTGAAGCCGCGCCCGCTGAAGAGACCAGCAATGCGCGTCAAAACGCCGAAACGGTTCTCGACCAGGACGGTGATGGTGTGACGCATAGCCGATCATCAAAGGAAAACCGGGCGACCCGGTCAATGTCCGATTTTGAATTCCTTATCTACTGAAAACCTGGAAGGGCTGATTTTGACGGAATTTTTCCAAATTTACGGAAGTAACTTTGAGAGTGGTTCGTTGGGCAATTGATCCTGAAGAAATGCTGCAATTTCATTATTTCGTCATCCTGAGCTTGTCGAAGGATCAGCACCCGGCGATTGGGCCATCATCAGATCATGGTGAACATCGATGGAAGTTGATCCTTCGACAAGCTCAGGATGACCGATTTTTTTGCCGGACGACTTTTGTAGGGATCCAGAAAGGAAAACAGCCGCTGATCTTGCGATCAGCGGCTGTTACCAAGGAGGAGAATGAAATGAAACTTACATAGGGATAGACACCGTGGCGTAAGCGTCGTTCAAAGAGATTGAAATCTTTTTTGAAAGAAAAATGCGCTCGGATGCAAATCGCTAAACTGCAACGACATCCGGCTGACGCATGAGGCGATCCAAATCCCGCATTTTGAGGTCGGGGAACGGAAAAGACTTTTCCCAGTGCGAAATAACCCTACTGAGGCCGCAGCTCATGAGATTGAAGCGCCAGCGGATGGACTGAACCAAATAAGGATTGAAGCTGTAGAAGCCAACAAACTTCTTCTCAGAGAATTCGGTGGCCCGGTTGACCTGCTTGCCGAGGAGCACGGCGCGGGCGTGTTCGCTCTCAAAAAGAACGAGCCAGTAACGGAGCAGCTTTTCATCGACCTGGACAAAATCGATCTTGCCACATTTTTTCGGAACCTCGCCGCCACCCCAGACGCGGACGGCGTCAAGGTCTTCGGCCAGGTTCATGTAGCGTTTCTTGGAGGGGAGGAAATTCTTGAAATCCTGGAACGTGGCGATCAACTCGCCCTTGCGTTCTTCGGCGGCGATGTCTTCGATCGCGTGGCTGATGGCCAGCATGGCCTCCGGATCCATGACGTGATGGAGGTCACTATCGGGAATGGTGACCAGATCGCCGAGGCGGACTTTGTCCCTGGCGCGGCCATGGTGCACACGGATGGCCTTCGGGCACTTGTGAAAGTGATGATGATAGGGCTGGAGCTTGGCCTTGAACTTCTTGTTCGTGGTCCGCTCACAATTCGTTTTAACTAACATAGGAAAACTAATTACGCGTTCTGGTAAGTAACGCGCAATTGCGAATACGGGCAACACCTTTTTAAAAATTCTTTGTGTGGTTGTAGGACAGATCGAGATTGGATTCCGGTCTTTTAACGCCTATATCCTAAGCCAACTTATTCTTCTAACTTCATCACCTCTCTGGAACCGTGGGCATGCCTCTCGTCAAGCCCGGCTTCCCTGAAACGTCTGCGAGCACTTTATTTATGGCCAAAAAATCCTCCAAGCGGCTGATGGGCGTCGGCATCATCGGCTGCGGTAATATCAGCAACGCCTACTTCCAGCACACCAAGCCTTTTGCCGATTACGTCAAGATCGTGGCCTGTGCGGATATCGATGTGGAACGGGCCAAGTCCAAGGCAGCCGAGCAGGGACTGGGCAAAGGCTACTCGGTGGAAGAGTTACTCGCTGATCCCGAAGTTGACATTGTCCTCAACCTGACCATTCCCGCCGCCCATGCGACGGTGAATCAGCAGGCACTGAAGGCGGGCAAACATGCCTATTGCGAAAAGCCATTTGGGCTGAATTACAAGGAAGGCCTCAAGACTTTCAATGACGCGACAAAGCGCAAATTGCGGGTCGGTTGTGCGCCGGATACGGTGCTTGGCGGTGGCATTCAGACGTGTCGGAAGTTGATTGATGACGGAGCGATTGGCCGGCCGGTCGCGGCGACGGCCAACATGATGGGGCACGGCCCGGAAGGCTGGCATCCGAACCCCGATTTCTTTTATCAGCCCGGCGGCGGTCCGCTCTTTGACATGGGGCCTTACTACCTGACTTCTCTCGTCACAATGCTGGGCCCGGTGAAAAGCGTGGCGGCGTCATCCACCATTTCCTTCAAGGAACGGATGATTGGTAGCAAGCCTCTCGCGGGCCAGAAAATCAAGGTGCGGACGCCCACCCACCATTGCGGCGTGCTGGAGTTCGCTCAAGGAGCGATCGCCACGGTGACCATGAGTTTCGATGTCTGGGCGCATCACGTGCCTTTATTGGAAATTTATGGAACGGAAGGTTCGATCCAATGTCCTGATCCGAATCATTTCAATGGCGATGTCCTGCTCTGGACGACGAAGAAGCGGGAGTGGACCAAAGTGCCTTTGACGCATAATGGCGATACGGGGCGCGGCATCGGCATTGCCGACATGGCCAATGCAATCCAGAATCGCCGCCCGCACCGGGCGAGCGGTGAACTCGGTCTTCACGTCGTTGAAGTGATGGAATCGTTCCAGGCATCCTGGAAGGCGGGCAAGCGGATCGCGCTGAAGTCCAAAGTCCGTCAACCGGAAGCGATGCCAGCAGGGTTGGCCCTGGGCAGGTTGTCCTGATTTGTGACGACCATGAGCAAACGCGGCTTGATCGTCTACGGAGGTTGGGAGGGGCACGCGCCCAAGGAAACGGCGGAATTCGTCGCGGCCGATTTAAGGAGAGCAGGGATGGAGGTCGAACTCGCGGATACGCTGGATGCTTTTCTCGATGAGTCCCGGTTGAAGACGTTTGATTTGATCGTGCCGCATTGGACGATGGGACCGTTGACGGGCGATCAGGAAAAAGCGCTCACCCGCGCGATTGCCAGCGGGGTTGGGCTGGGCGGATTTCACGGTGGAATGGGCGACGCTTTTCGCAGCAGCACGGGTTTTCAATTCATGGTCGGCGGCCAGTTCGTGGCGCATCCGGACAATCATAAGGACTACCGGGTCTCCATTACCAACCGGGCTGATCCAATCGTCGCCGGGCTGAATGATTTCCACGTCCATTCCGAGCAATATTACATGCATGTTGATCCCTCGAATGAAGTGCTTGCCACGACAATCTTCCAGACGGTCGACGCGCCGTGGGTCAATGGCACGGTCATGCCGGTGGTTTGGAAACGACGCTACGGGCAGGGACGGGTTTTCTATCAATCGATTGGCCACTCCACGAAAGAGCTCGAGGTTCCGGAGGTGCGCGAGATCACCAAGCGCGGCTTGATCTGGGCGGCGCGGTAGTGAACTGGTAGTGATCACTGAATTGCCCGGAGCCACTTTAGCAACGGTCCCAGATCAATGCTCCGAATCCAAAAAGCCTGCGCTGTTATTTCGAGCCCTATCAGCTAGGGTACCCGTCGGACATGCGCGACCTTTTGCCCTCCAACCGACCGCTCCTGATTCTTGCCCCGATGCAGGACATCACCGACCTGCCGTTTTGGCGCGTGATGTCCCGCTATGGCGGCCCGGATGTCTACTACACGGAATACTTCCGCGTCCATCGCGATTCGACCCCGGAAAAGCATATCCTCCGCTCCATCGACGAGAACCCCGATGGCAAGCCGGTGGTCGCCCAGATGATCGGCCAGGATTTGGAGGCCCTGCGTCGCACGGCTCTCCAGTTGCAGAAGCGAAAGATTGCGGGCATCGACCTGAACCTCGGTTGTCCGGCGCCGATTGTTTGCCGAAAGGAAGCGGGCGGCGGACTGCTGCGCAATTTGCCGAAGATCGACGATATCCTGCGCGTCGTTCGCGAGGCGGTGCATCTCCGTTTCACGGTAAAGACGCGGATCGGTTTCGATTCCCCTGACGAATTCCCCGCACTGCTCGATCTTTTCCGCCGTCATCCCATCGATGCATTGACCGTCCACGGTCGCACCGTGCGCGAGATGTACAAACCCACGGTGCATTATGACGCCATCGCCCGGGCCGCGCGCCTGATGCCGTGCCCGGTCTTCGCGAATGGAAATGTGGCGGATGCGGAATCGGGCCGGAGGACGGTCGAGCTGACCGGAACCAGCGGCCTCATGATCGGACGCGGGGCCATTCGCAATCCTTGGGTTTTCACCCAGATTCGCGAAGCCTGGGCCGGGGAGGTCACGACAAGGCCAACACTGGTCGACCTGCGGAATTATATCGAGCATCTCTACGAGGAGACCCGCAATCCCGTCGTCCGCGAAGGTGGTCAGGTCGGCAAGATGAAGAAGTACCTCGGCTACCTCGCGCCCGGCCTCGGCGGGAACGATAACTTCTGGAATGACTTGAAGCCCGTGCTGACGTTGCGCGAGTTGTTCGCCACGTGCGACCGGCATCTGGCCGAAGCGATGCCCTTGCATCCCACCGCTTAGCCTGACGAATGCCATGACGGATGTCCTTATCATCGGCGCGGGCGCAGCCGGTTTGATGTGCGCGATCGCCGCGGGACGGCGGGGGCGGTCGGTTGTCGTCCTGGAACGGGGGGAACGCATTGGCGCGAAGATTCTCATCTCCGGTGGAGGTCGCTGTAATTTTACCAACATCCACGCCGGGCCTGACAATTACCTCTCCTCGAATCCCGAGTTCTGCCGGTCGGCCCTGGCTCGCTATCGCCCGGACAATTTCATCGCCTTGGTGGAACAACACGGAATTCCTTATCACGAGAAGAAACTGGGGCAGCTTTTCTGCGACCACAGTTCGCGCGATATTGTCGAGATGTTGCGGAAAGAATGCGACGAAGCCGGCGTCAAAATCGAGACCCGCGCCGAAGTCATCGCCGTTCGTCGTGAAAGCGGGGATGCACATTTTGTCGTGGAGAGTAAATCAGGCACCTTCGAGACGAAGCGGTTGGTGATTGCAACCGGCGGTCTCTCATTACCGAAACTGGGCGCGACCAATTTTGCTTATCGCATCGCGAAGCAATTTGGGATGGCGGTGATCCCTGCGCGCGCCGGACTGGTGCCGTTCACCTTCAGCGGCAAATCCTTGGAAATGTGCCGGACGCTCAGCGGGATTTCCGCAGCTTGCTCCGTGCAGGTCGAAACCAGCCTGGTTAAAAAGAAGGCGGTGGCATTTTCTGAACATTTTCTCTTCACCCATCGAGGCTTGAGCGGCCCGGCGATGCTGCAGGCATCATCTTATTGGCAACCCCCAACCGAACTTCGCGTCAACCTTTTCCCAACGGGAGATGCCCGCGCCTGGCTGGAGGAAAATCGTGGTTCCCGGATGCGGCTCGACACATTGTTGGCCCGGCGACTGACCGAACGATTTGCTGTGGCCTGGACTGCGGAACTCGCGCCACTTCGACCCATTTGTGACTACTCGTCTGAGCAACTGGATGCCATCGCGGGGCGGTTGGAAAACTGGACCTTGCAACCGGCGGGAACCGAAGGGTACGCCACGGCGGAGGTCACCGTCGGTGGAATCGATACGCGCGAGTTGCACTCGAAAACGATGGAGGCGCGCAAAATACCGGGACTTCACTTCATCGGGGAGGCGGTCGATGTGACGGGCTGGCTCGGCGGTTATAATTTTCAATGGGCGTGGGCCTCAGGGCATGCCTGTGGGGAGGCGGTCTGAGCATGAAACCGCGACGGCCCAACCGCATTCCGAATCCCGCTGACGTACAACGCCGCGAGGCGCTGGAGGAAGTCCGAGCGGTGTATCGCGACTTGGCGAACCGTCCGGTTGAGCGCGCCTGCACCCGTCTGACCGAGTGTTGCCATTTCAAGCTGACGGGGCGCACGCCACAACTGACCCGCGGCGAGGCGATCCTGGCCGTAAAAGCCGTGCGGGCTGCCGGACGAAAGGTGATGCCGGAGCGGGAGGATGGGGCCTGTCCTCTCCTGCGCGAAAACGGGGCGTGCCTGATTTATCAGGACCGGCCCTTTGGCTGCCGAACTCATTTTTGCGCGGCGGCAGGCGGCCCTTACGCGCGCAGTGAGGTGGTCGATTTAATCCGGCGCTTGGAAGCGGTTGATACGAAATTGGGTGGCACCGGCCCGCGTGCCCTGCCCGCGGCCTTGCGGGAGGAACTAAAGGCGTTGGAACGGTGAGTGGGCCAGACCACAGAATGGCTGTCCATTTTATCGTATTTTCAAAAAAAGACGTCTGCGTTTAACTCCGTCTGAAACCTTGGCAAAAGTTCAGAATTTTCTCATTACGCGAAGTTTTTTATTAACAGGAAAACAAGAAATCATGAAATACATGAAGGAGGCAAGCTGACTAACCCCTGACCCTCCTCTTCATGATTTCTTGTTTTCCTGTTAAATTGGAACGAAACACCCGGAGATTCAGAACCAACCATAAGGTTCTGCTCATCAAACCGTCCGTCTTCCAAACTTTGAAAATTGAAAAATTGTGTAGAACGCCGCTTTGAGGTTTCAGGCAAACGCTACAGCTATTTTCCGCGAGCTAGTAAAAATAGAGGATCAGGGCGGGGGCCAGAATCCCGAGAAGAAAAGCGAGCACCACTTTCCATTTGCTACGCATGGCCTGCCAGGCGAGGAAGAGACCCAGGAGTAGGCTGAGGATCAGCGCGATGCACATCGCGACGACAAACATTTTCATGATCCACGGATGATGATGCTCCCCGGCGCGCGGCCAGGAATCGTCCGTATGCACGGAGGAGAATTTTTTCATCAACTCATGGAAGTAACCGCCGTCCGCTTCCTTTTGGTCGTCGGACGCCACCGTTTGCCACCAGCCGGTGATGAGAAAAAGTAGCAAAAGCGGGGAGAAGAAGACGCCCAGATAAAGATGGGTCCGACGCAGGAAGAGGATGATTTTGCCGCGCATGAAAGGGAGTGAAGCGAATCTGCCGCGTCACGGCGAGCGCGGAATTGCGGCAGGAAAATAGATCAGGCCGGAATCACGTCGTTCAGCGCCAGCCAGAGAGCCTCCGTCATCTGCGTGATTTGCGCTTCGGTGCAGCAATAAGGGGGCATGAGAACGAGGACGTCCCCGACCGGTCGGGTGAGCAGGCCATGCTGGCGGGCGGCCTCGCAAATGCGGTGACCGATTCGCTCGGCAAAGGGGAACGATTCCCTCGTCTTGAAATCGCGGACGATCTCGATGGCGCAGATCAGCCCCTCCTGGCGGACATCACCCACGTGAGGATGATCCCAGAATTTTGCGGCACCTTGAGCCAGCACCCGCTGCAAGGCCACGTTTTTTTGCAGCGTTTGCTCCGTGGCAAAAATCTTGAGATTGGCCAGGGCCGCCGCACACCCGAGCGCGTTACCGGTGTAGCTGTGGCCATGAAAGAACGTTTTCAATTCGGCATAGTCACCGAGAAAGGCTTCAAAAATTTCTGCGGAGGCCAGTGTGACGGCAACCGGGAGATAACCCCCGGTCAGTCCTTTCGCGAGGGCGATCAAATCGGGCGTCACGTTCTCGTGTTGATAGGCAAACATCGTCCCGGTGCGGCCGAAGCCGGTCATCACCTCATCCAGCACGAGCCAGACGTTTCGCTCACGACAAATCGCAGCGGCTTTTTCCAGGTAACCCAGCGGATGCATGGTCATGCCCGCCGCACCCTGGACGCGAGGCTCAAGCACGAAGGCGGAGGCCGCATCGCCCAGGTCGTCCAAGGTCCGGGTTAGTTCACCCAGGCACTCCCACTGGCATTTCCGGGTAACGCGGGCGTCGCTGCCGCGCACGGGTTCGGCGCGATTATGGGGACAGCGGTAACAGGCGGGGCTCATCACCTCGCGCGTGGCGAAGAGCAGGGGCCGGTAGACGTGATGAAAGAGTGCGCTGTGCCCGGCGCTCATCGCGCCGATGGTATCTCCATGATAGCCGCTCGAAAGTGAGATGAACGTCGTCCGCGTTTTCTCGCCACGCTGCATTCTGGCTTGGTAAACCATTTTCAACGCTGCCTCCATCGCCGTGGAGCCATCATCAGAAAAAAAGACCTTGTACCCGTCGAGCCCGGAAAGGTCGATGAGCTCTCCGGCCAGACGCGCGGCGACATCGTTGGTCAGGCCAAGGAAGGAACTGTGGGCGATGCGGTCGAGTTGGTCGCGGATTGCCTGGTCGATTTCCGGTCGACGATGGCCGTGCAGATTGGTCCAGATCGAGGAATTGCCGTCGAGGTATTCGCGGCCATCCTCCGCTTTCAGGACTGCGCCCTTGCCTTCGACAATGACGATGGGCGCATGCGAGGAGGCATTCCAGTCGCGCATCTGTGTAAACGGATGCCAAACATGGGCGCGGTCAAGATCAGCGGAGGTCACGGCAGATTAAAGGCCAAAATTCTTCTTAAATCGTGTACAATTTAGGGGCTTGCGTCCGGCCAGCGATTTGACATAACTAAGCCCATGCGCCTGTTATTTCTCCTCTCCGCGCTGCTGTTGCTGACCCATTGCGGCACGGTCTCCGATTATAACGCCGATAACGGCTCTCCGTCGAGTCTTCTGGGTAACCAGGGCGGTGCCGGGGTTCAGACTTCCATTTGGTCGAACGATCCCAACAAGAAGACGCTCTCAAATCAGGATCCGCAGTAAACTCGCTATAGGGCGGTGACTTTAACAACTGATCTGGGACTTAACAGGTTTGTGACAAAAGGGTGTCACGCCTCTCTATTTTGCCTGAAATGGATTTCAAAAAAATTTCGTGGAATAAATCCAGACCTCCTTCGTCCCACAAATAACATCTGATTTTGCCCGGCACACCGCCAGGCGAAAGCGGTTAACCCAACAAGCCAACACGAAAGGTAATAATCCCATGAAAAATACAAGTCTTCTTCACAATAGCAGAACCCTCCTCGCCACTGTCGCTCTCACCGGTCTTATGGCTGGCTCCGCGGCACGCGTTCATGCGTCCACGAACAACGGATCCACGCAGTTCGGCTCCTCCATCCAGGGCCAGCTCGCTGATGACTCCGATGCAGGCAAGCATGGCTGCAAAGGCCAGAATTCCTGTAAGGGCCAGGGCGGTTGCAAGACCGGTGATAACGGTTGCAAAGCCAAGAACACCTGCAAGGGCAAGGGCGGTTGCAAGACCAACGGCTAAGCCGATTTCAAGCGAGGGGCTGATCTTTCAGCCCCTCGTCTTGATTGGATTTCGTCCGGAGTTTTACCCTCATGCCTGCGAATCGTTTCAATAATTACACCGAATACGGGATCGGCATCGGCCTGCGGGTGCCGCATTACCAGCACATCCTTTCGCGTAAACCGACCGTGGATTGGTTCGAGATTATTTCCGAGAACTTCATGGTCGATGGTGGCCGTCCGCTGAAAGTACTCGATTCGATCCTGGAACAATATCGCGTGGTGCAGCATGGCGTGGCCATGTATCTCGGTTCGACCGACAAGCTCGATCGCGAGCACATGCGCAAGATCAAGCGCCTCGTCAAACGCACCAATACCCCCTGGCTTTCCGATCACCTTTGCTGGGGAAGCGTCGATGGCCGCTACACGCACGATCTTCTTCCTCTCCCGTATACCTTTGCCGCTGCCGCCCATGTCGCGCAGCGCATCCGCGAGGTCCGCGATTATCTGGAAGTCCCCATTTTGGTCGAGAATGTCAGTAGTTATGCCGAATTCCATGCCTCGGAAATGACTGAGTGGGAATTTTTGAGCGAGGTGGTCGAAAAGGCCGACGCGGGCATCCTGCTGGACGTGAATAATATCTACGTCTCCTCGCAGAATCATAATTTCAACCCCTACGATTACCTCAACAACATTCCCCATCATCGCGTGGGGCAGTTTCATATCGCGGGCCACTCGAAATTTGAGAAATATATTCTCGATACGCACGATCACCCGGTGCTCGATCCGGTCTGGAAAATGTACGCGCATGCCATCAAGCTGACCGGCCCGACGGCGACCTTGCTGGAGTGGGACGACCGAATCCCGAGCTTTGACGAAGTTCACCGTGAAGCCTTGAAGGCCGGAAAATTCTGCGAGGAGCTTGTCCGTGAGCCCAGCATCCTCTGATCAGACCAAGGGCGTGAAAAAGCTGCGCTCCATCCAGCGCGCCTTTGCCACAGGCATCATGCGTCCGCTCACCCCGGACCAGCACATGAAGCCCAAGTGGGTCGATGGAACTTCAACTAAAAAAGCGGTTGCCAAATTCGTCAAGCCGAACGACCGGCTTACTTCCTATGAGCGGATTGAGATCTATAACCGGCAATACTGGTACCGGTTGATCGATTGTTTCTACGAGGACTTTCCCGGCCTGCGTGCGTTGATCGGGGAAAAGCGTTTCTACGATCTGACTGTTGCCTATCTCACCAAGTATCCGTCGAATTCCTTCACCCTGCGTGATCTCGGCAACCGGCTGGAGAAATTTCTCAAACAGAACCCGGCATGGCTGGTGCCGCATGAGGCCTTGGCGCGGGATATTCTCAAGTTGGAATGGGCACACATTGTCGCATTCGATGGCGAGGCGTTGCCGCCGCTCGAAATCGATTCACTTCTCGGTGGTGACCCCGCAACGTTGCGACTGGGATTTCAGCCCCATATCACCTTTCTGGCCTGCTCCTACCCCGTCGATAATTTCGTCCTGGCCACACGTCGCCGTGAGGAACCGAAAGGCGAAGCGAGCAATGCCGTGACAAATCGCAAAAAAGTCAAAGCAGCCCCCAAGATCGCACGCCCCAAGTCGGAAAAAATCTGGCTCGCGGTTCATCGCAGTGATCATTCGGTCTTCTACAAGCGCCTGGAGCCGGAAGCTTACCTGATCTGCACTGCCCTGCAAAAAGGTCTTTCCTTGCAGGCGGCTTGCGAGAAAGCTCTCCGTGGCAAAAAGAACGTCGATGATTTCGGCTCGAAACTTCAGGCCTGGTTCACGCAATGGGCTGCTTTCGGCTGGTTTTGCCCCGCGGAATAAATTCAACCTTCAAACCTCTCATTTTTATGTTCTCTCCCAATCATCCGCTGGTTCGCCTCATCGATTTTCTTTACGCTTTGCTCACCACCATTGGCAATCACCTTCAGTCGATTGTCCTCTTTGGCATCCGATTTATCTGGGGCATCCAGTTGATGCAGGCGGGAGTCGGCAAACTGCTTCACATTGAAACGCCCATCGGTTACTTCACCGACCTCGGTATTCCCTTTCCGGTGGAGAACGCGTGGCTCGTCGCTTTCACGGAAACTTTTGGCGGTCTCTTTCTTGCCCTCGGCTTGCTCACGCGCCTGACGGCGATTCCGCTCATCATCAACTTCATCGTCGCCTACATCACCACCGAGCAAGACGCGCTGAAAAAACTCCTCAGTCTCAACACAGACGATTTCTTCGCTGCCGCCCCATTCCTCTTTCTCTTTGCCGCCATCATCGTCCTCGCGTTCGGCCCTGGAGCTTATTCGCTCGATTATCTCCTCGCCCGCTGGCGTGGGCGTGAGTGGAAAAGTGCTGGTATCTGAAGGGCGGGGATCAAAAAGCCTCGCTATCGGGTTTCTCACGATTTCAGCTCCAGCTTGGCCACGGCTCGCCTCAGCATTAGATGCTCCGGAGCCTTCTAATTAGGCCCACTCCTGAGATACCGGACATTCGTTTAACCCGATTGTCACTCACTTCATGCAGGAATTTCTGTTCTTTGGGCTTATTTCGGATAAGAAGCAACCATGAAGATTGTTGTCGCCTATTCGGGAGGACTCGATACCTCCATCATTTTGATCTGGTTGAAGGAAAAGTATAACGCCGAAATCATCGCCTTCTGCGCGGATGTCGGACAGGAGGAGGAACTCAAGGGCCTCGACAAAAAGGCGCTGAAGACGGGTGCCTCGAAGTGTTACATCGACGACCTGACCGAGGAATTCGCGAAGGACTTTATCTACCCGATGATCCGGGCCAACGCGCTTTACGAAAACCAGTATTTCCTCGGCACCAGCATTGCCCGTCCCCTGATCGCGAAACGGCAGGTGGAAATCGCCCGCCTGGAAAAGGCCGACGCTGTGGCGCATGGCGCAACCGGCAAGGGCAACGACCAGGTCCGCTTTGAACTGACCTTCGCGGCGCTTGCCCCTGACCTGAAGATCATCGCCCCATGGCGTGATTGGGATTTCAAGGGCCGCACGGACCTGATGGCCTATGCGAAGTCGAAAGGTATCGCCGTGCCGGTTAGCGCCGCCAAGCCCTACAGCACCGACCGCAATCTGCTCCACATCAGCTTTGAGAGCGGCATCCTGGAAGATCCATGGGTTGAGCCACCCGCCGACATGTTCAAGCTCAGCGTTGCCCCGGAAAAAGCGCCGGACAAGGCGCAGTATGTCGAACTCGAATTCCTCGCCGGTAATTGTATCGCGGTGGATGGCAAACCCCTCAGCCCCGGCAATGTGCTCCGCACGCTGAACAAGCTCGGCGGCAAACACGGCATTGGCCGGGTCGATCTGGTCGAGAACCGCTTTGTCGGCATGAAGTCCCGCGGCGTCTATGAAACGCCCGGCGGCTCCATCCTCCACTTCGCGCACCGGCAGCTCGAGACCTTGACGCTGGATCGCGAAGTCATGCACCTGCGCGACTCGCTCATCCCGCGTTACTCGACCCTCGTCTATAACGGATTCTGGTTCGCACCCGAGCGGGAATTCCTCCAGGCCGCCGTGGAAGAAAGCCAGAAGCACGTCTCCGGCACCGTACGATTGAAGCTCTACAAGGGCAACATCATCGTCGCGGGGCGCAAGAGTCCCTTTTCGCTCTACAATCCCGACGTGGCCACGATGGAAGCCGATCAAGGCGCCTACAACCAGGGCGATGCGACCGGCTTCATTCGCCTAAACGCGCTCCGTTTGCGGACGCGGTCCAATGTGCTGGCGAGCAAGAAAAAGAAGAAATAACGCCGCGGGCGCGGTTTGACTGAAATCGTAAGATCATGTCCGTCATTACCGTGCTCAATAAAGGCAATGTTCCGACCGGCCCGTTCACGCGGGCGCAGGTTGCGGAAAAACTGCAGCGGGGTGAAATCTCGCTCGGTGACCTGGCCTTTGTCGAGGGCCTGAGCCAGTGGACGCCACTGCGGGACGTGTTGGCGCAAGTTGACGGTAACGTGCCGGGCGGCCCCGCTCCGATCCTCGCGCCTCCGCCGGTGCGGCCCCCTGCGACCGTCCCGCCAGTCTATTCCTATGCGGCCACGATGCAGCCTCCCGCGCATTTGATTTACGCGGGCTTCTGGATTCGATTTGCGGCTTATCTGCTCGATCATCTCATCTTGTTCATCCCGATCCTGATGCTCGGCATCATCCTGGGCTTTGTGGTTGGTGGATTTGCGGTGATCGCCGGAACCGCTCATGCCGCCGGGATTTTTCCGACGCAATCCTCGCTCAATCCTGCGTTTCCCATGGCTATCGTCATGTTTGAATTGGCCATTTTCGTATCCTTCTCCGTCATCGCCTGGCTCTACTATGCCCTTCAGGAGAGTGGCCCTCACCAAGCCACTTTTGGCAAGCGCGTCATGGGCATCAAGGTAACGGATATGGAGGGTGTCCGGATCAGCTTTGGCCAGGCGACGGGCCGGTACTTCAGCAAGATCATCACCGGCATGGTTCCGCTTGGTTTCGGTTACATCATGATGGTTTTCATGGATCGCAAGCAGGCCCTGCACGACCTTATCGCTAGTACACTGGTAGTAAGAAGCTGAGTGGAACGCTCCACGTTTTGCTCAGATATCCCTCTGTGAAGAGCAAAGCCAAGATTCTACTCGTCACGGTGCAGCCCGAAGCGCACACCCTGGCGCGATTACCCTCTCTCCTGCGAAAAGCGGATGTGGAAGTCCATTTGCTGGCCCCTGATGGGCTGGTTCATCGTTCCCGTTACGTCAGGTCGCTTCCAGTCAGGCCGCGTGATCTTCCTGAGACGCTTCATTGTTTGCGCGAACATCTTGGCGTTTATCAGGACACTTACCGCTTGATCCTGCTGGGAGATGACACGCTCGTGAGTGCCCTTTGTCAGGAGAATGACCGGTCGTGGCTGGCTCCCTGGTTTCCTGTCGATCCCTACTGGCCGGAACTCCCTGCCTTGCACCGGAAAGATCAATTTAATGCGCTTTGCCATCGCCACGGATTTTCCGCTCCCAGAAACATGGTCTGTTCAAATCTGGCCGCTGCGGAATCTGCTGCGGAAGAATTGGGATATCCCGTCATCCTGAAACGTCACCTCGGATATGGGGGTAACGGGGTCCGTCAAGCGAAGGACGTGACCGAACTCCGCTTTTACTTTAAAGAGCTCTCCACACCCCCGTCCCCTGATCTTAGCATCCAATCCTTCCTAGCAGGCCGCGTGGGGAACTCCTATGTGGTCTCGCGGCGGGGCCAGGTTTTGCAACGGTATTCCTACTACTATCGCAAAACCTGGCCTGGT
>CAIPBM010000182.1 GCA_903863295.1 uncultured Verrucomicrobiota bacterium | reverse complement strand
TGTCCCCCTCGTTCCCAAGTTGCACTTGGGAACGCCCTTGCTGAGGCCATTGCATGGCCGATCCCCCCCCGCCTTCAATTAAACTTCCCTCTCCTCGTGCCCAGACTCCGTCTGGGCACGTACTTGTCAGTGCGACTCTGTCGCTTCCCCCTTATTCCCAAGTTGTACTTCGCCGCTACAGACTGCACGCCGCAGCGACAAGGAATGAGACGCTGTGAGATCGAAGTAGTTTAATTGAGCGGTTTTTGTTGCGGAGTTGTCCACGCCAGAGACTTGAAGCATACTCGTACGATCCATGACGTCGCACCGGGATCTTGCCCTCAGCATTCTTCAGAAAACCTACGGCTATCCCAGCTTTCGTGGTGAGCAGGCGGAAATCATCGAGCATGTCGTCTCCGGGCGGCACGCCTTTGTCCTCATGCCCACGGGCGGCGGGAAATCGCTCTGCTACCAGATTCCCGCGCTCATTCGTCCCGGCGTCGGGATCGTCATCTCGCCTTTGATCGCCCTGATGCAGGACCAGGTGGATGCCCTGACCCAACTCGGCCTCAAGGCTGCGGCGATCAACTCCAGCATGGCCTATGCGGAGATCGAGCGGACGAAAAGCCGCATCCGACTCGGCGAACTCGATCTGGTCTACGTCGCCCCGGAACGCCTCCTGATGGACGATTTTCTCGACCTTCTCCACCAATCGCCCATCTCGCTCTTCGCCATCGACGAAGCCCATTGCGTCTCCCAGTGGGGCCATGACTTCCGTCCCCATTACACCCAACTCTCCGCGCTGGCCGAACGATTTCCCAGCATCCCGCGTATCGCCCTGACCGCGACTGCCGACAAGCCGACCCGCAAGGACATCGTCGAGCGGCTTCACCTTGCCGAGGGGCGCACCTTCGTCGCCGGGTTTGATCGACCCAATATCCACTACAGCATTCAGGTCAAGCACAGCCCGCAAAAGCAGGTGCTCCATTTCATCAAGAGTTCCCACGCGCGCGACAGCGGCATTGTCTACTGTCTCTCGCGCAAGCTGGTTGATGACACCGCCGAGTGGCTGGTCGAGCAGGGCTGCAAGGCGCTCCCCTACCACGCCGGAATGACGGCGGAAGATCGCTCCCGCAACCAGGAGCGCTTTCTGCGGGAGGATAATATCATCATGGTCGCGACCATCGCCTTCGGCATGGGCATCGACAAGCCCGACGTCCGTTTCGTGGCGCACCTGAACATCCCGAAGAATATCGAGGCCTACTACCAGGAAACCGGACGCGCCGGTCGCGATGGCCTGCCCGCCAATGCCCTGATGCTCTATAGCATGCAGGACGCCGTCATGCAGCGCGACTTCATCGAGAAATCAGAAGCGCCCGATGCCCAGAAACGGATCGAGCGGCAAAAGCTGAACGCCTTGCTCGGTCTCTGTGAGGCGGCCTCGTGCCGACGCAAAGTCATACTCGAGTATTTCGGAGATACAGGCGAGCCTTGTGGCAATTGCGACACCTGTCTCTTTCCGCCGGTCACCTTCGACGGTACCGTCGCCGCGCAGAAGGCGCTCTCCTGCGCCTACCGCACCGGGCAACGTTTCGGCGTCGGTTACCTGATCGAGGTGCTCCTGGGAAAAAGTGACGAGCGGATGGAGCGTTTTGGGCACGATAAGGTCAGCACGTTTGGAATCGGGAAGGAATATTCCTCCAGCGAATGGCAAAGCATCTTCCGGCAATTGGTGGCGCTCAATTTTCTCACCGTGGACGGCAGCGAATTCGGCGGACTGAAAATGACGCCGCAAGGTCAGGCCTTCCTCAAGCAGAAGGAGACGTTGCGGCTCCGTAAATTCAGTGGCAAGACCAAGGAAGTCGCCCCCAAACCTTCCCGGCCCGCCCTCACCTTCGACGACGAGGGCGACCGCCAGCTCTTCGCCGCGCTAAAAGCAATGCGGCTCGACCTGGCCGAGGAACAAAACGTCCCGCCTTATGTGATTTTCCATGATCGCACCCTGCGGGAACTCGCCATCCAGAAGCCCGAGTCTCTGCGCGAAATGTCCGGCATCAGCGGGGTGGGCGAAAAGAAAATCGAACGCTACGGCGAGGCTTTTCTTGACGTGATCTCCGAGCATCTGCGCGCCTACTGATTGAGTAGCGGCCCGTGAGCCGTTAACGCCTCGACTCTTCCTGCGCCTTGGCCGCTTCCGGTTTCGACGCAACCTTCGGCTTTTGCATCCGCGCCAATTCCTGCGGGGTAAGCTGGCGCGTCGGGACCGTGTAGAAGATTTCCTCCTGGCCGGTTCCGCTCACGGGCTCCTTGTTGACGTCAAAGAAAGGAAGTTGCGGCCACGCTTCCTGGATGGACGCCGCCAGCTTCGTCGGCAGGTAACCGCTGATATCGACATTGCCAAAGATGCCGATCACCACGATATAGCCGATGAGAAACAGCCCCACGATGCCCATGAACCGGTACCAGTTGTAGGGAAGAGTGAAGCGCATGGACGTGGAAACACTTTAGCCCAATCGCCACCCCAGAACAACGGAGGAGTCAGGTTTCCTCTTTCCGTCTCGCTTTAGAATTCCGTCATCCTGAGCTTGTCGAAGGATCAGCTTTCATTGACATGCGACGGTTGCTGAGATTTTCAAATCACCGGAGGCTGATCCTTCGACAAGCTCAGGATGACGGAATCGCGAACGATGAGAACTCGTCCTACCTTCGCCCATCAATCAATTCCCAGAACTCCGGCACCTTCTGCAGCATCTCATCCTCCGCCATCGGCAGCTTGGTGCGGAACAGAAAATCCTTCAGCGTGTTCTTGTGCAGCACGCGATGGATGAGCAGCCCGGCATCGGTCCGCTCAAAATAAATCCGGTACTCCTTCGTCCGGTAGCGATAGAGATTCCGCTTCTCCCGGTGAAGCTTCCCGAACTTGTCGGGATCGGCCTTGTCGAGATCCTCAGGTAGGAAGTTGAACTCACTCAGGATTTGGAGCTGAAGCATCTTGGGCAGCTGCGCCAGCTCGGCGGCACTGCGGTCATTAAATACAATCTGGAACATGGTCAATTGCCAGCATCGCTCTTTGGCCGCTCGCCGTAAAGCAGGTAAGGACGACGCGCTTCCCGGAACGCCGCCAGCCCCGGCTGCCAGGAGGTGATGATTTCCTCCGGCGTCTTGCCGCTTTGCAAGGCCAGACGCAGTTCATCGGTGCCCGCGACATGATCGAAGGCATCCGGCCCCGAATCGCCATTGGCCGAGGCGTGGAACATCTTCGTGCCTGGTGCATGATAAGTCCGGTAAAGAATCTGCACCGCCAGGTTGGTCAGGTTGACCTTGTCCCGGTCCGTGTAATAAATCTGCGAGCCATTAATGAGCTGGTCCTTGAAGACCTGATAAAACGGCTTGAAAGTCACCGGCTCAAAGAGCACCCCCGGTAACTGAAGCTGGTTGAACTGATCTGTCAGCGCAAAGGAATCAAAGCTCGCGTGTCCGAAGACCGCGAAGGGCGTCGTGTAGCCGACGCCGTTGCAAATGCCGCCCGCCTCGCCGAGCAGACCGGTCGAGACATAATGGAGCGCGGTCTCCGCCGTCGGAATATGCGGCGAGGTCGGCACCCAGAGCAGGCCGGTGTCCTCCCAGTACATCGAGCGATACCACCCCACCATCGGCACGATGGTCAGCTTCGGCGTCTTCTTGATCCAGCCCGGCGACTTCGCGATCATGTAGGCCAGTTCACCCGGCGTCAGGCCATAGACGTAGGGAATGTTCCACTCGCAGGTAAATGAGCGGAAACGCGGATCGAGCATCATCCCCTCGACGCGATTGCCGTTGAGCGGATTCGGCCGGTCGAGCACGTAAAACTTGATGCCCGCCTCGCCCGCCGCCTCCATGGCCAGCCCCAGCGTACTAATATAGGTGTAGCTGCGGCAGCCGATGTCCTGGATATCGTAGACCAGCACATCAATGCCCTTGAGCATGTCGGGCGTCGGCTTGTTCGTCGGACCGTAGAGCGAGTAGACCGGCAGGCCCGTATGCGCATCGGTGCTCGATTTCACATACTCGCCCGCCCAATCGGAACCATAGACACCATGCTCAGGACCGAAAAGCGCAACCAGCTTCACGCCCGGCGCCTTGCGCAAAACATCAACCGTGCTGACACCATGGGAATCGATTCCCGTGGCATTAGTGATCAACCCCACCCGCATGCCCTTGAGTTGATCGAACTCCTTTTCTTCCAGGACATCAATGCCCACCTTGACGTTGGCGGCGTGGGCCAATGGCGCGCCCAGCATCAGTCCGAGAAGAAGCCAGGCCGCGCGCAATATGAGCATGGGCGAGACTAGAGTGGGCACCGCAACACGGTCAAGGGGGAGGCACGAACCCTGTCCTGCTAACCCGCTAAAACCACGCCTCACTCGACTAAAGAGATTACTGAAACTTAACGTTGCCATGCGGGATTTCACAAAAGATTTTGAACTGCCCTGGTTCCCTTCCCGTCTTAAGGAGTGAGACCCCTATGAAAAAACTCCTTACCGTTATCGCCCTCGCGGCGATAGTCACCGTTACCACCCCTTTTAAATCCGAGGCACAAGTCACCGTCGGAGTCGCCGTCCCCGGCGTCAGCTTCTCCTTCGGAGGACCGGCTTATGCTTATGGTTACCCGTATGGCTATCCTTACGGCTACGGTTATCCGGGCTATGGCTATGCCTACGGGCCCGCCGTCTATTTCGGCCCGGGCTACTATCCCTGGTACCATGGTTATTGGGGCGGCGGCTATTGCTACCACGGTTACAGCGGCGGTTATTATCCTGCCCACGGCTACTACGGATATCATGGTGGCTACGGCTACGGCGGGGGATACGGCGCTTATGGTCATGGCGGATACAATGGCTATAACGGCTACAACCATGGCGGCGGTCAGGGCTACAATGCCGCAGCGTATGGTCATGGCGGAGGTGGCTACCAGGGTGGCGGGCAAGGTGGAGGCGCTTACCATGGTGGGGGCCAAGGCGGAGGCGGCTATCAAGGCGGCGGACAAGGCGGGGGCGGATACCATGGCGGTGGGGGAGGTGGTGGCGGAGGCCATCACTAGACGTCGTCGTCCCAAGCAAACGACTTTAATCCCAAGGTTCCCGCAAGGGCCTTGGGATTTTTTTGTGCCTGAAGTTGCTACCGGAATTGCCAAAGAAAAAAGGCCGCACCGTTGCCAGTGCGGCCTTTTCTGAGAAACACCCGCTCAGTTCAACTTGCTTTTGCGGCGCTGAATGGCCACCAGGAGGGCCAAACCACCGAGCATCATCGCCCAGGTGCTGGGTTCCGGAACCACTTCAAGGTCCCCGTTGAACAGATAGAGCTGCAGTCCGCCATAGTCGTAGGTATGGGTGATATTCCCGTTCACGTCCGTAACCTGAATCGTGAAGGGGTCATAGCCCAGCGTGGCGGTTCCATCAGTCACACCGAGGACGTAGCCGTTCCCCGTGTGGCCCGTTCCGGTTGTATACAATCCCGAGTAATCGGAATTGGAACCGGCCTGGATGAGCAAGTAGGGATTATTGTAGTAGCGCAGGGCCAAGTCGGTCGTGGAACCGGTGTAAGCCGTGAGATCGACAATGTTGATCGTATCCGTGCCAGCGGCGAAGGTGATTTCCGCGCTGGTATTGCCCAGGATATTCAGGAAGGTCGACTGGCTGCTGATCGGCGAGGCAAAGTTGTTCTTATTACCCGCGACACCCGGAGTATAACCAAGATTGAAGCTCAACGTACTACCCGCATTAACCGTCAGAATCTTGCTCAGGGCCGCTGAGTTATCGAGCGTCAGGCCCGAGCCGATGATCGTGTTCACACCGGACGTCTGAACCCCGCCGGAGGAAAGCGTACCGCTCACCGTCACTCCGCTTCCGGTTGTGGGGGCGATCTTTCCGTTACCCGCGAGAGTCGTGCCGCTGTTGACCGTCACCGAGTTGGAACCGGTACCTGAACCGCTGGTATTGTTCACGTAGAGTTTGCCGTGGGTAACCGTTGTACCGCCGGTGTAGGTGTTGGCTGCCGTGAAGAAGGTTGAGCCGGTACCGATCTGGCTCACATTACCCGAACCACTTATCAGTGGCAGGAAATCGTATCCTTGTGAAACGGTGTTCGACCGATCAATGGCGAATGTACCGTTGTCCACGATCGCCGTGCTTGCGGTGAGCGAGCCCGATGTACCACCGTTACCAAGTTGCAGAGTGCCTGCCGTGATCAGTGTCGTACTGACGTAGGTGTCAGTTCCATTCAATACCAGTGTACCGGCACCGATTTTATTGAATGTGCTGGTGGAAACGCCATTCGTAATAGAAACGAGACCTCCGCTGATCACTCCATTGACCGTCATCGTATTTCCGTTGGTATCGATGGTTTGCGTACCTTCGTTGGCGCTAAGAGCAATATTACGATTCGCCAGAAGAGTAACGTTGGAAGCCCCTGCTTGCAGGGTACCCCCGTTCAGATAAACAACAGGAATGGCAGGAGCAAGACCGCCCAAATTACTATCCTGTGTAATACTCAGGATACCCTGATTGATGTAGGTGTTGCCGTAATAGGTATCTACAGCTGATGTCCCCAAGACCAAGGTTCCTGCTCCCGATTTCACCAGATTATCGTTACCATTCGAGCCAGAAATCACGGTATTAATCGTAAGCAAGTCATTAACGCCATCCGTACGTACCACCAGATCGCTCGCAGGTGCGATGGCAATACCTGTACCGCCACTGATCGTTGCGCTGCTTCCAAGTGTATTTCCCGACCGCAGAATGCCCTGAAGAGTCACAGTCGCACCTGAGGCCAGAGTGAAATCATTATTGCCTGCGGTGGTGCTCGTTCCGGCTAGATTCAACGTTTTGTAGGATGCCGCAGTCTGGGCCGTGACAGCTCCTGTAGTCTGGACATTGGGATTCCAGAAAGTCAGCGTTCCAGTGCCCGCCGTGGCCGCCGAGCTGATGGTAATATTGCCAGTACCAATCGCCGTGATGGTCGCTCCTTGAGGAATCGTAGCCCCGTTGACGACTTGCCCGACCGCAAGCCCAGTCGTGGCAATAGTGATGGTGGTGCTAGCCGTTGTCGTTACCCCGGAGACTGATTGAACGGGACTCAGGGTCGTGCCCCCTGCACTCGTGGAACTCAAAGCATCGGTGCCATAGTTGATTGCCCGGACAAAGCCGCCCGAATCGTAATAGGCGTAACTGCTGCCGCCAAAGAAGGTTCCCTGATTGATTAGACCCGTCGTCTGACCAGTCAGGACAAATCCATTGCTCGTCCCGTTCGTTCCACCGCTACCCAGGATGAAATTCGCCGTCGCCCCAGCACTACGAGAGAATGAAGCAAAGGTGAGGGCTGAGTTTTGGTTTGCTACCCGTGAAATCTGAACCGCGCCATCTCCAGCGGTAAAGGACAGGGCTCCCAAGCTTTGCGCAGTCGCACCAGAGGCGCCGGTATTGTCATAGTTGAAGGTACCCGTACCACTCAAAGTAAGAGCTCCCGTTGTGGCCAGGGTTGTGCCCGTTCCCGCTGCCAGCGTGAGAGTGCCACCGCCCACCGAAGTACCGCCTGTATAGGTATTTGCAACCCCTCCGCCAAGGGTCCATGTGCCGCTGTTAATTTTATTGATCGCCGTCGTCGCCGCCCCGCCATTGCTGATGATACCTGTGATGGTATTCCCCGTGGAAGTTCCGTCCAACTTGTAGCTATCAATGACACCGCTAGTCCCAGATGCGTTTCCAGTCAGAGAACCTATGTTGACATTAGCCGTCGTAGGATTGAAGTCGACGCTTTCGCTGGAAGTAGAGGTCGCTCCAATGTTTCCCAAGCTCAGACTATAACCGTTACCTCCGGTGATGTTGATCTGTGACTGGGTGGACACGCCCGCATCACCACCAAGGGCCAGGGTTTTATTGGTAACACCGCTGGTCACATTATTGACGTCAATATTAACCGCACCGCTGAACGTAAAGGTATTACCGTAGGAAACCGTACCGGCTGAAGTTCCGCCCGCACCATCGTTACGGAGACTAAGTGAGCTGCCAATTCCCATTTGAATGGCACTTCCGCCCAAGGCATTGTTCGTCGTACCACTAGTCGTGCTTCCGCTGTTGGAAACGACCAAATTGGCCAGATTATCGATATTGGTTGAGCCCGTGTAGGAATTGGCCCCAGACAAGGTTGTTACTCCTGACCCGGCGATCGTCACTGCACCAGTGCCAACAATAGTCGAACCAATCGTCAAGGTTCCATTATTAATGATAATCAATTCCTTGCTGTTATTAGTAAGGGTCCCGCCAGAAATGGTGCCCGACGAGCCAGGCGTCACCAGGATACCATTACTGGAGTCAGTCAAAGTGCCGCTTATCGAAAGACTACGACCACTGCCATTGAACCGAAGCGATCCGGCAGTTGCCGTGGTGACGGAATCACTCGCTCCCACATCAACATTATTAGCGGTGAGATAGGAGGTGCTGTAACTCGACAGGGCAGTCAGTACCCCGGACGTGTTCAGCAGCCAAGTCGTCCCACCGTTCGCCGTGGCGTAGGCATTTCCCAGACTATTGACCAGAATTCCGCTTGCAGAGACGGCGGCGCCGCTGCCACCAGAAAATGTCACCGTACCGGCGGTCGGCAGCGTGATATCAAGCGTGCCCGTATTTGCATTACGCGCAATGGTGGAGAAGGTCAGGTTAAGCGCTGTGGCCCCGTTCTGAGCAAAAACAATCGAGTCCGTCGATAGCGCACCCAAACCATATTTTACTGTTTCGCTGTTTGTCGCACCTGAGAGTCCCTTGATGACGAGGGTACCACCGTTATGAGTGATCGTTGAGGCAGCACTCAAAATATTCGTGGTCGGGGCCCCCGCAGCACTGAAGTCGAGGGTCAGGGATGTATTTACGCCCAGACTGGGATTCACCGTATTCGTATTGTTTCCACTCAAGACGACCTGGCCGCCCGGCGTCGTACTTGTGCCCCCGCTGATGGTGAGAGTCACGGCCGTCGTACTGTTGCCGATCGTACCTGTTCCACTCTCATTGAGAAAACCCCCGTTCACTGTTACCGCCCCTCCGGTACTGCTGCTACTCAGAGCACCGGTAAGATTAATTGTTCCGTGAGAAAGGGTTGTTCCACCAGCGTAGGTATTCGCGCCAGCCATCGTGACGGTCCCGAGACCGTTGTAAGCAAACGAGGAAGCTGTCGCCGTACTGCCGTTGGTGATGGCACCCGTGAAGTTGATATTACCATTGCCCAAAAAGACGACAGATGTCGAAGTGCCCGTGCCGCTAAGACCGAAGCTACCAACGGCAAGCGTATCGCCAGCACCATTGATCGTGTCTATAATACCTGCTCCGCCGGCATTAACCAAAGAGCCAAAGGTTAGAGTCGCGCTTGAGCCATTCAGATTCAGGACTGCCCCGCTATTGATGGAGACTACGCCAGCGCCGAGATTCAAATCGTGCGTACCGCCAAAGGTCACGTAGCCATTGGCAGTGAGACTGATTGCATTAGTGCTTGTTAAGGTAAGGTTTCCAGAACTCGTGTTATCGATAGTCCCGTAAGTCAAAACAAGCGCCCCGTTTCCTCCCAGTGCTGCTGCGTTATTAAGCATCAAAGCGGCCCCCGCCCCCCCAGCAGTAACCAAGCTCCCCGCATTACCGCTGTTTAACGTTGTCGTTCCCGTATAGCTGTTGCTGCCAGCGAGTGTGAGCACTCCGGTTCCCGTATAGTTCAGACCATTGGCAAACGCATTACCGTTGGTAATAGCTCCCGTGATCGTGACGTTCCCAGTACCGGTGATAGTGTCTGTCACAGCGGCAGCAGTTGTCGCACCGCTATTCAAGGCAAACGATCCAATCGTCAACGTTCCGCCGGCGCCATTGACAGTTGTCGTCTGGTTTGTAGTGGCAGTGTCCGTAAGCGAATTAATACTTATCCCTCCGCTCGAACTAACGACAAAGGTGGAGTTGGCACTGTTTGTCAAGCCACCCGTATTATTGAACGTCTGAAGGGCCGTACCGTTATTGACAATGCCAGCCGTTAAATTGAAGGTATTACCGGTGAAGGTATAAGCCGTCGTCGCGGATGAGTTAAAGGTGATTCCGCCAACGTTAAATGAACTAGACGTCAGGGTGTTGGTAAGCAACGCCCCAGCCGAACCGGGAGCACCAAACACCAATGAATCGGTCGAAGCAGGTGCCGTCGTCCCCCAATTAGTCCCCGTCGCCCAATCGGTGCTCGTGTTACCAGTCCACGTCTTGGTTGCACCTGGAACTGGCGAAATCACAGCCATCGCTGCCATTATCGCCGAGGTGGCGATGAAGGTTCGTTTAAGTAAGGAAAAACGGGAAAACGCATTGAAGTTAAACGTGATTAACGGTGCGGGAAGGATGGATCGTTTCATATTTTACCTGGAGTGGTCTTACGTGAATAAAATTTGGTTTTGAAAACTCCGCTAAATTTTACGCAGCTAACTTTTGGACTAATGTTCAATACTTCTGACGGGGATGAAGGGTTTGCTCTTTTTGAACCTTGGGGAACATGCCAAGGCGGATCAATAGGTTCCTAGCTCTACTTGTAGAATCGATTTCAATGAATCGCCGCACGAGCCCAAGCACCTCTTTCTCTCTTTATGCTACCTATAGAGTGAAATTTGTCCTATAATCGGGAATGAGCGTCCAACGGATTTCCCAGCGCGATATCGCGCTTCGCGCCAAGGTTCACTTTACCACCGTCTCCCTGGCCCTTCGCAACAGCCCCTCGCTGCCTGAGGCGACGCGGCTACGCATCCAGCAACTGGCCAAGGAAATGGGCTACCGTCCCGATCCGATGCTGTCGGCACTCCAGGCCTATCGTAAGACGGTGAAGGCGTCCGGCTTTGAAGGTACCATCGCCTGGGTCAATGCTTACAAGGTTCCCAGTCAACTGTACCTGGGTCGATTCACGAAGGTCTATCTTAACGCCGCGAGACAACGTTGCGAGGAACTGGGCTACCGCCTGGAGGAATTTAATCTCGCGGAATTCAGCACGAATCGCCTCTCAAAAATCTTTCAGGCCCGCAATATCCAGGGACTACTCCTGCCTCCTCAACCTCACAATCGATCTCACCTCAACTTCGATTGGGAAAACTACTCGGCGGTGACTTTCGGCTATTCACTCAGTCGCCCGCGCCTCCATATGGTGGCCAATGCCCAATATAGTTCCGCGCGCATGGGGGTCCGGGTTCTCCGTAAATATGGCTATCGCCGGATCGGATTTATTACAACCCATAACTCGGATGAACGCACCGACCAGAACTTCTCTTCCGGTTATCTCACGGAACGGCGACGAGTCAAATTGGCCGAAGATGTTCCCATGCTGATCCTAAGGGACTTCGATGCAGAGCTGCAGAAAAAAGATTTTCATCGCTGGTACAAAAAATATAAACCCGCCGTTATCCTCAGCATGTACGACCGTATTTCCGTTTACATGGAAGAGCTCGGCATCCCCTATACGGAATGTGGACTGGCCCTGCTTCTCCTCTATACGGATACTCCCGGAAAACTTGCGGGCATTTACCAGAACGATGACCTGATCGGCAGCAGTGCAGTCGACTTTCTAGTCGGTATGATCCATCGCAACGAGCGCGGCGTTCCGAAGACCCCCCTCCGTATTTTGGTGGAAGGAAAGTGGATAGATGGGCAATCGGTCTTCCATCAAAACCTGGAAAAGACGCCGAAAAAGAATAAGGCCATGCCCCGAGCCTCTCTACAGGTATCATAGAGCTCAACTTGCGTGGGTGTGCGGAATGCCTTAGGGCTGAGGTTTGTCAATCCACCCATGAAATCATCCCTTCCGAAACCGCTCGCTCGCATCTCCCACTTTGAACGTCTTGGCTATGGTCTTTTTATCCACTGGGGACTCTACTCCCAGATTGGCCGGGGCGAGTGGATCCAGTTCCACGACAAGATTCCGGTCAACGTCTACGCGAAATTAGCTTCCAAGTTTACCGCCAGCGATTTTGATGCCCCCGCCCTGGCCAGGCTCGCCCGCGAAAGCGGGATGCGCTATGCCGTCCTGACCACCCGGCATCACGAAGGCTTTTCGCTTTACGATACGCGTGGACTTTCCTCTTTTGATGCACCTCATTCACCCGCGAAACGGGATTTGGTTCAGGAATTTGTCGAAGCCTGCCGCATGGATGACATCGTTCCCTTCCTTTATCATACGACACTCGACTGGGGCCGGGATTCCGCCAACTGCAGCGAAAAAAAATTCGCCGAGTATCTCGATTACCTGAATGACTCAGTCGAAATTCTCTGCCGCCACTATGGCAAAATCGGCGGGCTATGGTTTGACGGTAATTGGTCACGTCCGCAATCCGACTGGAAGGAGGATCGGCTCTACGCGACGATTCGCAAATATCAGCCCGAGGCAATCATCATCAATAACACCGGGCTGAACGCACGGGGGGCCAAGGGACATCCGGAAATCGACAGCACCACATTTGAACAGGGATTACCGGTTGCACCTGACCGAAGGGGTTGGCCGAAATATGTCGCCGGGGAAATGTGCGAAACGTTGAACAGCCACTGGGGCATCGGCCAAAACGATTTCAATTTCAAGAGCCCGGCGGATATCATCCAAAACCTCTGCGCGTGCCGAAAAGTTGGCGCGAATTATTTGCTCAACGTCGGGCCTACCCCGACCGGCGGCATACCGGACTACGAGGCAGCCCTGCTCCGTAAAGTGGGCCAGTGGATTGGCCGCCATGGCAACCTGATCTATGAAGGGAAACCCGTGCCAGCCACCTGCCCCGGGCGCGATTTTCTGCTTAAAAAGGGAAATTCCTACTACTACTTTGCCCACGATCTCTCCCGCCGGGGCGACGCGCATGTCGTGCTCCAAAAAGGCGGAAACGGTCCACGGGGGGTGGACGGATTTCCTGCGCGAATTAAATCCGTCCGCTGGTTGGACGATGACGAAAAAGGGCGGTTCACTCAATCTCCGGATGGATCCCTGCTCACCCTTGATTGCACCGGGTATAATTATGGCTACGACATGGTCGTGCGCGTGGCCGAACTCGTCGTTGCCTGATTCGAAAAAACAGCGAATCAAGCCGTTGCCGTTCCTGCTGTTCCCGGACTTTACGGGTACACCCACGCTACAAATTGAATCAAGCCGGAACTGACAACCGCTCTCCATTCGCTTGCAATAGGGTTAAACCCTTCTTCTCATGCAAAGCTACATCTCCAAGGTCAATCCCCTGCAGGGCACCGCTTCCGACAAGGAGTTCTCCACCGGCAATACGCTGCCCATCGTCGCACGTCCCTTTGGCATGCATCATTGGACTCCGCAGACCGCCCAGGGACCTTGGCTTTTTCATCCATCCCATCGCCAACTTTGGGGAATACGACTGACCCATCAACCGAGTCCCTGGATGGGCGATTACAGCAGCCTGCTCGTCACCGCCTTTAATGGACCCTCGCGGGACGAAATCCAACATCAAGCCTCCGCGTATCGCCTGGATGAATGCCAGCCTCATTATCTTCGCGCTGAGCTCCTGCGTTACGGCATTACCTGTGAGATGTCCCCGACCGAACGAGGAGCTCTGTTTGTTTTTACCTCCAAGTCAACCGAAGCGCTCAAGATCAGATTCCACTTTGACGGTGTCCATACGGTGATCCCCTCGCCGGGGCAAAATCATTTCAGCGGAAAAACGGAAGATTATAGCTGGGGTGTGAAACGGAGTTATGGACTCCACTTCTTCGGCGAATTCAGTGAGCAGCCAGAGACGTTTACAGCGTTGACCGACGGTGGGTACTGGACATTTCCCGCCTCCACGCGACGCCTTGAACTGCGCTTGGCAGGATCGTTCATCAACGGCGGGATGGCTCGTTACTCGCTGCAGCGAGAATTGAAGGCACTCGGTCTGGAGGACATTCTCAGCCAGGGTGAAGCCATCTGGAGTGATCTCCTGGAACGCCTCGCCATCGAGGGGCACAATGAGAGACAGGAGAAAACCTTCTATTCCTGCCTCTACCGTTGCCTCCTTTTCCCGCGTTTCCTCGATGAAGTGGATGAGCAAGGCAAGGTCATTCATCACAGTCCGTATGACGACCAAGTCCACCCGGGACCTCTTTGCACGGACAACGGTTTCTGGGATACGCACCGCACGGTCTATCCACTTTTCGCCACCTTTTATCCGGATATACTCAAAAGGATCCTTGAGGGCTGGCTGAATGCCTGTCGGCAAGCCGGATGGTCACCCAAGTGGGCCAGTCCGGGCCTGCGCGATTGCATGATTGGCACTCATTTCGATGCGGTCGTAGCTGATGCCGTGGCTCGCGGTATTACTGACTGGAATGTGGAGGAAGCGTTTTCCTACCTTTGGAAAAACGCCACCGTTCCCAGCGACAGCGGCTGCTACGGCCGTCGCGAGCTGGAGGACTATGTGCGCCTCGGCTACGTGCCCGCCGACAAAGGCTATCATGCGCCGACCTCTTGCACGCTCGATTACGCCTATAATGATTTTTGCGTAAGCGAAGTAGCCCGTTTTCTGGGACGCACCCGCGAAGCTGAACTTCTTCTTCCCCGGACACTCCATTACAAAAACGTCTTCGATCCGTCGGTCGGCTTCATGCGGGAGCGTCTCTCCGATGGAAGCTGGAAAACTCCCTTCCGTGAATTCGAGTGGGGCGGTGGTTTTGTTGAGGGTGGCCCCTGGCAACATACGTTCAACGTCCCTCACGATCCCGAAGGGCTGGCTTCACTCTTCGACGGCCCGGAGAAACTCTGCGAAAAATTGGACAAAATGCTCGCCCTGCCCGCCACGTTTGAGACGGGCACGTATGGCTTTGAAATCCACGAAATGACCGAAATGGCCCTGGCCGGGTTTGGACAATACGCCCATTCCAACCAACCGGTGCATGGCTTCCTGTTCCTTTATGCGTTGATGGGACAGCCGGAAAAAACCTCAAGCTGGGTTCACCAAGTCGCGAGCAAGCTGTATAGTCCCCAGAGCCTGCCTGGAGACGAGGATAACGGGGAGATGTCTGCCTGGTATGTCTGGGCCACCCTCGGCCTCTACCCCCAGTGTCCCGGCAAAGGCGGCTTGGTGCGATTTAAGCCGCTCGCGAAATCGATCCCTCTCTACGTGGAACGATCGTAAATTTCCAACGTCACCTCGCCGAGAAGCGGTTTTCCCTCAAGATAACGGGCCACGTTATTCATGGCATATTCTCCGCATCGGTGGAACCAATCCCCCGCCGGCCCCGCGATATGCGGCGATAAGATAACGCCATCAACGTTAAGTAGCGGGGAGTCTTTAGGCAGAGGCTCCCGTTGAAAAACGTCGGAGGCAATCCGGATGCGCCCCTCCGCCGCCACGGCAGCCATACCCTTCTCATCGACGACGTCTCCCCGCCCCACATTCACAAAAACGGAATCGTCCTGCATGGTGCGGAGAAGTTCCTCGGTGACGGAGCCCCTGGAGTGCTCAGTCAGGGCCTCACATTCAATGATGATATCGCTCTTGCGGAAAAGCTCCTTTAAGTCGGCGCAGGGAAAGACTCCCTTGGACTTGATGTAGGGATGCGGCACATTCTGGGAAAAGGCCAGGAACTCGACGTTAAAAGGAGACAGTAACCGGATCAGTTCCATTGCGATATTGCCAAAGCCGTGAAGCCCCACCTTCTTACCTTGCAAAGAGCGTGTCCCGAATAATTGCCCATTGCCCCAGCAATCGTGCCCCTTTTTCATCTCAGCCCGCCAGTGAGTGATGTTTCTTAGGGAAGAAAGAATAAGCAAAACCGCGTGCTCAGCGACATTCTGACTGATCACATTCCCCCAATTGGTAACGATCCCACCACCAACCAAAAATTCCCGCGGAACAATTCGCCGTACGGTTCCCGTCGTATGACACAAATAACGCAGAGGCAGGGCCTCGGTGTGCAGGAGCTTGGTGGGGAGTGGGGGAGTGGACCAGCACGAGACCATGACGGTAGGACGCAATTGGGCCAGGTAGTCTTCCCATTCCGGGTATGATTTAAAACTACCCGTATCGATCTGGTGCTGTTGATCTGAAGTTGGAAATCCCTCGCGATAAGAGGGATAAAATTGGGCGCGATCTTTCTCTGACAGGGCATAAAGGATCCTGTCTTGAGATTTGTCAACCCGGGCGGTAAGTGCTGGGGGTACGGACTGACGATCAGTGAGGATAGGCATGAACGACTTATGACGAGGGATGCTTAAGGAACGACGCAGGAGCGAGGCAGCCCAAGCATTAAATTTTCATTTGTTAGCCTTAACCTCGCAAACTACTCGGGAGGTTCAACCTCCCTTCTATTCAACTTGTAGGGTAAATGCCCCTCCGATCCTCCCGGAAGTCGTTTACTCAGGCGCAATGTAGCCTTGGGGGCCACCCAGAGACTTGAACTTGAGGTAGAGGACAAAGCCGCAAAAGAAGGCGATGAGATTGAATCCACAGGCCAACAGGTAGGTGTAGCGATAGACGTGTTGGGTGTGGTCGAGCAAGTAGCCCGTGAGAGGGCCGATCGCGATACCGCAGATGCTGCCCACCATTCCACACGCCGATCCAAACTGGGCGAACTGTTGCCGCGGGAGCAACCGCTGCGCGACCGAGGCCGTGGCCGTCATCCAAGCCCCTGAGACCACTCCATGGGCGACCAAGGCAATGCCGAATGTGACGGTATCAGTCACGTATAAACCGGCCAGCAACGTGACCACGGCATAGAGCGCCTGCATGCAAAGTCCCAAAGGCAGTGGATGAAACCGGTCGGCCATCGCCCCGAGCGGATAGGAGAGAGCAAACGAAATGGCGAAAGTCAGCGCCAGACAATTGCCGAAATCACCCAGATCCATGTGAAGACTCTTGGCGAAAAAGATGCTGTAAATGTTGATCGGCATGAAAGACATCCATGAAATGGCGATGAAAGCGTAGAACCACCAGTAGTAGGGGATACCGAAGCACTCACGGAAATAGCCGATGGCGGCCTGGACAAAGCCGACCACACCCCGGCTTGGCCCCGCTGGCGGTGGAGGTGGATAATCGCCCTCCTTGACCCGGAAGCCGACCATGGCAAAACCGATTCCATAGAGCGCCGCCAGGCCGACGAAAATCCAGAGGTAATGTTGCTCGGCTTCCTTGAGCAACCAGTGATTAAAGGCCACTCCCGCAATCAGGCTCAAGGCGCGAAAAATCCCAAAGAAACGACCGATGACTTCCTGCGGCACCACGTCGTTGATCAAACCATTGAAGACCGAATTGGCGATGATGGTGGCGACCTCAAAAAGCATCCAAAAAAGGCCGAGAAAAGCCAGGATGGCTCCTTCCGGTCCCGGCGCATGCATCCCCCCTACGCGGTACACCCAGGCTCCCATCTGGGGGCTGAAAGCAAGTCCGAGGATCGAAACCACCACGAGCGGCGTGGAAAGCAGGAGAAAGGGAATGCGTCGCCCCCACGGCCCGCGATGCCGATCAGATTTGTAAGCGATGATCGGCCCCAGAATCAGGCCTAAGGCTTGAGGCAAAGAACCGATCAGCCAGCCCGCCTCAAAGTCGGTCGCGTTGAACCTATTGAAGAGGACCTGGACAACCGAGGGAATGGATCGTTCCTTCATCTGCCAGGCAAAGTCGCCCCAGAGCAGCCAGCAAAAAAGGATGACCAGCCCACCCGTGGTATAGCTCAGCGTGCCCGTATGCCAAAGTTTTCCCTTGCCGGAAACCGGCACCACTGGATCGGCGGAGAGGGTCTGGTCAGGCAAGAGAGATACCTTCCATCAAAAAGATGAACTAAGGCGAGGCAGCAGGAGTGGCCTGGGCCTTCTGCTCCGCAATCGTGATCTCGGCAATCCTGGTCCAGAACTTGGGGTCATCTCCCTTGTCATGACCATGGCTGGGATCATTGATGATCTGTTTCTTGCCCGGGATATTATTGTAGGCGGCATAGCTGCAAGTCGGAGGTGCCACCTTATCCAAAAATCCGATCCAGAAGAAGGCTGGAGCTTTGATCCTGCTGGCAAAGTTGACGCCATCAAAATAGCGTGAGGCTTGGAGTACCGCCGGATCGGGTTTTCCATCCGCTCCCATCGGGACCACCTTCGGCCAACCGGCAATGCGTCCCGCCACCATTCCCGTGTGATCGCATCCCGCAGGATAGGCAGCAAAAATGAAGCTCACCCGGGGATCAAGGCCAGCCCCGGCAATCGCCTGAGCTCCTCCCTGGCTGCCACCTTCAATGAAGAGCGTGTGTCCGTCCCACTCCGGTTGTGTGGCAAGAAAATCGAGTGCACGAATGACGCGAAGATACATGCCGAGGAAGTAATAGGTGTCACGCGATTCGCGGCCATGAATCCGGTAATCTTTTAATTCGCCATTGTTGAGCGCGGCGTAAAACTCCTTCGGCTGGCCATTCGGAATTCCATGGGCATTGATATCCAGCGCAAGAAATCCCTTCTGACCCCAGCGTGTGGGCGACAACAGGTCGGTGCTCAGCACTCCCGCACCCTCGACCATGAGCAGGGCTGGACAGCTCTTCGGCTTCGCTCCGGCGGGACGGGCGTAATAACCGGAAATCGGTTTACCCACACAGTCCGCCTGCACGGCAAAAGTCTCCACGCCCGGACGATCCGGTGGAGGCGGCACGGGAGTGATGACCGCATTGATGGGCACGGCGGCCAGCTCCTTCTTTTTCTCCGCCCAGAAAGCATCGAAATCATCTGGCGTCGGCATGCTCGGTTTGATCTCCGTGGGGTCAATCGCCGCCGCCGCCGGAGCGGTGAAGGTCGTCTTGTCCTGCTTGAACGTGACGTCGCAGCGCAGGAAGCCGGGCTCATCGAGCTTACCCGTGACGGTGGCCTTGCCGTCCGTCAGGGTCGCCGTGCCCTTGGCGATTGGAGGGACAACGCTGTCTTTGGTAATCACCCAGTCGACAGTACCCTCAGTCGCGGGTTGCTGGTTGTGCAGCAACTGAATGTTAAACGTGACCGTGTCACCCTTATGATAGATGGCGTCGGGTTTATCCGTTTCGACGCTCACCACATACTCAACCGGAGTTTTTCCGTCCCACGACGAGGCCGCCTGGACATGACCCATCACGCCTACCAAGAGTGGTAAAAGGAAGATACCGTTGCGTTGTAAACAGGAGGACGATGGATAACGGATGGTTTTCATTAGTGATTAAAAGTTTGGGTTAAGGAGACGACGTGGTCTCCTTGGCTGCGGCCCGTTCGGCGGCAGCTTCGGTGATGACGACTTGATTGAAGGTTGGCCAGAAGTTCGGGGCATCACGACCATGTCCGTAGGCCGGGCCATTCACGATTTCCTTTTTGGACGTCACGGCATTGTAAGCAGCATAACTGCAAGTGGGCGGAGTGATGGAATCGACAAAGCCAATCCAAAAATAGCAGGGCACCTTGATCCGGCTGGCGAGGTTGACACAATCAAAGTACCGGGCCGTTTCCAACGCAGCGGGATCCGGCTTTCCATCCGCGCCCAAGGGAACCATTTTCGGCCAGCCGGCGATCCGTCCGGCCACCATTCCGGTGTGATCACACAAGGCCGGAAATCCGCAGGCCATGAAACTCACGCGTGGATCAAGCCCGGCGGCGGCAATCGCCTGCCCACCGCCCTGGCTGACGCCTTGCACGATCAACGTATGCCCATCCCATTCCGGCTGCGACGTGAGAAAATCGATCGCCCGGATTTCCCGCAAAAACATCCCGAGAAAGTAATAGGTGTCGCGGGATTCCCGCCCGTGAGTCTTGTAATCCTTGAGCTCACCATTCATCAATGCATCGTAAAATTCCCGCGGTTTCCCGTTGGGTAGTCCGTGAGCATTCAGATCGATCGCAAGGAAACCCTTGCCGGCCATGCGGGCAGCCACCCCAACCTCGGCACTCCGTATACCGGCACCCTCAACATAGAGTAGCGCGGGGCAACTCTTGGGCTTGGCCCCGGCGGGACGCGCGTAATAGCCGGAAGCAGGATTACCGATGCAGTCCGCCTGGACATCAAAAGCCTCCAACGGCCCGGCGGTCGCGTAAACCGGGGGGACCGGTACGGGCGTCATTTTCGCATTGATCGGGATCGCCGCGAGCGCCTTTTTCTTTTCCGCCCAAAAGGCATCAAAGTCATCCGGCACCGGCATGCTGGGCTTGATCTCCGTTGGGTCAATCGCAGCGGCGGCCGGAGCAGTGAAGCTTGTCTTGTCCTGCTTGAACGTCGCATCGCACCGCAAGAATCCCGGTTCATCCAGGGTTCCCGTAACCGAAGCCTTGCCGTCCACCAGGGTTGCCGTGCCCTTGGCTATCGGCGGCACCACGCCATCCTTGGAAATCACCCAATCGACCGTGCCTTCCGTCGCGGGCTGTTGATTGTGCTGTAGCGCGATGTTAAAGGTAACCGTCTCACCCTTATGGTAGAGGGCATCAGGCCGGTCGGTATCAACCGTCAGGACATATTCAACCGGTGCTTTCCCGTCCCAGGATGAGGCCGCTCGTAAAGGCGCTGACAGCGTCAGCCCCAATGCCAGCACACCGCATGCAAATCGAAAAAAAGCGGCGGAACAGAAAACGAAGGAACTATTCATAGTGATTTCTTGAGAAACAAACCCACTGATCGAAGCTTGGATTGAGAGTACGCCGTAGAATATCTGCCTCAGGTCACCGGGGTGACTTTCATCATGATTGCTGCGGCGGCAGCCGGGCTTTTGAGATCAATTCCGAGGCGGTTCACTTTCCCAACCCTCGATTCATCCTTGAGCACTTCATTCGTTACCGTGAACGGAAGACCACCCGCGCTGATTTCCACCCGCACCGTCTCGCCGTTTTGTGTAATTGTCCAGATACCGGGCTTTTCTTCCTTGGCTTCACCGTAGGTTACAAGGGCCGTGCCGAAAGCCTGGGGCGCGGCAAATTCAACCTGATCCGTCACTGTGACGGTACCTTTGTCCGCGCGCGTGTAGTCGAGCCGACGCGTCAATTTCTTCAAATCGGGCACGCTATAGCCTTTGGTCAAATCGAGGGTCAAACTGTCCGCGGCATCCGTAAAACTCGTCGCGTCGACTGTGACCGCATACTGTTCTCCCCGCATTTGGAGCTGTCCCGCCACTTTGGGAACTGAGTGGCCATACGAGTTGAGAATCTCATTCTCATAACGCTGGGAAGAAAAGGTGGTCGAGCCATAAAGGGTCGACCCCGGGTCGACCACGAGCGGTTGCTTGCCCGAGACGATGACGAGACTGCCCAGGTCGTTATGGCCGTGGCTCGTTCCGTTGTTGCCGCCCTTGATCGCAAAGTTGAGCCCTGTTTTGCCTTCCGGAAGACGTCCGATCAGAACCTGGCCATCCTCAAACCAATCTCTCAAGCGGTGCCCTTGGGTAGCCTTACTGGTTCCGGTGAAAAGAGGTGGCGCGGAGGAATCAAAGGTCAGGTTTGTGGCGTTCCCGTAGAGCAGTGCCGAGTACATGCCATCGACGGTCAATGTCTTGGGCACGTCGTCCCCCAGCCCGTACCGATTATTGATAATGTGATAGAGCCAGGTAGCCGGCTCCTCCAAGTAAGCTGAATCGGCAAAGGCCGGGTAAACGTTCGGCACAATTTCAAAACGTCGGGGAAACTGCGCAACCAGCCGGGCCTGATCATTCGCATACAAGTTCACCTTGCCATGGGTCGCGTTTAGGATCGCTTCCGAGAGCATGATGAAATGCCCGAAGCCATATTTCCAGTAGCCCATCCCTTCCGTCGAATAGCCGTCCTTCGGGAACCCCTCCAGATAGAACGGAATTTCTTTTTCGACGGAAGCGATGATCTCCGCGCGTTCCTCAACCGAATCATCCAGCGCCAGCGCCGTGCCAACGACACCGCCATGAACCACGGCATTCCAGTTGAAATTATTGGTGCGCCACCACTCGATGTGTGTCTGGCCCTGGCTTTCCGCGAGGTAAGGTTCAATGACCCTTTCCCGCGTCGTGTCGCGGATCAGCTTCCGCGTCGCCTCGGAGAGATGATTGCCGAGCATTGAATCAGCCGTCGCCAGGGTCCAACCCGTCATGCCCGCACCCAAATCGATCATTTTTTGCGTACCGTTATAGTTGAGCATCTGCTTGTCATGCGCGGGGAGAACCCAGGTGGGCTCGCTGCAAATCGCCGTGATTTCCTTTTCGATGGCCGGCAGGAACCGACCCTTGTTTTCCATGCCTTCGGCTAGGATCATAGTAATCATGCGAAATCGTCGTCGGTCGATCAAAGGCTCCGCCTTGCGGTCGCTGGTGCGGCACGATTCCATCCATTGCTCGTTGCTGATTTCCGGTGTCGGTTCATTGAGGAACCGTTCAGCCCGGGGCATGAGCACATCGTGGAAGGCAGTGTCGGCGGCAAGT